>JALGXV010000130.1 GCA_029821885.1 Candidatus Hebobacteria bacterium
CGCAGTTCTGGTCCTACTTGCACGTGGAGTTCTGCGTAGATTCCGGGGTCGTGCAGGGATACTCAGATGGACTCTACCATCCCGAGATATCCGTGACGCGGGACCAGATGGCCGTCTATATCGCGCGGGCCTTCCAGCTTCCCATGTAGCGGCCCTAAGTCGGCCGGCCGTGCACCGCTACGCGCTGCACTTCCAGCACGAACCGATCTCCAGGCGTCTCGCCCACGGTTGTGTCCCGCTGTCGCCGGACGCCTAACATCCAGCCCTTGGCGTCTCCTCACTCCACCTCGAAGCTCGGCGCCCCCTCCAGCAGCTCGACGTGTCCATCGGCGAACAGGTAGTGATTCCCGTCGGGGTGTCGGGCGGGGGACACGACATCCGCGGGGCCGCCGCTCGGGGAATCTCCCGGGCTGGCCGTCTCGTAGAGAACGACGACGGAGGCCGGATCGTCCAGCTCCGCCAGCGACTTGCCGCTGAGCGCCGCGTTCATGCCGTAGCTGGAGAGTGCGTCGGTGTCGTCCTTGGGACACTTGAAAGACTCCAGGCTATCGACGTATGGCTCAAGATCCTCAGTCCACGCTTCGGCGTTGGGGAACCGATCGCCGTGCTCGTCCAGATAGGCCTCCATCGCTGTCCCGAGAAGCTCTATGTTAGCCGCACATTTCTCGGCCGCCTCGGATTCGCGCTCCTTCTCCAGTTCCGATCGGATGAAGGCGACCTGCAGTGCCAGCGCCGCGTCCACCAGATAGGGCAAAGTGTCGACATCGGCCGTGTAGTAGGCCGTTGCCATTCTGCGGCCCTGCACGTGCTCCACGCGCAGTCCCATTGCCAGTCCGAGCGGCTCGTCGCCGGGGTACGACAGCTGTGCGTCCGGCGCCAGGAGGTTGGCGACGCCAACAAGCTGCTTCACCGACTTCGCGCTCACATACTCCGTCAGAATCGCGTCGGTGGGAAGCCTCCGTATCACCGCCTGATAGGCAGGGCTCGACCAGAGTGAGTCCGGCTGGCTGGAACGGCTTTGGTCGGCGGCAAGGCGAGCCGGGTCCGGCGGGAAGCTGACGACGAACCAGTCCTCGCCTCGGACCAGCGCCACTATCCCCTCGGCAAAAGTGGTGACCCGAGTCCCACCGACGCCTTCTGTGGTGAGCGCGGGCACGCCGAGCTCCTGCGTCAGTCCGTCGAGCAGTTCGTCGAACACATCCTTGTCTCTGACGTCGGCCACGATGAGCACCTTGGGGATCATCGAGAGCACAGCTCCCAGGTCGCTGGGCTCCGTCATCCCACCCAGCAACGACTGCACATCTGGAATCCAGGTGGCCCATCCGATGCGGGGGCCCACGGCTTCCGATGCCTGGCTCAGCACGTCGAGCAGCTCAGTGACTTCCTCGAGGTCCTCCGCGTCCGCGACCTCCACAAACAGGTCGCTCAGCACCCGCGGGCTCTGCATTCGGCCGAAGGCCTCGGCGAGCGGCGCCGTCTCTGGCGCCCTGCACAGCATCCGATCTAGGTCCAGTTCGGCGTAGGTGCTGACATCGGCCGGCACCAGTGACGCAAGTGGGCGGTCCAGCCCAGCGGCCCCAGTGCCGACAAGGCCACTGAGGGATACGGCGACCAGCATCACTAGGATCGAGCGTCGCATAGCACGTCCTCCTGGCCCATCGGTATGTTCCCTCCGACCACGGCATACTAGCACATACGCGCCTTGAGGGGGGCTTCCTGGTGCGGACAGTCCCTTCCTGGGATCGGCGCCTATGTCGTCCTAGAACTCAATGTCGCGCCCCTCTTGCACGGCCGCTGCCAGGGCTACCGAGGCCACGGATTCCTCCGCGGATGGCGACGGACGGCGCCCTTCCGTCAGCGCGCTGAGGAACTCGCACGCCTCTCCGTAGAAGCCGCCGGAGACGTCGTGCGGATCGAAGGACCACTTCTCTGATGCCCGGACCTCACCCTCGGACCAGACCTCTGCTCCTCCGTCGAGCTCCACCGAGCCAGCGGACCACGGCAAGCAGTAGCTCACTGACTTCTTCGCGCCGAACAGGATGTATGACTCCTCCAACATGCCGCAGGCTGGAAGTATGTCGCACCGGGCACGGGCCCCCGATTCGAAGACCATATCGACATGGAAGTTGTAGACATCTGTCGGCGATTCGGCGCCTGGGTTCGCCGGCGCCTCTGTGGCAGGAGAGGCGTCGCCAGCGGCTGAGCGCCAGCGGACGGTTCGAGACTCCGTCAGGCCTCCCACAGTGGCTTCGCCGAGGGAGCGAACACAGTCGAGCAGATGAATGCCGGTGCCGAAGGCGAAGGTCCGGTCCATGCGCTGTGGGCGGAGCATACGCGCGTAGATGTGCTCCACCGGACCGATCTCGCGCGCCCATTCGAGGGCCTTCCGCGTGGAGGGGGCCCACCTGCGGTTGAACGCGACCATGTTCGGCGTGCCGGCTCTCTGGGAGATCGCCGCCAGCTCCTGAGCCTCCTGCAGGTTGGCCCCAGGCGGCTTCTCCAAGAACACGGGCACACGTCGCTCCATGACTCGGCCGGCGACTCGGCGCGTCGCGTCTATCGGCGTCACGACCCAGCACGCGCCCGGCTGTTCCTTGTCGAGCATCTCCTCGAGGTCGGTGTAGACTCGGCTGAAGCCGAACTTCTCGCAGAAATCCTGCGCGCGGTCGACGTTCTTGCGTACACATACTGCGGCCAAGTCGACTTCGCCGGGATGCTCCTCAGCGTACCTAGCCAGCGCGGGTCCGTGGACGTGGTTGGCGAACCAGCCGGCGCCCACGAAGACGATCTTCAGCATGCTGCCTCCCTTCTGGCTGACACAGCTCACGGAGTTGATTCGAACGGCCACCGGCCGGCCCCTGCTGGAGTCGAGGCAGCCGTCACCGCGCGCCGTCCAGGCGGCACACTGGCGAGGCGGAGTCGGCAGGCACTCTGAGACATAGGGGTAAGATATGACAGCACGCAGTCGATGTGCTCCCCCGTGAAGGGGGTGCCATCAGGAGAGTCAGGAATCAGAGATGGAAATCCTCGCCAACATCCCGGTCGAGTCGAAGCTGGAGGAGCTGCTGCGCCGCCTCCATGTAGAGCCCGACAGCCCCGACGCAGAGGAACTGACGGCACTTGCAGAGCAAGTGCGGGACATCGTCAATCCCAAGGCGGTTGTGGACATGTGCTATGTGGGAAGCCGGGCGAACAACACGGTGGAGTTCGGCGGTGTGGAGTTCACGAGCCGCGTGCTCACGGTTAACCTCGAGAACGCTCATCGCGTCTTTCCGTACGTCGCCACCTGCGGCCGCGAGCTGGACGAGATCTCGGGGGTCGAGGGCGATCCCATCAAGGAGTACTGGCTGGATGAGATGAGGATCATCGCCCTCGGTGCGGCCGCGGCGGCCGTGCGGGAGCACATCGACAAGAAGTACCGCCCAGGGAAGATGTCATCAATGTCGCCGGGGTCGCTGGAAGACTGGCCGATCACTCAACAGCAGCAGCTCTTCGCGGTGTTCGGCGACGTCGAAGAGAAGATCGGGGTCTGCCTGACCGGAAGCTTCCTCATGGTTCCGATCAAGTCTGTGTCAGGGCTTCACTTCCCCACCGAGATCAGCTTCGAGAGCTGCCAGCTTTGTCCCCGGCAAGGCTGTCCCGGCCGCCGGGCGCCCTATGACGAGCACTTGTGGCAAGAACGATACGCGGAGGGTGCCTGACCCCCCGGCTGCCGCAGCTTCGCCCGGAATCGGAACACCTGAAGGGAGGGGGTTCAGGGATTCACGATCACCTTGGCGCGCTCGGGGGCCTGCATGACGGCCAGCGCGTCATGGATCCGAGAGAGCGGGAAGCGGTGGGAGATGAGCTGCTCCGTATCTACGAGGCCCGTCTCCATCAGGCGGATCGACTGCATCATGGCCAGGGTGGTGGTCCCAAAGCTCGCGTCCATCCGTCCCTCGAGGAAGTGAGTCAGGCCGCCGTCGAGCTCGAACGTCTCGTGGGTGGTGACGCCGAAGACATTCCACCTCGTGCCTCTGCGGCGCAGATCGGCCATCAGCCGAACCGCGTCGATGGTCCCCGCGGCCTCCACCACCAGGTCCGGGCCGCGGGGGATAATCTCGTAGACGCGCGGCTTCACATCTCCCTCCGTCGGATCGATCGCATGGGTGGCGCCCAGCGACAGGGCCTTCTCGCGGGCGTACTCGCTGGGGTCGACGGCCAGCAGGTGCGCTGCACCGGCGGCCTTCGCCACTAGCAGGCAGCACAGGCCGATGCCGCCGGTCCCGATAATGACAACATCGTCGGCGAGCCGCATCTGGCTGTGCTGGATGACCCCCTTCCTGGCGCCCGCCAGCGGCTCGGTGACCGCGGCCGCGTCGAACGAGATACTGGAGGGCTTCTGGAAGAGGGAGCTCTCCTTCGTGAGCATGAACTCGGCGAACGCCCCGTCCCGGACGTCCTCCGGCCCGTCGCCGCCGGTGACGAAGGCGTTCTCGCAGTAGTGCGTGTTGCCGACGCGACAGTTCCCGCATAGACCGCAATGGCCGAGGGGCTGGACGATCACCTCGTCTCCCTCTCTGAACTGCGTCACCCCCGGGCCGACTGCCGCCACGATGCCGCTCGGCTCGTGGCCGACAACTACAGGGAACTTCACGTTCCGCCGGATGCCCTTGACCGCCTTGTAATCCGTCGCGCAGATCCCGCAGGACTTCACGTGAACCAGCACGTCACCGTGCTCCGTGGGCTCGGGCACCGGGACCTGTTCGAGGCGGAGGTCATCGAAGTCGTGCAGGACAGCGGCGAGCATTGTGGGCATGGGCAGTCTCTCCCAGGTCGCGCCTCAACGACAAACGTCGCCGGATAGACTTCTGCGGAGCAGCGCAACGACCCTCGGCTCAAAACAGAAGCGGGGCCGCCGAGGCGGCCCCGCTTCTTCCCTCCGGCATGTGACGAGTCAGATCTGCACCGGCTCGCAGAGGTTCGCGGCCTTCGCCGCCGCGCGCCCGCAGATGTGACAGAGGTACTTCGCACCCTTCGAGAGCTGGGCCACGCGGTCCATCTTGCGGTTGGCCACCAGATCGCAGAGGTGCTGAGAGTGTCCCGTGTGGCTCTTCGCCAGCTTGTGTTCCGCAACGGTCCTCTTGGCCGTCTTCGGCATTCCAGTCTCCCTCCTTGCTGCGGTGTCAAGGACAGCAGCCCGCATGTGATTCTAGAGGCACGTCACCCGCTGTCAACCCACTTCTGCAGGCGGCATGTGAGTTTACCAGCCAATTGCCGAACACCCGCACATACCTCTCTCCTGAAGCCCTGTCCTCCAGCCGCCCACCATTCTGTAGAACGAAGGCATGGGGCCGCAGCCGAGTTTGGCTTGAAAAGCCGACATCTGTGTGTGTCACAACCAACATCGGCCTCACCACAGTCGATGCGCATCCGGGGGAGGTCAGCTAGACTCGTGCTGGCGTCGGATGGCGCAGCATCAACGGAGAGCAGACACGATGACAGTCAGCGGGGAAACAGTTGCGAGTTGGCGGGAGGCGATGACGGCATGGCGGCGGACCGGCGACGTTTCGCTGCTGGTAGAAGTCGCCGCCAACATGGAGCCCGCCTGGCGGCGGGTGTTCCTCGATGCCATCATCCCGACCGGGCTGCGTCAGGACCTGGAGGCCCTGCTCAGGCGGAGGGGCCTTCAACTGAGGGGCCCGGGCGTCGGATAGGGCGGCACGTCACACCCCATCCCCCCCGAGTTGCGGGACCGACGGATGGGTGATGACATAGACGTTGGGTCGGGGCAGGAGAGCGCTCCTGCCCCGATCGCATTGGGGGCGGAAAGCAGGCGTAACTTCACGAGTGCCTTCCTTGTCTAACTCCATGGTGATACGAGAACGCCTGAGGGAGGATCGCCATGGCGAGAGTGAGAGTGCTCCTGGCAGTGGCAGCGGCCTGTGTGTTGGCTTCGGTCGGTGCGCTCGTACACGGTGCGGCCGAGGGCGGAAGGCTGACGACCGAGGCTGGGCAGGAGATCGTGCGCGCCCAGCGGTTCGAGCTGGTGGACTCCGAGGGGAGGGTCAGAGCTGTACTCGGAACGACGGCGCCGGCAGTACTGATATCGTCGCCGAAGATCGTGCTCAAGAACGGCGAGGAGATCGTGGTCGAGGCGGAGCCGGTCGCGGGGACGGGAGGGGGGCCGGGCATCTCTCTATTCGATGAGGCCGGACGGCCTCGTGCCCGAATGTGGCTGGGTCCCGACGGGACGCCATATCTGGAGATGATGCACGCGGATGGGAGCATGATCTTCGCGATGCCCTCCGAGGGACGGGTAGAGATGTTGGGGAGATGACGCGCAGGCCGACCCTTTCGCTGTCGGCAGGTCGCGCAGTCGGCATGTCGAACATCCGCTCACATGAGCGGTGAGGGTCCGGCCGAAGAACTGCGCGAGCTCGCCGGCACGATCGAGCAGGTGCGCCACCACAATGAGGAAGACGGGTGGACGGTGGCGCGCTTGCGCGTCCGTGAGGGGCAAAGCGGCGCGGGCGACGTCGTGACCGTAGTGGGGTGCCTGGCGGAGGCGCGCCAGGGGATGGACGTGCGGCTCTGGGGAGACTGGGCGACCCATCCCCAGTACGGTGAGCAGTTTCGCTTCTCCCGCTATGACGTGGACCGCCCCATCACGCCGGAGGCGATTCAGCGATTCCTGGCCGGTGGAGCGATAAAGGGGATCGGTGAGAAGCGAGCCGCGCAGATCGTGGCGAGATTTGGCGAGGACACACTGCGCGTCCTCGACGAGGAACCCGAGCGACTCGCGGAGATCAAGAGGATCGGCGAGAAGCAGGCCCTGGCGATTGGGGAGCGGTGGCGGCAGCACCGCATCGATGACAAACAAGGGGTACTCGTCCGGCTGCAAGGGATGGGAGTCAGCTCAGCGCAGGCGATACGTATCTACGGCCACTACGGAAACGAGGCTGTTTCGGTGGTCGTGCGCAATCCCTACCAGCTCGCGATGGAGGTGGAGGGGATAGGCTTCAGGTCGGCCGACCGCATTGCCCGCGCTTCCGGGCTCCCGCTTACATCGCCCTTCCGCCTCCAGACCGGGATGACTCACGCCCTCCAGGAGGCCGCTCAACAGGGACACTGCTTCCTGCCCAGACAGCAGTTGCTGGAGCAGTCTGCGCGCCTGCTCCAGTGCGATGACGCGGACTTGCTGTCCGACGCCTATGATGCCCTGCGCTCGAACGACTGGGTCTCAGTGGAGGAAGGAGTGGAACTGCGACCCGTCCCCGGCCGTCCGCCCGAGGGCACGGCGGAAGCAGTCTACCTGCCGCGGCTGTGGCGCGCTGAGCGAGAGGTCGCCAGGCACCTGCGGCGGCTGCGGGAGGCGGAGCCTCAGACCGAGGTGGCCGGCGAGTCGCTGGACGAGTGGCTCCGCGGGGACCGCATGGTGGGAACGGCGGCCCTTTCCCGGCAGCAGGCCGAGGCCGTGAAGCTGGCGCTCACCGAGAAGGTGGTCGTGCTCACCGGCGGGCCCGGCGTCGGGAAGACGACGGTAACCCGCGCCATCGTCGATCTCTTCGAGACCTCGGGGTGTGACGTCGTGCTGGCCACCCCGACCGGCCGCGCCGCCAAGCGTCTCTCCGAGGTGACCGGCCGGCCCGCCCAGACGATCCACCGGATGCTCGAGATCGATCCCGTCGCCTGGGAGTTCCGCCGGAATGAGGACCACCCGCTCGAGGCCGACGTGGTGATCGTGGACGAGGCCTCGATGCTGGACATCGAGCTCATGTGGGCGCTCGCCCAGGCCGTGCCGGACAAGGGGCGGCTCATTCTCGTCGGCGACGTCGATCAGCTCCCATCGGTCGGGCCGGGCCTCGTCCTGCGCGACCTGATCCATTCGAAGACCGTGCCGGTGGCGCGCCTCGCCGAGATCTTCCGGCAGGACCGCGAGAGCCAGATCGTCATGAACGCCTACCGCGTGAACTCGGGCCGGGCGCCGGAGTTCCACACGCCCCCGCGAGCCGACGACGATTGCCTCCTCATCTCAGAGCCAGATCAAGATGCCCTGATCCAACGGATCGCGAAGCTCGTGGGCGAGGACCTGCCGCGGGACGGCTTCCGGCGACAGGACATCCAGGTCTTGACTCCCATGAACAAGCGCACGCTGGGCACGGTGCACCTCAACAGGGTGCTGCAGGATGCTCTCAATCCGCCGCGGGAAGAGGCGAAGGAGGCGCGCCGGGGCGAGAAGGTGCTGCGCGAGGGCGACCGGGTCGTGCAGACGGTCAACAACTACACGAAGGAAATCTTCAACGGCGACGTGGGGACGATCCTCTCTATCGACCCGGCCGCCGGCACCGTCGCGGTGCAGTTCCTCGACAACTCGGCCTGGTACGAGTTCGACGAGCTGGACGAGCTC
>JALGXV010000131.1 GCA_029821885.1 Candidatus Hebobacteria bacterium
TGTGGCACGCCTTCCGCGTGCCAAGCGGAGCGCGGCTGCAACTGCGCCTGAAGCCGGTGCCAGCGCTCCGTCTCGAGAACCGGATTGAGCCCTATGTGCCCGCCGACCTCGCCGCCGACGACGCGCCGCTGTCTCTGCCCGGCCGCAGGCCTGAGCGTCTGCCCGATGTCTTCATCTACGTGATCGACGCGCTGCGGGCAGATCATCTCGGGTGCTACGGATACGACCGAGACACCTCGCCTGCCATCGACGCTTTTGCGGCGGAGGCCACGCTGTTCGAGGATGCGCATACCGCGGCAACGTGGACGCGGCCGTCGGTGGCAACGATCCTCAGCGGCCTCTACGCCAGCGTTCACGGGGTCGTGCACTACGGCGATGGCCTGGCCGACTGGCCGGTTCTGCTACCGGAGATTCTGCGAGAGGTCGGCTATGGCACGCGGGCGTACGTCACGAATGGGCACGTGACGCCGGCCATGGGGTTCGATCAGGGATGGGACGATCTCGCGTATCGCCAGGCGCCCGCAGGCTGGGTCAACGCGATGGCCGAGCGCGCCCTGGCACAGGAAGATCCCGACAGGCCGGTATTCTTGTACCTGCATACGGTGGAGCCGCACGGCCCGTACACTCCTCGGCCCGAGAACCTGCGCAGATTCGACCGTGGGTTCAAGGGGCGGTGCGACGGTTCGCAGGAGGCCCTGGACGCGCTCGACGTGCTGTATCCCGATCTCTCGGAAGAGGATGTGCAACATCTCCTCGATCGGTACGACGCGGACGTGTACGAGGCAGATCAGGGATTCGCGGGGTTCCTCGAGGTGCTTCGGAATGCCGGGCGATATGAGGACTCCCTCATCCTCCTGGTGTCGGACCACGGTGAGGCCTTCTGTGAACATGATACATTTGGTCATGGCTGGGAGCTCAACCAGGAGGACATGCACATCTTGTTCGCGGTGCGATTCCCGCAGAACCGGCACGGGGGAGTACGAGTTGCTGAGCGGGCAAGCTTGATCGATATCATGCCGACAATCCTGTCGGAGGTCGGAGTGAGGCCGGAGCTACCATATGAGTTGCCCGGGCGGCGTCTGGAGCAGCTGGTGAAGCTGGCGGCGCCCCGGCCCAGCCGTCGCATCTACGCGGAGACCTGTTATTGGGACAGCAACGACCTGGATCTCGTGTGTGTGATCGACGAGGACGGGTTCAAGCGCGTGGTCGACGTCTCAGTGCCGCCGCAGGAGACGGCGACTAAGAAGTCTCTAGGTCTCTGGGATACCCGGGCAGACCCTAGGGAAGAGACGGACTTGGCAGAGGAGCTCCCCGTCCGCGCGGCCTACGATGAGATCCTCATCGCGCGCTGGATGTGGGAACAGCGGCACTGGCGCGAGCGGTCCGCCGTCGCGCCTGCGCCCAAGGTCGACATCACCGACGCTGTGCGCCAGCAGCTCGGCGCTCTCGGCTATGTTGGGGGTGGGCCCCCGTAGTCGATAGGCATGGTGCGACTTCCGAGAGCAACGTAGAGCAAGTCAGCGCCAGACGGGATGTGAGCATGCTTAGCAGAAGTCTGCAAAGAGCCCGGACGTGGTCCTCGGATTGGCGGCTTCACCTCTGTGCCGTCATCGCCGTCGCGGCCGTGCCCCGGCTCGTCTACCTCTACCAGATTCGGAGCTGGCCCTTCTTCCATTATCCGATCCTGGACTCGCGAACACAATGGAAGTGGGCCGGTATTCTGCTTCAGACAAGCTGGATCGGTAATCCCGAGGTGCTGGCGAAGGCTCCTTTGTATGCTTACTTCCTGGCCCTCAACCAGTGGATGTGGGGCTCCCGCGAGGCAAGTCTCTACTCAGCGCATCTGCTCCAGCTGCTTGCTGGAGCGGCGACCTGCGGGCTGACCTATCTGGTCGGCCGGCGCGTATATGGCACAGCGGTCGGACTCATCGCCGGCCTCCTTCTGGCGAGCTACAGCCCCGGCATCTACCGGGAGGGGCAGCTCCTCGACACGGCCCTGGCAACGCTGCTGGCGACAAGTTTCCTCCTCCTCGCCCTGAGCGCGTTCCGGAACCCTGAACACCGCGGCCTCTGGTTCGCATCCGGCCTCGTGCTGGGATTGCTCGGTCTGAGCAGGCCGAATCTACTGTTGCTCGGCGTCACGACGGCGGTGTGCGTGCTCATCTGGTTCCGGCGAGATCCTGGGTGGCGCCGAGCGGCTGGAATCATCGGCCTGCTGGCGCTGGGGGTGGTCTTGCCGATTGCCCCGATCACCGGCAGGAACTACGTGATAGCACGGCGCTTCGTCCCCATCTCGGCTACAGGTGGGATCAACTTCTACACGGGTAACAACCCGCACTCGAACGGGTACTCGCCGATCCCTTCCGGCATCGCCTGGGAGCGTACCTGGCATGAGGCGATGTTCCAGGGCAAGATGAACTCCGCCATGCAGGACGCCTACTGGCGCGCCCGGGCGGTCCAGTTCCTGAGGGATGAGCCTCGCGCTGCGCTCGGCCTGTTCTTCAAGAAGTCATGCCTGTTCTGGAACGCCTATGAGATCCCGAACAACGTCAGCTATCAGTGGGGCCGGGAGCGCTCCTCGCTGCTGCGCGCAATGCCGCTCACGTTTGCGGTTGTCGGCCCTCTGGGCCTGCTTGGGATGCTCCTCGGGGGCTGGCGAAGCCGAGAGACATGGCTTCTCACCCTCTTCGTAGTCACACAGATGCTGGCCGTGTGCGTGTTCTTCGTCGCGGCCCGGTATCGAATGCCCATCCTACCGGCCCTGTCTGTGCTGGCCGCCTTTGCTGGGCTGGAACTAGTGGGGATGCTGAGGGCACACCGGTTTGGACTGCTGGTATTGTCCCTCACATTGCTGGCCGGCCTCGCTCTGTTCGTCAACTCGGACGCCTATGGTGTGCGGCGACAGCGTGGCGCGAACCGAGATTGGTACTACCTCGGGCAGTCTCATGTTCTGGCGCAAGACTATGAGAGCGCGAAGGATGCCTTCAGAAGTGCGGCCCACCAACATCCCGACGACGCGGATGCCTATGCCTTGCTCGGCCAGGCGCAGGTGAGGACGGGGGACCCGGAGGGGGCGGCGCGCAGTATGAGGCGAGCGCTTCAACTCGCCCCTGACTTCACCACGACGGCGGTCAGGCTGGCCGATCTTCACATAGACCAGGGCTGGCCCCTGGCAGACGTCGAGCAGTTGCTGCGCACGGCCGTGGAGCACCAGCCCAGAAACGCGCTCGGCCAGGCCATGCTGGCACGATTGACCCTCCGCCTGGGTGACCACGAGCAAGCCAAGCGCGATGTAGAGGCAGCAGTGGCCCTAATCTCGAGTCTCAACCCGCGCGACACGCGCTTCGCCCACGCGTACGAGGCGACGAGGGTGGCCTTTATGGAAGCCGACGAAGCCGGCATTGAGCTATCTGCTGACCTCTGGTCGCTGATGCGCGCGATACAGCAAGCATTACTCATGTCAGGAGGAAGGCCACTGTGAAGCGATATGCTGCGGTCATCCTCGTGCTTCTCGGGGTCGCCGTGTTCGCGGTGGGCCTGTGCGTGCTGCCGGGCAGTCGCGGCCGCTTCGAGTATATGATAGAGGTGGCCGACACCTCGCCGATCGCGGAGAGCGCGATTACACCTGCCCTGGATGGGATGGGCGCAGTCCGGGTGGTGGTGATGCGGAACCCGGTTGGCGATCGCCCAGGACAGGTGCTGTTCGTCCCGGAGCTGCTGCGCAAGCTGCGCAACAGCGACTGCGCCCTCGGCGTTCTGCCTGAGGAGAGCACCGGACACGGACTGGCCGGCTTCGACAGCCAGCTCGAGCGAGGCACGATCTCGCTTGCCGGCCACCCCGTGAGCATATGTGCCATCCTTCAGCCGCTGGTGCCGCTGTTCGATGTGTCGCTTGTCATGGACCCGTCGCCGGAGGTGCAAGATGCCCTTTCTGCCGCAGGCTGGAAGGGCACGGTCAGCTATCTCCTTCTCTCCGAGAGCTGGGAGGAGCGCAACAGACTGCTGGCCGAACTGGAGTCAAGGCCGGAGGCACTGCCGTCTCCCGGCGCTCAGATCCTGTCTCCGGCAGAGAAGCCATTGCTGAGTCCCACGGGTCGCATGCGGCTTGCCGCCGCTCTGATCTGCGCCGGCCTGCTGGTCATAGCGCTGCAGTTGCGAGGGCTTTCCCGGGACGAGGTGGCGCGCAGGTTCGGCCGCTCCTGAGACGAGACATCATGCGGAGCGCCGCAGCAGTGGAAGGGCGAGCAGCAGGGCGGCCGCAAGCAGCAACGCCGTGAAGTGAGCCGTTCCCCTCACCCCGAGTAGCGGTACGGCGAACGCTCCCGCGAACACGGCCGCTCCGGCGGACCCCACGAGATCGGCCGCGTAGACCGCCCCGCCAGCGGCTGAGGCCATCTGCTCGCGACGGTAGAGCGAGACTGCCACGGGGAACACCGCGCCAACGAGAGAGCCAACCAGCGCCAGGAGGATGGCAACGGCCACCGCCGCCAGGGCCGGCACAGGCACAACCGCACTGAGCAGTCCAGGCAGCAGGGCGGCGACGAGAGCGGACGTGAGCAGCCCGGACAGCAGAAGCCGAGCGGCGGCCGACTGGTCGAGCGAGCGCGCGCTGACAATGGCCGCCCCTATGGCCAGGCCCGCCATGAAGGCGGCGATAAGCGCGCCTAGCGCGTGGTACAGATAGCCCGACGCGGCCTGGAAGGCGAGCAGCCCGAGTATTTCTACGGCCACTCCGAAGGCGCCGATTGCCGCGATGGCGATGAGGAGTACGAGTGGCCGGAGACGGTGCCACCGACGTCGCATGATGAACATCGCGACAGCCGCCGCCGGGAGCGCCACTGCCGCCCACCACACGTGTATGTTGCCGAGCCTTCTTGCCGTCCCGGCGAGTCGCGGCGAGAGCTGGTCCAGCCAGATGAGCGTCTGGTGGTAGTAGCTGATGGGAGTGAGATCGGTGTTGATGGGGGGATCAGGGACCTCCGCGAGCTGCTGCTGAATGAGGTCGGCGCGGAAGGGGAGGAGTGCGTCGCGAAGCCAAGCGTCGTTGACGAATCCGGTTGCCAGGCCGCGATTGTGCAGGCGACTCGCCAGCGCATCCGCATCCGCCTGGAGGAGGTCGAGGTCGTCCGAGGCGAGGAAGAACATGGTGTCGCCGGCGACGGGGCGAACGCCGGGGAACACCTGGCGGAGGGTCGCCTCAGTGACGGCCGCCGAAAGCAGTACGGGGCCGCTGAGGTGATGGGTGGAGCCTGAGAGCGTGATGGCCAGAAGACCATCGGGGGCCAGCGCGCGCTTCACCTCCTGGAAGAACTCCCGGGTGTAGAAGCGGTTGAGCGACGCCGTGGTGGGGTCAGGAACGCTGACGATTACGACGTCGTAGCCGGCCGGCGAAGCGCTCCGGACGAATCGGCGGGGATCCTGGAACTGCAGGGGAAGGCGCGGATCGCGGCCCCAGAGCGGAATCGGGCGGCTGCCCTCCCTCATGGCAGACGCGACCTGCGGGTCGAGATCGACGCACTTGAGGTTGACCCCGTGGCTTGCGATGTGGGCCGGAACGGCGGTGATGCAGTCGCCCAGGAGCAGCACCCGCTCGGGCGCCGGGTGGAAGAGCAGAGGGAGATGCGCTGTGACCTCGTTCGCGTAATCATCTTCGGTGGTCCCCAGCAGAACACCACTCTGGAAAAGCGAGATCTGCTTGCCGCGGCGGGCGAAGATGATATCGCCGTACTTGGAGGGGAAGTGGGAGATGACTTCATGGCCCTTCCACCGGGGGCTTGCGCGCAGGGAGGCGAGGTCGGCCTCGGATGCGCGGGCGAGCAGAACTCCCAGCAGTAAGGCCAGCGGCAAGGCGACTGAGATGGCGGCGATCCTCGATTGAAGCCTTGGGTCTGACCATAGGAGGACAAGGCCCGAGGCGACGTTTAGGACCCCCAGGCCCGCGAGGACCCCAACGGCAATCACGTGCTGGGAGAGCCACAGGTGGAAGACGATGCCTCCAAGCACGGCACCGATCGCTTCCAGAGCATAGACGTAGCCCACGGGAGCGACCTTCTCTTCAGAGCTTCCTCTCTTTTGCCCGGCAGCTGCGGAGGCGGCGAACACGAACTGCAGACCGGCCATGATGCAGACGAGAGCCATGGTCTCGAGCGAGACCAGCAACATGGAGCCCGGTCCCCAGGCTTCCCCGGGAGTCAGCCCCGGCGGCTGGACTGACCTGGTGATCATCAGGGACGACGGCAGCACGACGGCCATGAGCAACTGGCTCCACGCCAGGGCCCGCTCGGGCTGTTGGATCCGAGCGACGATGCGCGCTCCGGCCGCGCTGCCCATGGCGACGGTGGCCAGCCAGACGGCCAGCACGAATGCGATGGATAGCTCATTGCCGAGGAAGACCGAAAGCAGCTCCCTGGTGAGCACGACCTGAGCGATCAGTGCCGTGAGGCCGAGCACGAGCGTGGCGAGAAGGAGGCGGCCCGGAATGCCAGGGCGCGTCTTGGTGACGTCCGCGGTCACGACCAGATGCCCGGGATCGCCTGCTGGCAGAACTCACACCGCCCTTGCTTCACATGGTTTTCGGCTATACGGAAGTGTTGGCGACGGATGAGTTCCCTCCCACACTTGGGACACAACGTGTTCTGTGCGGGAGTGCCCGGGACGTTCCCGACGTACACGTAATGCAGCCCCTCGGCGCGAGCGATCTCGTGGCAGCGGTCAAGCGTCTCGTACGGCGTGGGCGGCAACCTAGTCAGCCGGTAGGCTGGATGAAATCGGCTGAAATGGAGTGGCGTGTCCGCGCCCACATGGGTCTTGATCCATCGGGCGAGATTCGTGATCTCCTTCTCGCTGTCGTTGAGAGTCGGGATCACGAGATAGACGATCTCCAGCCATACTCCCTGGCTTTTGACGCGTTCGATTGAGTCGAGGACAGGCTGGAGGCTCCCCTCGGAGTTGGTCCGGTAGAAGCTGTCGCTCATGGACTTGAGATCTATCTTGATCGCGGCCAGCTCCTGGCACAGCTCGAGCATGGGCGTCTTCTCTATGTAGCCTGAGCTGACCATTGCCGTCCGGAGGCCGCGCTTGTTGCCCTCCATGGCGACATCGCGCAGATACTCGAAGAAGACTGTTGGCTCGTTATAGGTGCCCGCGATGAGGGAACAGCCGTGCTCCTGGGCGGCCTCGACGAGCCTTGTGGGCGGCAGGTGTATGGCCCGCAGCGCCTCAGGACGCGCCTGGGACAGCCGCCAGTTCTGGCAGTTCTTGCACTCGAGGTTGCAGCCAGCGGTCGCGAAGGAGAGGATCGGGCTGCCAGGGAGAACGTGGAAGAGGGGCTTCTTCTCTATCGGGTCAATGTTCACTGAGGCCGCACGGCCGTACACCAGCGTGTAGTACTCCCCGTCGCTGTTCTCCCTGGTCTCGCAGCGGCCACGGCCGCCGCGCGCGACGAGGCAGTGGTTTGGACAGATAACACATCTGACGTGCTTCTTCGGCCGCTTCTCGAAGTGGCTCGCCGGATGGCGCCAGAGGTCCTGCGTCCCGCGCGCCGGGAGCGACGAGTCTTCCGGTCGCGCGCCACTGCCCAGCTTGGCCACACCGGCGACGTATCCCACCCCGATGGCCGCACCGAGGCCGGCCTTCAGGAGGGTGCGCCGGCTCAGACGGCTGACCCCCGCCCCGCCGGATTCCGCATCGTCCCTCCGCTCAGTCTTTGACATCAGCCTCCGTCCCTGGGGCAGGCGACAGGAACGACTGCACAGTGAACACATACAGCGCCGCGCCCTTCTGCCAGGCATCGGCCGGCAGTCCCGCTTTCTCTCGACAGAGGTGGGACAGGAGAACATCCCTGCTCCACCCCTTCTCTTCTGCCACCTGTGGCAGGTAGACTCCACTGAGCGACCCCTGGACGACGACCACCCCGTGTCTGGCGATGTCTATGTCCTCGGGGCTCGCGACTCGCCGCAAGGGCGATAGCACGGACACCTCCATGTCAAGGTAAGGGAGTTCCTCAGCCCTGACTCGGGAGAACCTGAAGTCCCTGGACGCCGCCATGATCGCCCTGTCGCGAACAGTCTCGGCGAGCGGCTGGCTCGGCTCGAGACTGCCCATGCAGCCGCGCAGCTTCCCGTCCTTCTTCAGGGTCACGAAGGCTGCCGCCGGGCGCAGCAAGACGGGGTCCAAGTCCTTGATCGCAATCCGGCGTCCGGCCGCGACGTACTCCTCTATCGCCCGCCGAGCCAGTATGAGGAGCTGTTGCCCCTGCTCCTCGTTCAGGTCCTCGCCTCGGCCCGAGGTGCTTGAGCCGCTTCGGTAGAGGGCGACCGC
>JALGXV010000415.1 GCA_029821885.1 Candidatus Hebobacteria bacterium
CCGATCTCGTCGGCGAGTGCCTGCAGGTCGGTCTCGTTTGGATCATAGGGCTCTGCGCCAAGCCTGCGCGCCAGTGCCAGTCTGTCCTTGTCTGGATCGATGACCACCAGCCGGGCAAACAACTCCCGCGGCATTGTCTGGAGCACGAGCGTCCCCATGTAGCCGCAGCCGAGCAGGGCAACCTTGTCGGCGATCTTGAGCTCCGAGCTTTGCACACCGTTCACGGCGCACGCCGGTGGCTCGCTTATCCACAGCGCGAGGTCCGCCGACTGATCCGGGATCTTCGCCACGTTCCACACGGACTCCAGGATATGTCGCCGATAGGAGGGCGAGCCCAGACAGGTGACCTTGTCGCCGACCTGGAATGCCGTCACGCCTGGTCCGGTCTGGGCGATGACGCCGGCGGGCTCGTGCCCGTGGAAGAAGGGATACCCGTAGTTCATCTCGCCTGTGAAGAGCGCGATATCTCCCTTGCAGATCCCGTTCGCCTTCACCTCGATCATCACTTGCCCGGGTCCAGGATCGGGGACCTCAACTTCCACGATGTCCATCTTCCCCGCCTTCACGAGGCGGAGCGCTTCGGTCTTCATCTGCAGCTCCTTCCTAGTTCCAGAACGTCGAATACATGTGCTCACCGGTGACGAGGGCGACAGCGGCCCACAGGAGTGCCACCACGTAGTCACCGAGGATCAGCCCAACTGCAAAGGGAATCCCGCGGCGGTAGAGACGGATTCCCCCATAGCGCAGAATGAGAAGCTTGACAAGCCATACGACGAAGAGCGGACACCAGAGCCACTCCAAGGTGAACGTGCAGGACAGCGCGTAACCCACCGGGTGGAACGGCCACCAGATCAGGCGCGTGTGCGCGAAGCTCAGCAATAGCACCACGGCGGCGCCCGCGGCCCCGCCCCCGATTTCGTCCCACCCAAGACCTCTCTGGCTCTCGCCCCATGTTGTGAGGAGGTTCAGCGGCATGCCGGCCCAGTTCATGCGGTACTGCTCGATCTTCTCCGACTCGGCGCCGAGATTATAGGCGATCGCAAGTATGGCCAGGTACGACACGGCGATGGCCAGCGGAACCGCAATGAGGATGCCCTTGACAACATCCCGAGTCCGGAGGTCCGCGGAGGTAGACAGCTTGAGGGCCTCCATCTGGTGGGCCATGGCGGTGCCGCGGTAATCCCAGTCAAACCACTGCAGGTAGTTGAGGCTGGTCAGGGCCTGCGCGGAGATGTTGCGCGGCCCGACAGCCCAGGCCATGAAGATGTGGGGAGGATGGTTCGGACCGAACAGCCAGGGAAGCCCGGCGACAGCACGGATGCGACTGAAGCCGACAACGACGAGGAAGTAGATAGAGAAGAAGAGGCCCGTAACGTGGAGCGGGATGCCGATGGCGAGGCAGAAGCAGACGAGGAAACAGCCGGCGGCCAAGAACCCATAGATCGCCGCTCTAGGGGGGACAGGCTCCTCCTCCCCTCGGGTGCGCATCCCGAAGGCCCCCCGAAGGGCTCGAGCGATCTCGCCCCTCGCCAGCCAGAGGGCGAGGGCACCCAAGGCCACAAACGCGCCCAGCGACTGCTGGTTCAGATAGGGCATGTCGGACTGCGACATGGGTCCGCCGAACCCGAGGGCGATCGACGCCATCTCCTCCAGCCGCGCGACCCAGTAGAAGAACCAGCAACTGAAGAGGACCTCCGTCTGCGCGAAGTAGGCAATGCCAAGGGCCATGGGATAGAAAGCGAGGGTGATGACCGAGAGCGGATGGCCAGGAGGGAAGAACTGCCCGAGTCGGAGCGACTCAGTCGGCTTGAGCGGGACATAGGGCACAGATGGATAGAGGTGGTTGAGGGCCGCCAGCGAGTGGAGAATGACGGGAACGCCGACGCCCACCCAGAGGAGCCTGTCGCGCCACAGAGAGGTGTCTTCCCTGGTGAGTTCGAGCGGGAAGTAGACAATGGGGAAGGAGAGCCGCTCCTTCTCGACCCACTGGCGGCGCAGCAGCCCCGCGAGAATATCGGCCGTGAAGAATCTGCTCTGCCCTGCGTAGTAGCCGTCGAGCACGGACTCCTCGGGGACAAGCCACATCGGCACATAGGGATGGAACTGCTCCCATCGATTCGCCGGGCTCGCGAAGTGGAAGATGTGGCCGAGCATCGGGACGATGAACTGGACCATGCCGACGCCCGCGATGTTGCACGCGGCGGTGAGCATGATGAACAGGTAGAGGATCTCAGCGCGGGAGAGCCTCCACCCGGGCTTGCGGCGTCGGAGCAGGAAGTTCGCGGCGAGGAAGGTCAACAGCAGACAGGTGACGATCATCATGAGGGAGCTGCTGACGAGTTCGCCAACCTGTGTGACGAGCTCGCCGTACTCCACTGCGATGACGACGACAACGACGAGGACGATGCCCAGCAGGAGAGCCCGCCTTGGCAGCGGGCGGCCTGCCTTGTCGCGCTCCGCCGGGTCGTGTGTCAGTCTCTTGGCCCCTGATTGGTCTGTGGTGTACTCGCTCACGCGCCGCCGCCTCGACATTCCGCAGGCACTGCGCGGCGGGCCCGAGCACGCTCTCATGCGTGCACCCGCCGGCCGCCATCACTGCGCGGGGGCAATCTCTATCGTCGTCTCACTGTCCAACGTCCGGTTGATCCACAACAGGAGATCCTGCTCAACTTGCTGTGACCGATACTCCGCCGGATCGAGATGCGCACCGTTCAGCGCGACCTCCACCGGTGGAGCACAGGAGTAGAGACGCAGTACCGGGTTCACGATCGGACGGACCGGACGGAGGCGCAGTGAGACCGGCCCGGCCTTGTTCACGCGAACGCGATAGGCTCGCTCGCTGTAGGCGTAGCCCTCGAAGAGGTGCGAGGTCTCGACGTGGGCCGGGGTGAGCCACGAGCCGGCCAGGGCGCGCGCTTCCTCTACGCCGCCGGGAACGGCGCCGGTCAGGAAGAGCCAGGAGCTGGGCCGCGGGGGCGTCTTGCCGGCGTAGCTGTAGCCGGTGCTGAAGAAGGACGTGTGCGTGGCGCGGGTGCCCACCTCCTCCGGGCTGGCCTCGACCCAGCCGACGAAGTCGGTGGAGTCGTTGGCGGGCCAGTGGCTGTAGTTGGCCGCGCCGGCGAAGCCACAGATCTGCGGATGAGGCCTCCCGCATTCGCCGCACTCGGCATAGGCGAAGAGGAGCGGATTGCGGGGGAAGGCCACGAAGGGATCGGGATGGTTGCGCAAGTGGACCAGCCCGATGTACTCGGACCACTCGGCGATCTCCGGGTAGACCGTGCACAGGTGCGTGTACTGGTCGAAGGGGTTCGGCCACTTCAGCTCGATCGCGTCGCCGGCGAGGTTCGCGAGGGTGAACCCGATGGGCTCGATAACGTCTTCTGGGTGAACGCCGACACCGTTGATGACGATGAACTCTTGGACTTCCCAGAGGACCGCGTTGAGCTGGTCGGCAGCCTGGTCGCCGGGCCAGCCGGCGAGATGGCGGACGGCAATGCCGTCGGGATAGACGCGGTACCGCTCCTCAGCGCGGGTGTTGCCCCAGAACACGCGGTAGAGACTGTCGCACAGGGCGTAGTCCCAGCGGACGACGGCCCGAGCGGGCCCGTTCTCGAGGACCGCCGCTCTGCTGAAGCGACACTCCTTGTCCATGATTGGCTCATAGCAGTGAGGGTCCTCGGGGGAGTGGGTCTCCATCCACTCGGGGGTGAACCATACGTCGCCGCCGAGGTCCCAGCACGGCACGTACTGCGCCTTCTCCCACAGCACTAGGCTCCACGCCCGATCAGTCTCTACGCGGATTGCATCCCCCTCAGCGCCCCACTGCGCCAGCCGCGACCGAGCCACACGCATCATTGCTCCCTTCTGCACTCACACCCAGCCAGAGCGCCCGGATGGCATCCGGGCGCTCTG
>JALGXV010000416.1 GCA_029821885.1 Candidatus Hebobacteria bacterium
CTGAAGGTGCGCCGGGACAGAGCGCCGGTCGAGCCCGACAAGTACGATGACTACTGGAAGCGGCTGAACCTGTTCTGGTTCCAGCGTCCTCAGAACTGGTCGAAGGTGACGCAGGACCACGTCGACCGGATACTCGACCTCTACGCCGGGGGCGTCCGGAAGGCGGACGATGCATTGGCGACTCTGCTGGAGGCGCTGGACGAGCGCGGGCTGTCGGAGAACACGCTGGTGCTGGTGGTGTCAGACCACGGCGAGCTGTTCGGCGAGCACGACTTGACCGGCCACGGCAACTCGCTCTACGAGGAGCTGATCCACGTGCCCCTCGTCATCGCGCTGCCCGACCAGCGGGAAGCCTTCATGGTGGATGATATGGTCTCCACGCTCGACCTCTACCCGACGATACTCGATCTCTCCGGGGCCGAGATGGCGCACCGCGTGCAGGGCCGCAGCCTGGTTCCCTACCTGCAGACCGGCGCCCACCCGGAAGGGCCGAGCGAGTACGTCTTCTCCAGTCTGTCCCCGAAGTTCACCTGCGTTCGCGAGACGCGATGGAAGCTGCTCAGCCGCTATCGGCAGAGGGGCCGGGTGGACCAGTTGTTCGATCTCGAAAGCGCCAGGGCTGAGGACGAGGACCTGGCGGCCGAGCATCCCGATATCTGCGGCGCGCTCGGCGAGGAGCGGGACCGGGTGGCCGAGCAGGAGGAGAAGCTGCGCCTGGCCATCGGCGACTCGGAGGCCGGAACGCCCGACGAGGACGCCATCCGAGAGCTGAAGGCGCTGGGGTACCTGTAGCGGGCCGGGGCTGCTGTCGCCTCTCCCCGGCAGATGGTGCGGGCGGCGGAGGCGGCCTCCCTCCGGGCTGGCTCCTGCCCCGATCCAGTGTCCTGTCACCCACTCCCCCCCGCAGCCACACGTGGGCCGAGAACTAAAGCCGCCTTCGCGGAGTCTAACAGTACGGAGAGGCTCCCGGAAGAGCCATCCTGCTGAATGCTTCTCCCAGGCATGTCGATCGGATGCGAAGGGGGAGAGCTATGAGCAGCCGATTGGAACTGAAGCCCGATCACACCATCCCCATCATCGCGGCCAGCGTGGGCGCGCTGGTGCTCTTCTGTCTACTGATGTTCTATCAGTTCCTCCCACGCCTCACAGCCCTGGGCGTGGAGGATCGCCTGTCCGCCTCCAGCCGGTTCCTGGTGGAGTCCGCGGGCTTCCTCGCCGCGAAGTGGTATCTGCTCGGGGCCGCCCTCGCGGTCGTGCTCGGGGGGCTGCATCTGCTCGCCTTCAGACGCGGGCGAGGGCGCATCGGCCGCGTGAGTCACTGGGCGCTGGCCGTCCTCGTGTCGGCGATCGCCATCACCGCCTTCATCCTCACCGCCGGCCTCCTCGTGTCGATGGTGCACCTGCCCGACTGAAAGAGGAGGCGGCTGTGCCGCACTCGCGGCGCAAGCCCCAGAGCAGGCGACCGCAAACGCCGGGGCAGGAGGCACGGTCCTGCCCTGCGAACTAGACCGACCATGCACCCCGGAACAGCGACACTGATGCCCCGTTGCTTCGGTAGCTTGCTGCCGAAGCGGGAAGACGCGTGCCCAACCACTTGAGGTCGAGCCAGCCACCTCGGGCAAACATGAACCCCGGAACAGCGACACTAATCAAGGAGTTCTCCGTCGCCGAGTTTGGCGGCGACCGCGCCGAGCTGGCCGACATCGACGGCGACGGCGAGCTGGAGCTGCTCATCCTCCAGAGCCCAGGGCAGCTCAAGTCACGCCTCCACGCCGACCGTCCCGATGTGGATGACGCCGACCGCTCCCTGCACTGCCTGACCGCGGTCTCCCTCGAGGGCGAGGTGCTGTGGCAGGAGGGCCGGCCCTACCGCCGCGATGTTCCCTTCACCAGCCACGGCCCGAAGTCAATGGTGGCGGAGGATATCGACGGCGACGGCCACTGCGAGGTGGCGATGATTCGAGGCAACGCGTTGGTGATCCTCACCGGCCGGCAGCGGCGATTCGTCGAGCTGCCCTCCGACAACTTCGACCTGCTCTACACGGCGCAGCTCCTCCGCTCGGCCAGGCAGAGACACCTCATCTGCAAGGTCAACGACCGGGCCTATCCGCCGTGGTCGTACTCCAACCCCACCATGGTGTTCCGGTACGATCTCAATGTCTGGCAGGAGCCCTTCGCCGTGCGCGGGGCCGGGCACAGCATGGTCCCGCTGGATGTGAACGGCGACGGCAGGGACGAGCTGCTGATAGGCTACAGCCTGCTCGACGCCGACCTGTCGGAGGTGTGGGGCCTCGACCTGGGCTACGGCTTCGACTATGTCAGCAATCACGCCGATCACATCGGTGTGAGCGACCTCAACCTCGACGGCGAGATCGAGGTGCGCTACTCGGGATCGAAGGACTTCGTCGTCACCGATCTCGAGGGGAACATCGTGTGGCGGGTGCGGGGCAAGCACAGCCAGCGTTCGGCGGAGGGCCCGTGGGGGCCGGACGGCGAGACCCGCATCATCATGTGCGAGAAGAACCAGGCCCTGTGGGGCCTCGACCAGAACGGCGAAGTCCTGTGGCACCGCACCGATATCAACGGCTACGCCGGCTCGCCGGTGCAGTGGCGGAGCGGCATCGGCCGCACGGAGTGGGCCCTCTTCGAGCCACAGCTCCGGCCCATCACGCCCGCCCCGTATGACAGCGACCCCGCCTGGAGCCGCGATCTCTGGCCGAGCTTCATCGACGGAGACGGCCAGCTCGTGGACGTGTTCCCCTGGAAGGACGAGTACGCCCAGCCCCGCCGGCGCATCCGCGCGGAGCGGTCCTACGACTGCGGGGTGCGCTATCGCACCCTTGCCCACGACATCGACGGCGACGGGCTCGACGAAGTCCTCATCTTCGACCGCTACCGCGTCTGCATCTTCAAAAGCCCGGACGCGGCGGACCCCTAAGCGCCGCTGCTTCCCGTAGGGCAGGACCTTCGCGTCCTGCCCCATCGTCCTGTAGGGCGGGTATACGGCGCAGCCGAATGCCCACCGGCCGTTGGCCCTTTCTCGTAGGGCAGGAGCGCGCCTCCTGCCCCGTCGTCTACTCGCTGGCCCCGTGATAGCGGCGCGGGTAGATGTCCTCGTGCACCTTCCTGGCGGCTGCGATCAGCTCGGGAAATGGCGTGTCGGTCACCGTCACCAGTCCGATGTTGTAGTTCTCCCCGTCGAGCGTGCGGCCGGTGAGCGGTTCGTCCACGTACTGGAACCAGTGGCAGCCGACGAAGGCGGGCACGTCGAGCACGCTGTGGACGTAGTCGATAAACATCTCCGCCCGCTCGTTCTGGTCGCCGACTTCCACCAGCCCCGGATGCAGTGAGCCGCGGTCCAGCGCGCCGAAGTGGAACTCCCCGATGATGCAGGGCTTGCCCAGCTCTGAGGTGAACGCCCAGCGCTCCGCCTCCACGCGAGGCCGGTAGATGTTGAAGCTCACCACGTCGGCCACCTCGGCGCAGGCGCGCACGCTCTCTTTGTTGGCCCAGGCGAAGCGGCAGCCCAGATCGAGCTGGTTGGGCGCGTGCCGTTCCATGGCGGCGTGCACCTTGCGGAAGTACTCCAGCGAGTACTCGTAGGTGAAGGCCCGCAGGTCCTCCTGGCAGGCCTCGTTGGGCTCCTCGGGGGCGCGCAGCTCCTCCCAGCTCTCCGCCTCGGCCTCCCAGGCGGCGTTGACGGCCTCCAGAGAGCCGTGCTTCGCTTCCAGGGCGCGCACGAACTCCTGGCGGCACGGCTGCTCGGCCGGGGAGCGCAGCGTGCCGCCCGCGATGTTGAAGCTGCGGTCCCCTCCCCACGATAACTCGTTCTCGAAGAAGTAGCCGATGCAGCGGGGGTTATCGGCGAACTTCGCGCCGGCCTCGCGCATCACCCGGTCCACTTCCTCCTCGAAGGACGGATCGTAGACATCGGGCATGCCCCCCCAGTAGCCGGAGGCACCCTCGATCGACCGCTGCTCGCCCGACATCCAGACACACACCGCGAAGGGATGGGGCGAGTTGTGGTACACCTGCTCGTCAGACCAGCCGGCGATGGTGTTGAAGCCCCAGGC
>JALGXV010000417.1 GCA_029821885.1 Candidatus Hebobacteria bacterium
ACTCGCAAGGGCCGGGGCCAGAAGCCCTTCGCCATCATGGTGCGGGATCTCGAGGAGGCGCGACGGGTGGCGGAGGTGAGCGATCGTGCCGCTGCCGTCCTCTCTTCGCCGGAGAGCCCCGTCGTGATCATGCCCGCCGTGCCCGGCAGTGGCCTCGCCGACGGCATCGCGCCGCGCCAGCGCACGGTCGGCGTCATGCTTCCTTATACACCCCTGCACCGGCTGTTGCTCGACCGCGCGCCGCCGGCCCTCGTCATGACCAGCGGGAACCTGGCAGAGGAGCCCATCGTCCACACAGACGAGGAGGCAAGGCGGAAGCTGGGGCCGATTGCCGATCATATCCTCTCCCATGACCGGGAGATCGCGGTTCCCTGTGACGACTCGGTCGTGCGGGCTGACGGTGATCTGCTGATCCCGGTGCGAAGAGCCCGCGGATATGTGCCGCGGTCGGTGCCCGTCGATGTCGAGGGGCCGCCAGTGCTGGCCGTCGGCGGATATCATAAGAACACCTTCTGCCTTCTTCGCAAGGGCGAGGCGATACTCAGCCAGCACATCGGCGATCTCGACACGGCCGAAGTGCTCGACTACTTCGGCCGCGCGGTTCGTCACTTCGAGCAGCTCTTCGAAGTGACTCCGGAGGTGGTGGCCCACGACCTCCACCCCGGCTACCTCTCGACCCAGTGGGCGACGTCCCTGGAGGGGGTGCGGCTCGTGGAAGTGCAGCACCACCACGCGCACGTCGTGAGCGTGATGGCGGAGCTGGGGCTGGCCGGGCCGGTGATCGGCGTGTCATATGATGGCACGGGCTATGGCCCGGATGGGACCGCCTGGGGCGGGGAGATACTGGTCGCAGACCGGCGCAACTATGAGCGCGCCTTTCACCTCCTGCAAGTCCCGCTGCCCGGCGGGGAGGCGGCCGTCGAGCGGCCGGGGCGGATGGCGCTCAGCCACTTGGTCGCGACCTTTGGCCGGGAGGAGGGTATTGCGAAGGCGCGACGGCTCCTGCCCGGCCTCACAGATGCCGAGCTGCGGGTCGTATCGCGCCAGATCGAGCGTGGCATCAACTGCCCACCCACCTCCAGCATGGGTCGCTTCTTCGACGCGGTCGCAGCCCTGCTCGGCGCGACACCCGAGGCGACCTATGAGGGCCAGCCGGCGATGGAGCTGGAGGCGATGGCCAGCGGCTGGGCAGGAGACACGCTCCTGCCCTACGCATACGACGTCGAGAACGGTGTCATCGACACACGCCCGATCATCCGGGCGCTCGTCGCTGACCTAGAGCAGGGGGCCGATCGCGCGACCATCGCGGCCCGCTTCCACGAGACAGTCGCCGCCTTCACCCGTGACGTCTGCTGCCTGCTGCACGATCAGGGCGGCCCGGCCGACGTCGTCCTCGCCGGCGGAGTGATGCAGAACGCCCGCCTCCTCGCCCGGCTACTCAAGCTGCTATGGGCGGCCGGCCTCCGGCCGCACATCCACAAGGAAGTCCCGCCCAACGACGGGGGGATGAGCTTGGGGCAGGCGGCGGTTGCTGCCGCGCAGCAGGATCGACGCGTGTAGGGCGGGGCACATAGACCCCGCCCTACAAGTGGCAGCCGTCAACGAAGGTGACCATTTCGGCGGATCACGATGCTGGGCCAGGGGTAGACTGAACTCAGTGCGCCGGGCGGCGGGATTCTCAGCCCGCGGCTCCGAAGAAGAACAGCAGAGCGGTTCCCCCGCCGAGAGGTGTTGAGAGACGATGTGTCTGGCCGTCCCCATGAAGGTGACCGAGATCGACGGGCCGATCGCGCAGGTCGAGCAGGGCGGCGTGCGCAGGCAGGCCCGCGTCGATCTCGTCGAGGGGATCAAGATCGGCGATTACGTGATCATCCACGCCGGCGTGGCCATCGACCGGCTCGATCCCGAGGAGGCGGAGGAAACGCTGCGGCTCTTCGCGGAGATGTTCGGTGACGAACCTCGACGAGCTTAGAGACCCCGCACTTCTCACCAGGCTGTCCGAGCAGCTTCGCGGCATGGCCGCGCCTCCGGCCACGCTGATGGAAGTCTGCGGCACACACACCGTGGCCATCGCGCGGCACGGCCTGCGGGAGTGCTCTCTTCATCGCGCTCGGCGGCCTCGAAGGTGTCACCCTCGCGACCTTCGGCGACATGGTCCGCGTGCCGGGAACGGACAAGAGCCTCGAGGAGGCGAGGGCCGAAGGGGTCGACCTCCTCATCGTATACTCGCCAATGGACGCGGTCGAGGCGGCCGCGCGGCGGCCAGAAGAGCAGGTCGTGTTCTTCGGGATCGGCTTCGAGACAACGGCTCCCGCGGTGGCGCTGGCGATTCTCGAAGCTCAGCGTCGTGGCCTCGAGAACTTCTCAGTGCTGTGCGCGCACAAGCTGATCCCGCCCGCGATGATGGCCCTGCTCGAATCGGAGGTACGGGTGGACGGGTTCATCTGCCCGGGACACGTGAGCGTCATCATCGGAGGCGAGGCCTACCGCCCCGTCGCGGAGCGCGGCAAACCATGTGTCGTGACGGGCTTCGAGGCCGCCGATGTGCTGGCCGCGGTGAGGATGCTCCTGCTTCAGCTCAGAGACGGCCGCTCTGAAGTGGAACTCGAATACACCCGAGCGGTGCGGCCGGAGGGCAATCCGAAGGCACAGGAGTTGCTGCGGCAGGTGTTCCGGGTTTCAGATGCCCGCTGGCGGGGGCTGGGGACGATCCCGAGGAGCGGATACGAGCTGGCGGAGGAGTTCGCGGCATTCGACGCCGAGCGACGATTCGAAGTGGAGCCGCCGGAATCGCGGGAGCCCGCGGGGTGCCGGTGTGGCGACGTGCTGAGAGGGGCAATCGAGCCGCCGGAGTGTCCGCTCTTCGGCACGTCCTGCACACCCCGGAAGCCGGTCGGGTCGTGCATGGTTTCGACCGAGGGCGCCTGTCAGGCCCACTATCGCTATCGAACCGGGGAGATCGAGCGGTGAACGACG
>JALGXV010000011.1 GCA_029821885.1 Candidatus Hebobacteria bacterium
CCGGTCGTCGACGGCGGCGGGATCAAGCGCGTGCTCGAGCCAGTGCTGCTCAGGCGGCTCGTGGACGAGGGCGTGCTCGCGGTCTCCGGCAAGCGAGTCTTGCTCATGTCGGCCGTGGACCGACCAGGGATGGCGGAGACGTTTCCCGCGCTCGGGGGCGACATCGCCTACGGGGACCTCATCTACGCGGTTGGCATCCCGGTCGCGCTGACGAGTCTAAGACAGGTTGCCGTGGTCGGCGCCATCCTCTTGCCGGTCCTGCGACGCCTTCCCATGTCGGTGCTCTATCCGACCGGCGGCCGGCAAGAGGCGACCAAGGCCAAGCACCCGCGCTACTTCGAGGCGGCCGACATCATCGCCGGGGACTTCCAGTTCATCCGCCGCTACATGCCCGACGATCTGGCCGGCAAGGTGATCGTCACGAACACCACCCGCCGAGGCGATGTGGAGGAGCTCAGGAAGCGCGGCGCGGCCAAGCTGATCACTATGACGCCATCGATCTCGGGAGAGAGCTTCGGTGCAAACGTGATGGAGGGCGTGCTCGTCGCGCTGTCGGGCAAGCGACCGGAGGAGCTGAGCGAGCAAGACTACGTGCGCCTGGCGGAGGATGTCAACTGGCGGCCGGGCGTGCTGGAGTTCGGAGACTGAGCGCGCGAAGGTAGGCCGCCAGCAGCAGAACGCCAGCATTCCTACTGAGGTATGACCATGAGCTTGGACCTACCGCGGCCGGAGTACCCGTGCCCGCAATGGGCGCGGCCTGAGTGGCTGAATCTCAACGGCGAATGGGAGTTCGAGGAAGATCCCGATCTCTCCGGCCTGGAGCGCGGCCTGAGCTGCGGCCGTTCGCTGAGCGGCCGCATCGTGGTGCCGTTCGCCCCCGAGTCACAGCTCTCCGGCCTCGGCAAGACCGACTTCATGCCCGCCGTGTGGTACCGCCGCGCCTTCCGCCCGCCCGATGAGTGGGGGAGCCGCCGCGTGCTGCTGCACTTCGGCGCCGTCGACTACGAGACAACGGTCTGGGTCAACGGCCACCTCGCCGGCTCGCACCGCGGCGGCTATTCGCCCTTCGAGTTCGATATCACGCCCCACCTGCGCGGCGGCGAGAACGATCTCGTCGTGCGGGCCATCGATGACACCCGCAGCCCCCTTCAGCCCTCCGGCAAGCAATCGGGCAAGCGGGATTCCTATGGCTGCCTCTACACCCGCTCCACCGGTATATGGCAGACGGTATGGCTGGAGGCGGTGCCGGCCGCCCGGTTGGAGCGCGCCTGGTTCCTGCCCGACCTCGACCGCAACCGTCTCTCAGTTGTGGTTCAGACGACGGGCGCCGCCTCCGGTCAGGTGGTGATCGCGGTCGCCCGCGCGGAGGGCGCGGAGGTGGCAAAGGCGGAGGCCGGTGTGGAAGGCGGGGCGGCCGCGCTCGACCTTGACCTCGGGAAGGCGCGGGCCTGGTCGCCGGAGGATCCGTTTCTCTACGATCTGGAGCTGCGCCTGATGGGCGGCGAGCGCGCGATCGATTGCGTCGAGAGCTACTTCGGAATGCGGCAGATCGATCTCGACCCACCCGCCATCCTCCTCAACGGCCGGCCGGTCTTTCAGCGACTCGTGCTCGACCAGGGCTACTACCCCGATGGCGTCTACACCGCGCCCGACGAGGAGGCGCTGCGGCGCGACATCGAGCTCTCCCAGGCGATGGGGTTCAACGGGGCCCGCCTCCATCAGAAGGTGTTCGACCCGCGCTTTCTCTACTGGGCCGACCGGCTCGGCTACCTGGTGTGGGGCGAGTATCCGAGCTGGGGCCTGGACATCCGGCGGCCCGAGGCGCTGGCGAGCATCCTGCCGGAGTGGCTCGCTGTCGTACAGAGGGACTTCAACCACCCGTCGGTGGTCGGCTGGTGCCCGCTCAACGAGACCCAGCACGAAGCTCCACCCGCGCTCGTGCCCGCCGTCTACTGGGCGACGAAGCAGCTCGACCCGACGCGGCCGATCATCGACACCAGCGGCTATGTCCACGCGGTCACCGATGTCAACGACTGCCACACCTACGAGCAGGATCCGGAGAAGTTCGCCGCTTTCTTCTCGGCCTTCGCCGGGGACGGCGAACCATTCCGAAACTCGGAGTTCGACGCGCCGCACCGGGGCCAGCCCTACTTCGTCAGCGAGTACGGCGGCATCTGGTGGAACCCGGGACAGACGGACGAGAAGGCCTGGGGGTATGGCGACCGGCCCGGGAGCGAGGAGGAGTTTCTATCCCGCTACCGGGCGCTGACGGAAGCGCTTCTCTTCCATCCGAAGATGTGCGGGTTCTGCTATACCCAGCTCTACGACATCGAGCAAGAAGTGAACGGCCTGTATACCTACGGCCGCCAGCCGAAGTTCGACGCGGCCGTCATCCGCGCCATCAACGAGCAGAGAGCCGCCATCGAGGGCCGGTAGCGCCAGTGTTCGGTCCGTTCGTGGTCGCCGCGGGTCCAGTGCCGAAGGATGCCAAGAGACGGAGTGCACGTGAGGTCTGATTCGATGACACATCGAGAGCGTATGATCGCGTTCTTCACCGGCCAGCCGGTGGATCGCGTTCCCTTCCTCTGCCAGTGGGGGCCGTGGGAGGAGACGCACCGGCGCTGGAAGCGCGAGGGGATGAAGAACGACGACGACTGGTACGCCATGTTCGGCTTCGACTCCGGCGGGGCCGACCCGGGGGTCAACTTCGGGCTCTGCCCGGGCTTCGAGCGGGAGCAGCTCGACGAGGAGGAGGAGCACATCATCTTCCGGGACGAGCAGGGCGTGCTGCAGCGGGCCCGCAAGGACGGGACGAGCATGTCGGAGTGGCTCGACTACCCCGTCAAAGACCGCAATACATGGGAGGAGCACAAGTGGCGCTTCGACCCCGACACGCCCGAGCGCTTCCCGGCCGACTGGAGCAAGCGGATCGAGGACATCCGGGGTTTTGACGGGATCGTAGGAGTGGGCTTCTACCCCTACGGCTTCCTCAGCGGGCCGCGCACGATGATGGGGGTCGAGCGGTGCCTCATCGCGATGGCGCAGGAGCCGGAGCTGATCGAGGACATCAACGCTACGCTCTGTGACCTCTGGTACACACTGCTCAGCCGGCTGTTCGACGAGATCAGGATCGACGCGATCTACACCTGGGAGGACATGGCGAGCAAGAACGGGTCGCTCATCTCGCCCGCGATGTTCAGGCGGTTCCTGACGCCTTACTACCAGAAGCTCATGGGGCTCGCCGACGAGCGGGGCGCGACCATCAAGCTGGTGGACAGCGACGGCCACATGCACCAGCTCACGCCGCTCTTCCTCGAAGCAGGCCTCAACGGCATCTTCCCCTACGAGGTGCAGGCCGGGAACGATGTGCCCTACCTGTTGAAGACCCACCCGCAACTGCACGCGCTCGGCCATATCGACAAGCGGGCGATGGCGAAGGACAAAGCCGCGATGGAGGCGGAAATCGAGCGCCTGAGGCCGATTCTGGGCCTCGGCCGGTTCATTCCCCACATCGACCACGCTATCCCGCCCGACGTCTCCTGGGAGAACTACCAGTATATGGTGTGGCGCTGGAAGGAGCTGATCGGGAAGGCGGACTAAGCGCGCTCTCCGGGCTCGCGCAGTGCGACCGAGGCCACGTGCTCCTCTCTTCTATCGCAGGGAACGCTCAGTTCACTGCCGAAGCCTGCCTCAGGAATCGAGCAAAGCCAACTCGGGGAGGAAGTGCCATGGCGAAGAAGAGCTTCACGGCCGAAGAGGCGAAGCAGATCGGCGAGCAGTTGGGCATCGACTGGAGCAAGTTCGACGTCGAGCAGTTCCGCATGGGCATGGATGTCGAACTCGAGCACGGACTGGTTGACCCGCACACGAACGTCAGCAACGACGATCCACTGACCACAGGAAAGATCGCCCTCGCCCATCTCAACGAGTTTCCGGACTACTACACCCGGCTCGAGAAGATGGAGGAGGAGGGCGAAGCCTACTGGGAAGGCAAGTAGCCGCCGGCGCGGGAACGACGCACTGCCAGATCGCCGGGTCCGGATGAGAGCGGGATTCTCGGCCGCCTGTTCGGGGGCCGCTCGCGGCAGTAGCGGCGGCGCGCTGGCACATACATGCCCTGGTCGTGGCGGGCGATTCTATTCGATCGAGTTGAGTTGGGGACATGAACCGAAGGAAGCTTGGGCGGACGGGGTTGGCGGTCGGAGAGATCGGAATCGGCACCGAGTACCTCCACGGCCAGCCGCGGGAGACGGTGGTCGAAGTCGTTCGCGGCGCAGTGGAGCGCGGGATCAACTACTTCGACATCCTCTGGGCCTACCCGGACTACCTCGACAACCTGGGAGCGGCCTTCGCCGGTCTTCGAGATCGCGTCACACTGGCCGTGCACCTGGGCTGCACGGTGTCGAACGGGCAGTATCGGCTGTCCCGAGATGCCAGTGAGTGCGGCCGGGTCTTCGCGGACATGCTGGCGCGGCTCGGCACCGACCACGCCGATATCATCATGGTGCAGTGGGTGGACAAGGAAGATGACTACACAGGTCTGGCCGACGAGGGCGGCTTGCTGACTCTGGCCCGCAGTCTCCGCGATCAGGGCAAGGCGCGATTCATTGGGCTAAGCTCGCACGTTGCGCCGGTCGCACAAGCGGCCATGCTGAGCGGCGACTTCGATGTCCTCATGTTCCCGATCAACCCCGCCTTCGACACGCTGCCCGGCCGTTCGCATATCGAGGGGCTCGATGCGGAGACCGGAGCGCGATCGCGCGGAGTCAACGTCGAGAGGAGGCGACTCTACCAGACGTGCGCAGCAGAGGGAATCGGCCTGGTGGGCATGAAGCCGTTCGGGGGCGGTCGCTTCTTCCAGCTGGCGGAGGACGAGAGGGGGGCTCTGAATCCCGTCAAGCTGTTGAGCTACGCGCTCTCACAGGCCGGTGTCTCTGCGGTCGTGCCAGGAGTGAAGAACCGGGGGGAGCTCGAGTCGGTCCTGGCTTTCCTGTCTGCCAGTGCCGAGGAGAAGGAGTTCGGCGAGGCGCTGGCCGACTCGGCCTGGCGTCTCGAAGGCGGCTGCGTGTACTGCAACCACTGCCTTCCCTGCCCCTCCGGGATCGACATTGGCCAGACGCTGCGGCTCGCCGCCGTCGCGGAGCAGGACATCTCGCCCGACCTGCGGGACGAATACGCGGCACTTCCCGCCAGAGCGTCTGACTGCACAGAATGCGGCTCCTGTAGCGAGCGCTGCCCGTTTGGCGTGGACGTCGTTCCGCACATGCAGCGGGCGGCATCTCTGCTTGAAGGCTGAGACGGGCCCGGATGGGACAGGCGGGAAGCCGGCCGTGCTGAGACGAAGTTGATCACGCAGAGTGTGGAGATATGGGTGAGTTCGCCTTCATAATCCATCCCGTGAGCGGGGCGAAGGACATCGCCAGGAAGTACCCTTTGCTGCGGATCCTGCCGGAGGCCGTGCTGGAGCAGCTCCTCAAGCGGGTGTCCCCGAAGCCGGTCTCGGAGATCACCGGGATACGGAGCCAGACAGGGGCCGAGGCGCGGGGATGGTTTGTGGGGTGCCCGCTCACGCCGCGGCAGTTCCTCGATCTGCCGGAGGCGTTCGTGCTCGAAAAGATAGTGAGCGCGGCCCGGATGGCTCAGGACCTGGGAGCGAAGGTGGTCGGCCTTGGCGCGATGACCGCCGTGGTCGGCGACGCGGGGATCACGGTGGACAAGCGCGTCGATATCGCGGTGACGACCGGGAACAGCTACACGGTGTGGACGGCCGTGGAGGGAGCGAAGCAGGCGGCCGCGCTGATGGGGACGGAGGTCTCGCAGGCCCAGGTGGCGGTGATGGGCGCGACGGGGTCGATCGGTCAGGTATGCGTGCGGCTGCTGGCGGAAGAGGCGCCCTCGGTCACGCTGATCGGCCGAGACGAGGCGCGGCTGGAGGGGCTGGCGGCCGGCATAGACGGCAAGGCTGAGATCACGCATACGACCGATCCGCATTCGGGGCTGCGGGAGGCCGACATCATCATCACGGTGACGAGCGCGGTGGATACGGTGGTGCCGGGGGAGGCGCTCAAGCCGGGGGCCGTGGTGTGCGATGTGGCGCGGCCGCGGGATGTGTCGAAGCAGGTCGCCACGCAGCGGCCCGATGTGCTCGTCATCGAAGGGGGGGCGGTGGAGGTGCCGGGGGAGGTGGACTTTCATTTGAACTTCGGCTTCCCGCCGAAGACCGCCTATGCGTGCATGGCCGAGACGATGATCCTCGCGCTGGAGGAGAGGTACGAGAGCTATACCCTCGGGCGCGACCTGACAGTAGAGCAGGTCAGAGAGATGGCCGCCTTGGCGCAGAAGCACGGCTTCAAGCTCGCCGGCTTCCGCAGCTTCGAGAAGCAGGTGACGCCCGAGTACATTGAGGGAGTGAGGAAGGCGGCAGCCCGAGGCTAGAGCTGTTGGCTCGAACGGTCGCCGTGGCGAGGTGAGGGGCGTATGAATCCCAAGACAGCGTATCAGGCTCGTGACTACGCCCGTTTCTATGATTGGACCTATGAGGGGACCATCGAAGACATTCCTTTCTATCTCGCAGCGGCCGGCGAGCATGGCTCGCCGGTGCTGGAGCTGGCCTGCGGCACGGGGCGGATCACGATACCGCTGGCACGGGAGGGGCTCGAGGTCATCGGTCTGGACATCTCGGCGGAGATGCTGCGGATTGCCAAGGAGAAGCTGAGCAAGGAGCGGCCAGAGGTCCGCGCCCGTGTCAGGCTCATCGAGGCCGACATGAGCGACTTCGCACTGGATGAGGCCGTGAGCCTGGCCTTCATCCCCGCGGCCTCTCTCTTTCATTTGAGCGGACAGGAGGAGCAGTCGAGTTGCCTTTCCTGCGCCAGCAAGCATCTCGGCCCCGGCGGAGCGCTGATCGTAGACCTGATCCCGGCTGACCGGATGGCGAACCAGGCGGTCGGCGAGACTCGGGAGATCGGAAGAAGCGTGTCTCCCTCGACCGGCCTGCTGACGCGGGAGCTGAACAAGAAGCTCTCCATCGACAAAGAGGCGCAGCAGGTGACCGTGGAGCACACATACGTCGAGCAACTGCCCGACGAGAGCGAGAAGCGCTACGTCTTCGTCGAGCACTACACCTGGGTGACCGAAGACCAGATGCGAGGCTTACTTGCGGAGGCTGAGTTCACAAAGGTCGAGGTGTTCGGCGGCTACGAGCGCGAGCCGTTCACCGATGCGTCCGAACGGATGATCTTCGTGGCAGTGAAGTGAGCGGTCGAACGGCGGCGCGGCTCAGCGCCTCCAGGGTCGGGTGAACGCGAACCTCAGGCCTGAGGCGCCTGGTCATGCCACTCGCCCTCCGAGACGAGCGCCTCTGCGGCCTCCGGACCCCAGGTGCCCGCGGGGTAGAAGTGCACCTGCGGGAGTTCCCTGAGCAACGGGTCGAAGATACGCCATGCGAGCTCGACCTCATCGGCGCGGACGAAGAAGGTCTGCTCGCCCCTCATGACATCTAGCAGAAGCGTCTCATAGGCATCGGGGAGATCGCCGAAGGCCTCTTTGTAGCCGAAGCGAAGGCGCTCCTGCTCGAGCCGGAAAGGCTGGCGGGGCACTTTGACGTTGAAGTACAGATCAAAGCCTTCATCCGGCTGGAGCGTGATGATCATGCGGTTACAGGCGAAGTCGCACGTGAAGGGTTCGAAGCAGGTGAGGACGGGACACCGGAAGTTGACGACGATGTGAGTTGCGCGGGCGGGCATGCGCTTTCCGGCGCGCAGATAGAACGGCACTCCCTGCCATCGCCAGTTGTCGATGTGCAACCTGATGGCGGCGAAGGTCTCCGTGCGGGAGTCGGCGGGGATGCCCTCCTCGCCCCGGTAGGCGGGGACATCTTTCCCGCAGACCGAGCCGCTGGCATACTGGCCGAACACGACGTTCTCCGGGGTCAGGGGGCGAATCGAGCGCAGGACCTTTGCCTTCTCATCACGCACGAAGTTCGCCTCCAGCGCGGGGGGCAGCTCCATCGCGGTGATGCACAGCAGTTGGACGAGATGATTCTGGACGATATCGCGCAGCGCGCCCACCTTGTCGTAGAAGGCGCCGCGCCCCTCGATGCCGAGGTCCTCTGCGACGGTGATCTGGATGCTCTCGACCCGATCGCGGTTCCACAGCGACTCGAAGATGGCGTTCGAAAACCGGAAAGAGAGCAGGTTCTGCACCGTGTCCTTGCCGAGGTAGTGATCGATGCGGTAGACCTGCGACTCCTCGGCGTACTCGTGGATGAGTCGGTTGAGTTCCTGCGCCGACGCGAGGTCGCTTCCGAATGGCTTCTCGACCACGATGCGTGTCCACCCGGGACCGGTGTCGAGCCCGGCCCCCGCGAGGCCGGTCACTGTGGGTGAGAATGCCCCCGGCGGGACGGCGAGGTTGAACACCCGGTTGCCGCCAAGATTGTGCTCCTTCTCGAGCGACGCGATACGTTCGGCCAGGGCCTCGTAGTCCTTGCGGTCCCCCTTGCCGAGCCGGTGGAAGTGCAGCCGGTCGCAGCACCAGGCATAGGCCTCTGCCTCGACGGCGAGGCCCGACTCGGCGAGAGACGCGCCTGCCCACTGCCGGTAGCCTTCGTCGTCGAAGTCTCCCCGCCGGGCGACGCCGAGCACGCGGCACCGATCGTGCAGATGCCCCTGGGCTGAGAGATGATAGAGCGCCGGGAGGAGCTTCCGCTGTGTCAGGTCGCCGGTGCCGCCGATGATCACGAAGAGGTGGGGCTCCACTCGACCGTCGCTCTTTGTCTGGGCCATGTCTCTCCTCGTCGGCAGATAACCGACTGCTGCCAGTCGAGGAGCTACTACGCCGGGGGAGGAGCGCGCCCTTGTTGTGCGAACCGACGAGTGATTCTTAGAGGCGACATCCGGAGGCGGGTCCGACTTGATGACGGCGGCAAAGCGTCAGTTGGGTCGCGGCAGCAAGCGAAGGGCCGGACGCGAGACCCACACGAGAGCCCGAGTGAGAGCGTCATCGCGCAGCGCGCGCAGGCAGGTGCTGCATACTCTGGCGGCAACTCGATTTGCTGCCCGGCAGGCCGGGCACTGCTTCAGGAAGTCGCGTCTGGCCTCCTCGGCCATCTCCTGCAGCACCTCGCGGCTCTGCTCATCCGCCATCGACACGGCGGCATCGAGCGCGGCCAGGCCGACATCGATCTGCCCCGTCTCGAGGAGAGATCGTGCCAGATGCACCCGGTTGACTGCGTTCGTGGCGTGGTCGGCGGCCGCTGCGGCGGCCTCGGACAGGCGCTCCTGCCGCTTCTGGTTGAGCCAGCCGGCGGCGAGACCGCTGCCACAGGAAAACTCGAGCAAGGGCAGCACCGCCAGGGGCAACAGCAGCCAGTACCAGATCGTGCCGAAGCGGGTGAAGGCCACCGCGGCAATACCCAGCAGAGCCATCGCCCGCAGCGCGACGCCGAGAGCGCTCTCGTCGGCCGTGATCCACCGGCCGAGCAGCACGGTCATGGCAACGGCGAACACCATGAGGCCGGCCACCACCTGGATTCCGAGCCCGAACGCCACGACATACTCCCACATTGCGATCCACCTTGAGCGGAAGTCGGGCACGCCCCTCTGGTTCCCCCTTTCTTCTCATTCCAGAATCGGCCGCTATGTTGCCATGTGAAGGTGCCTCCGGCTGCCATCCGTCACCTTGCCAGCAGCGGTCGGCTCTGCTATAATCGCCCTCTAGACACGCTCAGCAGGTCCGCGTCGCCCTCTGTCTGCTTCTGCTTCCCACCGGAGGCGACGCGCGGAGGCCTGGCGTCAGGAGTGCGCAGGCATGGCGCGGGTGGTGCTGAAGAGCCTGACCAAGCTGTTCCGCGATGTCGTCGCGGTAGATGATCTCACCCTCGAAGTAGAGGACAAGGAGTTCCTCGTCCTCGTCGGGCCGTCGGGATGCGGGAAGACAACGGCTCTCCGCTGCATCGCTGGACTGGAGGACGTGACGGCAGGGGAGATCTACATCGGCGACCGCTTGGTGAACGATGTCTCCCCCAAGGACCGCGACATCGCGATGGTCTTCCAGAACTACGCCCTCTACCCGCATATGAACGTGTACGACAACATGGCCTTTGGGCTGAAGCTCCGCAAGTTCCCGAAGGCCGAGATACGGCAGCGGGTCGCGAGCGCGGCGGAGATGTTGGGCCTTCAGGGTCTGCTCGGCCGCAAGCCCCGCGAGCTGTCCGGCGGCCAGCGCCAGCGCGTGGCGCTCGGGCGGGCCATCGTCCGCGAGCCGAAGGTCTTCCTCATGGACGAGCCGCTCTCCAACCTGGACGCGAAGCTGCGGGTGCAGACGCGAGCCGAACTCATCAAGCTCCATCGGCGGCTGGGCATCACGACGGTCTACGTAACCCACGACCAGACGGAGGCGATGACGATGGGTGACCGGATCGCGGTGCTGAACGATGGGAAGATGCAGCAGGTCGACAGCCCGCTTGCGCTCTTCAACCGTCCTGTCAATATGTTCGTGGCGGGGTTCATCGGGAGCCCGGCGATGAACTTCCTTCAGGCGACGCTCGAGGCGGATGACGGCCGCATCTACGTGACGACGGAGGGGCTGCGGCTGAAGTTGCCGGAGCGCCATGCCGCCAGAGTGCAGAACCGAGTCGGCCGGGCGGTCGTCTTCGGTGTGCGGCCCGACGACATCTACGACCGGAGCCTGGGGCCGCCGGCCAGCGACGGCACTGAAGCCACGCTCACGGTGGACGTTACCGAACCGATGGGTTCCACCGTGTACGTCTACCTGACGGCGGGGAAGCATGCCCTCATCGCCGATCTGGATGCCGAGACAGGGGCGAGGGACGGCGAGCCGCTCGACGTCGTCTTCGACATGGGAAAGGCGCATCTCTTCGACCCGGAGACCGAAGCCGTACTGACATAGGGAGTGTTGGCGAGCGCGTCGGGCCTCCTCCCGCGCGCACGCAGAGCGGCATGCGGGCAGGCGGCGGTTTGGATTTGTGTCATCGACGGCCAGGCGGCGGCGAGGGAGTTGGCATCCCTCGCCGAAGTTCTGTGTCGGCGGTCTTGCTGAGGCAGGAACGGCTCGTGTCTGAGCCGAGAGGCCTCAAGGGGGATCTTCGATGAAGGTGACAGTGACTCTGCTGGTCGGGGCGGCCGTAGCGATCTCGGCTGCTCTCGGATTGGATGTCGGCGTGGCTTCGGCCCAAGATGTCGCGGGGGGCCTCGCCGGCGTGCGCCGCACAGTGGCGCGGCGGGAGGCGAATCTCCTGCGCGTCGATGGTGTGCCCACGGTCTTGACATGGGCGAGAGGGGTCCGGAGGCCGGCAGACCTGGACCAGTACGCGGCCCTGGGGCTCAACACGGCCTACTTCGAGTTGAGCAGTGTCGCCACGGAGGAACTGGAGCGCCTCTCCTCCTTGGCCTCGGCCGCCGAGGAGCGCGGCTTGCTGGTGATCGTGGCGCTTGCGCCGCCCCCTTTGTTCGACGAGGGCGGCGCGACCCTTGCCATCGACCCGCTGTCTGACGCCTATGTCGAGGCCGTTCAGGCCTATGTGGCGGCCGCCGTCGAGGGCGTGGGAGAGCACCCGCGCCTCATTGGTTGGTCCGTCGAAGCAGTGCCTGCAAGCCAGGTCGTGAACAACGACAGGGGATTCGTCTCCTACCTGCGCTCCTGGTACGAATCGCTGAACGCGCTCAACCAGTCCTGGGGCTCCGAGTACGGCGAGTGGCGCGGGATCACGCTGGCTGGGGCGCGGGACATCGATTCCGGCCTCCCGCAGGGCATCGGTCGGGCGAGCGTGGACTACGCTTACTACCGGGAAGCGGCCTACGCCGATTCGCTCTCGCTGTGGGCGGCGGCACTCCGCGAGGCGGTCCCGGGGCGGCTCGTCCTGGCCGCGGGCGCGGGCGACTATCGCTCGATCGCCAGCGTAAGGAGGGATTTCGACGGCATCGTTGTCACGGCCTATCCAGGGAGTGGCGAGCCGGACTGGCGGACCCACAACGTCCACGCCGTTGATATCGCCCGCCGCGCGAACATGTTTGCGGCCGTGCAGGTCTTGCAGGTCGGGTCGGAGACATCCTCGTCGCAGGTAGCGGGCTGGGCCGGCTTGGCGCTTGCCCATGGGGCCACCGGTGTCGCCTTCTCGTCTTGGGGTGCGGTGAAGGACTCCCCCGACTTGCGGGCGGCGGTCTCCCAGGTCGCCGACATGGTGCAGGCGGCGGCCTACCCTGTGACCCCGATGGCCAGAACGGCCGTCATCTACGAACCGCTCGCCGGCGGGGTGATGAACCGGGGACGAGCGCTGTATGGCTACCTCGACGGTGTGACTCCGAACTCTCCCACGGATCTCTTCGTCATTGGCCGTATGGGAAGCAGCTTCGGCCTTCTTGACATCCTGCGGTGGGACATATTGGGAGACGTCGATCTCTCCCAGTACGGCACCATCATCGCTCCTATGGTGTTCTATCTGCCCGACGAGGCCCAGATGGCACTTCACAACTTCGTGCTCACCGGGGGGGCGCTGGTCGTTGACGCAGGCGTGGGCATGTACCAGGCAGAGGGCACCATAACGTCCATGCCGATGATCCTGAGGGGGACGCTGAACCTCCGCTACTCGGACGCCGTCGGCGTGAGTCCCACAGAGGAGTTCGAGCAGACCGTGGACTACGGTGAAGTCTACGATCCCGCCGCGCCCACCGAGAGGACTCCGCTGGCGCCGGGCCAGGAGGGCAAGGACTTCGACCCGGCGTTGACGCGATTCATACAGGCGCTGGAGGAGTTCGCCACGCGGGGCGACGTGGCCGAGTTCCTGGGACAGGACTTCCTGGGGGAGGCCGGCGAGGCATTTCGGGTCAGCGGGCTGGGGAAGGGATTTGCCGTCTATACCCCGGAGTTCCTGTACGAATCGTGGCGCGCCGGCGATCCGTCCTTCAACGAGTTCCACAGGCGATTGCTGTCATGGGGCAGCGAGCTGGAGGTGGTCCAACCCGGGGGTGTCTGGCCGGGAGTCACCGCCACCTTGTACGACAACTGGTCGGTGGGTGTGGCTTCCCCGGAGAGCCTGACGACATCAGTCCTGGTGGGCGGCGCCGGCAATCAGGTCTACCTGATACCGGGCGGCGCCATGCGCCTGGCCAACGCGGCCGACGAAGACCGAGTCGAACTCCTCTTCCCCGGCGGACCCCTGGCGCAAGCAGTACCGGTGCCGGTCTTCGTCTACCCGCTGGCTCAGGGTGGGGTCGTCACGCTATCGGTGGCGGAGTACGGTCGAGACGGCATCGAGCTCGTCATCCACGGCAGCGGCGCCGGGGTGGGCGTCCGCGAGGGCGAGATCAGCATCAGAGGTGGGGAGCAGACCCCTGTTGGCATAGAGGTGCGTGGCGGCCCCCTCGCGCTGTCGCCAGACTCGATGTACCGGGTGACGATACGGCAAGGCGCCGGCGGAGGGCGCCAGCGGCATTGGGACGTCATGCCGGACCCGGACACGGGGTCACTGCTGATACAGGAGACGATCTATCAGGCCAGGATCAGGATCGAACCCATACTCCAATAGACCGAGGATGTGCCGATGCGTCTGACGCCCAAAGAGGTGGAACACGTTGCACTGCTCGCGCGGCTCCGGCTCACCGGGGAAGAGCGGGAGCGCTTCACGACCCAGCTGAACTCGATTCTGGAACACTTCGAGCAGCTCCAGCAGATCGACACCTCGGGTGTGCCGCCGATGTCGCATGCTGTCCCCATGTCAAACGTCCTTCGCGAAGACGAGCCCGCGCCCCCTCTTTCGTTGGGAGAGGCGCTGCAGAATGCTCCCGATCAAGACCGCGACTGCTTCCGAGTTCCGAGGGTCATCGAATGAGCGCCGAGGGAAAGCTCAACGAGCTGACGGCGCACGAGCTGTCAGGCCTGCTGGGCACCGGACAAGTCTCGGCGCGAGAGGTGTTGGCGGCAGTCTACGGGCGCATCGATGAGATCGAGAGCGAGATGCATGCCTACGTGCTGCTGACCAGGGAAGTGGCCGAGCAGCAGGCGACCGAGATCGACGAGCGTCGGGCCAGGAAGGAGAAGATGCCGCCCCTGGCCGGCGTGCCCCTGGCACTGAAGGACATCTACTGCACGAAGGGCATTGAGACCACCTGCTGCTCCAAGATCCTGAAGGGCTTTGTGCCGCCCTATGATGCTGATGTCGTCGAGCGCTGTCGCCGCAACGGACTCGTCTTCGTCGGGAAGACGAACATGGACGAGTTCGCCATGGGCTCCTCTACGGAGAACTCGGCCTTCGGTGTAACTCGGAACCCGTGGAACCTCGACCGCGTGCCCGGGGGATCGAGCGGCGGCTCGGCGGCCGCGGTCGCGAGCTCGGAGGCCGTTGTCGCCATGGGCACCGATACCGGCGGCTCCATCCGCCAGCCGGCCAGCTTCTGCGGCGTCGTGGGCCTCAAGCCAACCTACGGGCGCGTGAGTCGCTATGGCGTCATCGCCTTCGCCAGCTCCCTCGACCAGGTCGGGCCGATCGCGAAGGACGTCCGGGACTGCGCGCTGATGATGAACGTGCTCGCCGGCCACGATGCCCGGGACTCGACCTCGATCGACGCCCCGGTGCCCGACTACACGCAGGCGCTAGTGGGCGATCTCAGGGGGCTCCGCATCGGGCTCGTGAAGGAGTTCATGCAGTACCAGGGCCGGAGCGTGGACGAGGATGTGTCGCTGGCGATCAACGGAGCCTTGGCGCGCTTCGGCGAGCTGGGAGCGGAATGTGAGGAGGTGTCGCTTCCGCACCTCAACTACTCGATCCCGGTCTACTACATCATTGCGCCGGCGGAGGCGAGTTCCAACCTGGCCCGCTACGACGGGGTGCAATACGGACATCGGACACCCGGTGCTGACGCGGACATCGTGGAGATGTACAGCCGGACGCGAGACGAGGGGTTCGGCGCGGAGGTGAAGCGGCGCATCATGCTCGGAACCTATGCGCTCAGCGCGGGCTACTACGACGCCTACTACCTGAAGGCCAGCCAGGTGCGGACCCTCATCCGGCGGGACTTCGATCAGGCCTTCGAGCGCTTCGACGTGCTGGTCGGCGCCACCAGCCCGACGGTCGCCTTCCGGCTTGGCGAGAAGACCGATGACCCGCTGGCGATGTACCTCTCCGATGTGTGTACGATTCCGGTGAACATGGGCGGCCTTCCCGGTATGTCCATTCCCTGCGGCTTCTCGGCCGACGGGATGCCCATCGGTCTGCAGTTGGTGGGCAAGCCGCTCGCCGAGGAGGTACTGCTTCGAGCGGCCTACGCCTTCGAGCAGAGCACCGATTGTCATCAACGGCGGGCGCGACCGGTCTCCGAAGCTGACGGGAGACGCTCGGCTGTGGCGCGGGCCGGGCACGATAGTGCCTAGCCATGATGAGGACATGACATGAGCCAGCAGAGGGAACCGGCGCGGCTCCAGGTCGCGCTGGACTTCATAGAGGTGGACCGGGCGCTCAAGCTGGCCGAGGAGGCGGCGGCCGGTGGCGCCGATATCATCGAGGCCGGCACGCCGCTCATCAAGAGCGTCGGTCTCGAGTCGGTGCGGCGGCTGCGGGCGATGTTCCCCCATCTCCCCATCGCTGCCGACATGAAGGTAATGGATGCAGGCCGGGTCGAAGTCGAGTCTGCGGCCAAGGCCGGTGCGAAGATCGTGCACGTGCTGGCGGCCGCCCCGGACGCGACCCTGGCGGAATGCGTGGCCGCGGGACGCGATTACGGGGCCGAGATCGTGGCCGATCTGCTCGGGACATCCGACGTGCTGAGCCGGGCGGCAGAGGTGGCGAAGCTCGGCGTGGACTACGTCGGCGTACATACCGCCATCGACGCGCAGATGCAGGCGGCCGATCCCTTTGAACTGCTTCATCGCCTGGCCGAGGCAGTGGAAGTGCCCATCTGTGTGGCCGGTGGCATTCACTCCGAAAGCGCTGGGCGAGCGGTCGAGGCGGGCGCATCTGTTGTGATTGTTGGCGGCGCGATCAGCAAGGCCCCCGACGCTCGTAAGGCCACCGAGGACCTCAAACGGGCGATTACGGAGAAGGTTAGCATACCGACCACGCTCTACAAGCGAGTCACAGAGGAGGACCTCCGGGAGATCTTGTCGCAGATATCGGCCGCCAACCTCTCGGATGCAATGCATCGGCGGGGTGTGCTGCCGGGCCTTCGTCCCGTGGCCCCCGGGCTGAAGGTGGTGGGGAGGGCCCTGACAGTCCGCTGCGCGCCGGGCGACTACGCCAAGCCAGTGGAGGCGATCGACCGCGCCAAGCCGGGGGACGTCATTGTGATCGACGCCGGGGGCGTGGGGCCCGCGGTGTGGGGCGAGATGGCGAGTCGGAGCGCCATGAATCGTGGTGTCGCCGGAGTCGTGATAAGCGGAGGCCTTCGCGACAGCGGCGACATCAGAGAGCTGAAGTTCCCGGCCTTCGCCAGTGTCATCTGCCCGAACGCGGGCGAGCCGCGAGGGCTGGGGGAGATCGGCGTATCGATTACGATCGGGGGCGAGAGCGTCGAGCCGGGCGACTGGATCCTGGGCGATGACGACGGCGTCGTCCGCATCCCACGAAGCCGGGCGGTGGAGTGGGCAAACCGCGGCATGGAGTGGTACGAACGCGAGAACCGGATCCGGGAGGAGATCAGCCGCGGCGGCACCTACGGCGAGCTGGCCGAGTTGGAGAAGTGGGAGAAGCCGCGGTGACTGGGCGGCAGCGCCAGTGACCGGACGCTAGCGGAGGCCGTGCTGGTATGAGGATCGCGATCGTCGGACCTGGCGCCATCGGGAGTCTCTTCGCCGCGATGTTGAGCCGGGGTGGCCACGAGGTCTGGCTGATCGACAGACATGCGGAGCGGGCGCGGCTTCTGTCCAGGCGGGGGATGTGGGTCTCCGGCGTCAGCGGCGAGTTCAATGCAAGCGTCAGGGCCACCGTCACGCCGGAGGACGCGGGCGCGGTGGAGGTGGTCCTCATCGCCGTGAAGTCGTACGACACGGAACAAGCGGCCGAGACGGCAGGGCCGCTGGTCGGGCCGGAGACGGCTGTTCTCACGCTGCAGAACGGGCTGGGAAACATCGAAGTGCTTGTGGGCGCGGTGGGGGAGGGGCGCGTCGTGGGCGGCACAACGTCTCAAGGGGCAACTCTGATTGCGCCCGGCCAGGTGCGCCATGCCGGGCACGGCGTGACCATCATCGGCGAGCTCAATGGGGAGCTGACGGCGCGGCTGCGCGAGATCGCGGCTGAGTTCTCGACTTGCGGCCTGCGCACGGAGCTGACGGCTGATCTGAACTCTGTGCTGTGGGGCAAGCTCGCTGTCAACGCGGGCGTCAACGCGGTGGCAACATTGGCGCAGGTCCGCAACGGCGGGATTCTGGAATCGCGCGGCCTGCGCCAGACCATGCGCGCGGCGGTGAGTGAGGCCGTCCGGGTGGCCGAGAAGCTCGAGATCGAGGTGCCGGAAGAGGATATGGCGTCCTATGCCGAGGGCATATGTCAGCGCACGGCCGACAACGTCAACTCGATGCTGCAGGACGTGCATCGACGGCGGCGCACCGAGGTGGACGCCATCAACGGAGCCGTGGTGAGAGAGGGTGAGCGCGCCGGCGTCGCGACCCCAGTCAACTCGGTTCTATCCGACTTGATCAGAGGTGTGGAGCAGACCTACGCGGCGAGAATCGCTCGCTGACACATCGGGAGTAGAACATGATCATCGTGGGAGAGCGGATCAATGGCACCCGCAGTCGCGTCAAGCAGGCCATCATGGCTCGGGAGGCGGACTTCGTGGAGGAGGAAGCGCAGCAGCAGGCGGAGGCGGGGGCCGACTACATCGATGTGAACGCCGGCACCGGCCCCGATCGGGAGGCCGACGATCTCGTGTGGCTCGCCCGGACCGTGCAGGCCGGGGTGTCGACGCCGGTTTGTCTCGACTCGCCAAACGTGGAAGCTCTCCGAGCCGGCCTGGAGGCGTGCACCGGCAAGGCCATGCTCAACTCGGCCAGTGCCGAGGAGGGGCGGATGCAGGCCGTGCTGGAACTCGCTCACCGTCACGGGGCCCGCGTCATCGGCCTGACCATGGATGATGCCGGCCTGCCGAAGACCGCCGAGCAGCGGATCGCCATCGCCCAGAAGCTGGTGGCGAAGGCGGAGGAGATCGGCATCGACCGCGATGACATCTTCCTGGATCCGCTGGCGAGGGCGGTGGCGGTTGAGAACGAGCAAGGGGCGGCCTTCCTCGATGCCGTGTCGGGGATTCGCCAATCCCTGCCGGGCGTGCACGTGATATGTGGGTTGAGCAACATCTCCTTCCAGATGCCGGCGAGACGGCTGCTCAATCGGACCTTCCTGGCAATGGCCATGGCCCAAGGCCTTGACGCGGCGATTCTCGATCCTCTGGACGGCGGCCTGATGGCTGCGGTCTGCGCGGGGAGGGTATTGCTCGGCCAGGACGACATGTGCATGGGCTACATAGAAGCCCACCGGGCCGGCCGACTCGCCGAGTGGAGCTGAAGGGGCTGAGACTGGTCCATGCTTGATACGGTCGGTATGCAGCAGTTCTTCGAACCGAGGTCGGTCGCGATCATCGGGGCCTCGACGAAGCCGGGCAAGGTCGGACACGACATACTCCGCAACATGCTCACGAGTGGCTTCGGGGGCGAGGTCCACCCGATCAACCCTCACGCCGAGGAGATCCTCGGTAGGAAATGCCACCCCCGAGTGACGGAGGTCGAAGGCGACGTCGATCTGGCGGTGATCGTCGTCCCGTCGGCGGCCGTGCTGTCGGTGATGCGGGACTGCGGGGAGAAGGGCATCGGAGCCGCCATTGTCATCTCCGCCGGCTTCAAAGAGGCCGGCGCAGAGGGTCTGGAGCGGGAGCGCGAGCTTGGGAAGCTGGCGCGGAAGCTCGGGATACGCGTGGTGGGGCCGAACTGCCTTGGGGTCATGTCTACGAGCACCGGGCTCAATGCCACCTTCGCGGCTGGCATGCCGAAGCGGGGGAACGTGTCGCTGATGTCTCAGTCCGGCGCGCTCGCCACCGCCATCATCGACTGGTCGATCCAGCAGGGAGTGGGCTACAGCAAGTTCGTGAGCTTCGGCAACGGGGTGGACGTAGGGGTTGTCGACTTGCTGCGCGCGTGGGAAGACGACGAAGAGACCAAGGTCATCGTGGCCTACATCGAGGGCCTGTCGAACGGGCCGGAGTTCATGGCGGCCGCAAGGCGAGTCTCGGAGAAGAAGCCGATCATCGTGGTGAAGTCGGGAGGCACGGAGGCCGGCGCTCGCGCCGTCTCCTCTCACACGGGAAGCCTGGCCGGCTCTGAGCATGCCTACAACGCCGCCTTCATGCAGTCGGGGGTCATTCGCGCCCACTCCATGGAGGAGCTGTTTGACTTGGCCGTCGCCTTTGCCTATCAGGCGACGCCTCGGGGCCGCTCGGTTGGAATCGTCACCAACGCTGGCGGACCCGGGATCATGGCCACTGACGCCGTCGAGCGGGACGGCCTGCGCCTCGCGAGTCTGGATCAGGAGACGATCCGTGCCCTTCGCGAGCAACTGCCGGAGGCGGCGAACTTCTACAATCCGATCGACGTGCTCGGCGATGCGGACGCAGATCGCTATACCTATGCGGCCGGGCATCTGCTGAAAGACCCCAATGTCGACGGTGTTATCGCTGTGGTGACGCCCCAGGCGATGACACACCCAGATGAGACGGCCGAGGGGGTCGCTCGCGTTGCCTCTCAGTCGCAGAAGCCCGTGCTTGCCTGTTTCATGGGCGGCAGCGCCATGGAGGAGGCCCTCGAGGTCCTGAATGAGCAGCACGTCCCTGTCTACCTCTATCCTGAGAGGGCCGTTCATTCGCTCGCCAGGATGGCCGAGTACCAGGAGTGGCTGGAGGAGCCGCCCGACGAGTACATACGGGTGGTGCCCTACACCCAGGGAGTGCAGAGCGTCTTCAAGGCCGCCCGGGCAGAGGGACGCGTCAACTTGGGAGAGATTGAGGCCCGCGAGGTGCTGAAGGCCTATGGCCTCCGGATCCCCGAGAGCTATCTTGCCCAGAGCGCCGAAGAGGCGGCCCAGCACGCCGAGAAGATAGGCTTTCCGGTTGTGATGAAGATCATCTCGCCCGACATTCTGCATAAGTCCGACATCGGCGGCGTGCGCATCGGCATCCGGGATCGTCAGGAGGCGGTGGATGCCTACGATCTGATGATGCTGCGGGTGCAGCGATACGCGCCCGACGCGTTCCTGCGCGGCGTGTTCGTGCAGGAGCTGATCCAGACCGGTCGGGAGGTCATCGTCGGCAGCACCCGCGACCCCCAGTTCGGCCCCCTGGTGATGTTTGGGCTTGGCGGCATCTACGTCGAGGTGCTGAGGGATGTGAGCTTCCGGATAGCTCCGTTGGGCAAGAGGCACGCACGGCGCATGATTGACGAGACCCGTTCCGCGGCGCTGCTCCGCGGCGCGCGGGGCGAGAAGCCATCCGACATCGACGCTATCGTCGACACGCTGCTGGTCGTCTCGCAACTGGTAACCGACTTCCCGGAGATCCTGGAGATGGACATCAACCCATTGAAGGTGGGGGAGGCCGGAGAGGGGGCGGTGGCGGTCGATGCGCGGATCACGATCTCAGAAGAAGAGCCGGTCGTAGGAGGTTGACGATGGTCACGCTGTACATAGGCTCGAGCGAACCCTACGCGGGCAAGACGCTGGCCACCATCGTTCTCGGCATGCGGTGGCAACGCCAGGGGCGGCGCGTCGGCTATATGAAGCCACTGGGCCTGCTCCCGGTGACCGTGGGATCAGAGGTGACGGACGAGGACGCGCAGTTCGTCGCACAGCAGCTTGACGTGAAGGCCGCACCCTCGGACCTCTGTCCCGTCCTCATGACTCGGGAGGCCTGCCAGATGGACCCCCAGGAGGCAAGGCGGAAGGTGCAGCAGGCCTTCGACGCGAACTCGAGCGGGGTCGATGTGATGATTGTCTGCGGGACCGGCTCGGTCCTGACGAGAGGGAGCGTGCTCGGCCTCAACGGAGTCAGCGTGGCGGAGATGCTCGATGCCAGGGTCCTGCTCGTCGGCCGGTGCGAATCCCTGCTCGAGGCCGACAGCATCGTGGCCTCCCGACGGGCGCTGGGCGATCGGGTGGTGGGCACGATCATCAACCTCGTGCCGCCCCGCCTCAAGGATCGAGTGTGGGATGAGGTCGTTCCCTGTCTCGAGTCTCTGGGGCTGACCGTCTTCGGGCTCATGCCCAGCGACCCCATCCTCCACTCTGTCAGCGTGAGAGAGCTGGCCGACGCCACCGCCGGCGAGTTCCTCTGCTGCGAGGGCGCGGCCGGGGAGCTCGTGGAGAACTTCGTCGTCGGTGCGATGGGTGTGGAGCGAGCCCTTCGCTACTTCCGACGCACACCGCGCAAGTGCGTCATCACGGGCGGTGACCGCGCCGACATCCAGCTTGCGGCGCTCGAGACGCCCACCCGGTGCCTGATTCTGACCGGAGACCTCCAGCCGAGCCATACCGTGCTCGCGCGGGCCGAGGAGCTCAACGTTCCCGTGCTGCTGGTGCGCAATGACACGCTGCTGACAGTGTCCACGATTGAGGAGATGTTGGGCAAGCTCCGCGTGCGCGAGCCGAGGAAGATCGAGCACGCGGTCGAGCAGTTCGAGGCCCACCTCGAGCTGGCCAAGCTGGACGAGGCGTTGGGGCTGGACTGATGCGTCATCCGACCCGCCCGGCGGAAGGCCGAGCGGTTGGCGTTGTCTCGCTGGGCTGCCCGAAGAATCTCGTCGACACTGAGGTCATGCTGGGCCTGCTCCGGGGGGCCGGATTCCTGATCGTGGCTGAACCCGAACGGGCCGACGTGCTCCTCGTCAACACCTGCTGCTTCATCGAGTCGGCCCGCCAAGAGGCCGCGGAGGCGCTTTCGGAGGCGGCGGAGTGGCGGCAGAGGCGGGAGGGTCGGGTCCTGGTATGTGCTGGCTGCTGGCCGCAGATGGATGCCGCTGCCCTACGCCAGCGGTTCCCCGAGGTGGATGCGTACATGGGGCCTGGCGATGTTGCTGAGGTGGTCGCGGTGGTCGAGGCCGCGCTCGCCGGCGGGGCAACACAGGAGCCCCAGTCGTCGCCATCGGCATATCTCTTCGATGAGAGTGCCCCCCGGCTTCAGGCCACCCCGCCCTGGACGGCCTATCTCAAGATCGCCGAGGGATGCAGCCACAGCTGTCGCTTCTGTGTTATCCCACGGCTCAGAGGCCCGTACCGAAGCCGATCCTTGGAGGCGGTCATTGGGGAGGCGCGCCGCCTTGTCGACCGCGGCGTTCGGGAGCTCAACCTCGTGGCCCAGGACACAACGGCCTACGGCACCGACACGGGGCAATGCGACATCGCGGATCTCCTGTCGGCGCTCGCGCAGCTGGACGGCATCCAGTGGCTTCGCCTGCTCTACGGGCACCCCCGCGGCCTCACGCAGAAGCTGATCGACGTGATGGCCGAGCACGACTCGGTGTGCGAGTACGTCGACGTCCCCTTCCAGCATGCAGACCTGAGCGTGCTCCGCAGGATGGGGCGGCCTGGCGATGGGGAGACCTACTTGGCGCTGATAGAGCGCCTCCGCGCGGCCATGCCCGACATCGCCATCCGAAGCACGTTCTTGGTGGGCTTCCCGGGTGAGGGCGAAGCCGGGTTCGACCGATTACTTGAGTTCGTCGAGGCGGCGCAGTTGGATCGCGCCGGCGCGTTCTGCTACTCGCCAGAGGAGGGGACACCCGCCGCGGAGATGGACGATCAGGTCCCTCCGCGGCTCGCCCAGGAGCGCTACCACGAACTGATGATGCTTCAGCAGACCATATCGCTCGCGCGGAACGAGCGCTGGGTGGGCAGAGAACTCGACGTGCTCGTCGAGTCCCCGGGCGAGGCGGAGGGCGAATGGATCGGCCGCAGCTTCCGCGACGCGCCGGACATCGACGGGACGGTGAAGCTCAGCTCGCAGCGGCCGCTGCGAGCCGGCGACTTCGCGCGGGCCACGATCGTCGAGGCCGAGCCGTACGACTTGCTGGGCGAAGCCGCAGGGCGCAAGCGGCGGGGGAGGTCGAAAGCGTCCTCTAGCCGCTCTGCTCCTCGATCACGCGGTCGAGGTAGGCGACGGTGAACAGATAGCCGCCGCCGTGGGTCAGAGCATCCTCCGTTCGATGGATCTTGCACCATAGAACATCGTTCGCGTCATCGCGGCCCACTTCGATGGCAGCGACCTCGAGCGCGCTCCACTTGTCCCTGATGAACTTCAGCATGTGCACGGCGAAGGATTCGGCTTGGGTCCTGTCCATGAGCGAACTCCTCGCGGTTGGTCGGCGTTGTCGCCCTCCCCAGCTATTCGACCCAGCGTCTGCTGTGCCTGCGTCACGGCTTGGGTTGGCGCGGGCAGTCGGGCTGGCAGGGCGGGTCGGAGATGGGGAGGTCGGCGATCTTGCGGAGGCGGAGGGGGCGATTCGTGAGCCACTCAAGGCCGCCCGCATGATACGCCGAGTTCGGATGATGCCGGATGTCCGGCTCGCCGATTTGCTCGTCGACGATGTAGAGATGCCCGCTGGCCGTGCCATTGTGGCAGACTCGAGTGAGCCGGCCGCCCTTCTCTTCCCATCCGAGGCAGGTGGGTCTGTGGGAGAAGGCCTCTGCCACCCGACGCGAGCGGGTGATCGTGCTGCCGGCCGCGAGCGTGTCCAGCTTCCGTGGCGAGCCGTGGAACCAGGCGCCGTCGTCGAGGTCGGGCGGGATATCTGAGATGCTGAGGCCGTTGGGGCCTTGTGTCGTCACCTGGGGCCACTTCGGCGATCCGCCTGGCATTCCCTAGTCGTACTGCGCCTCGACCGGCAAGTTCTCGGCGCGAGGCGCTCCGTATTGGTCGCCTCTGAATGTATGTGGTATAATTGACCGCCGGGGCTGGTTTCTGGAGGTATTTCGGCGATGTCGAAGGCAGCATCACACGTCGATATCGCCGAAAACGTGGCCCGGATCCGCGACCGCATAGCAAAGGCCGCCGAGCGCGCCGGCCGGTCGGCCCACGACATTGGGCTGGTGGCCGTTTCTAAGGTGGTCGATACCGAGCGGGTGCGACAGGCCGTCGCCGCCGGGATCACCGACATCGGAGAGAACTACGTCCAGGAGGCCGCCGCCAAGCGGCCGGAAGTCGGTGGCGGGCCGCGGTGGCACATGATAGGCCACCTCCAGCGCAACAAGGCCGGGCAAGCCGTACAGATCTTTGACATGATACAAACGGTTGACACCCAACGGCTCGCCGAGGCCATAGGGCGCCGGGCCCAAGCCGCCGGCCGGACGATGTCCGTGCTGCTCCAGGTGAACACCTCAGGGGAAGAGAGCAAGTCCGGCGCGGCGCCCGCAGATGTCGAGAGGCTGCTCGACGGGGTCGGCCCGTTGCCAGGCCTGCAGGTGGAGGGCCTCATGACCATCGGCCGCTGGGATCCTGACCCGGAGAGCGCGCGACGCGAGTTCAGGCTGCTGGCGCAGTTGGCGAAGCAGCTCGAGCGACACAGTGGGCTGGCGACGACGCGGCTGTCCATGGGCATGAGCCATGACTTCGAAGTGGCGATCGAGGAGGGCGCGAATCTGATCAGAGTCGGAACAGGAATCTTCGGGCCCCGCCCGAGATAGCGGCAAGGCGGTAAGCAGTGACTTCAGCAGCGAGACAGTACTTAGTGACACCAGCATTGATGGGAGGGCTACCGCAACATGTTCGGCATCGTCGACAGGATCAAGTCCATGCTGTTCGCGGAGGGGGAGTACGGCGTCGTGCCACTGGGGGAGGACCACGAGGATCATGAGCCCACGCCGCGACGCCGGGATCGTCTCATCAGGTTGAGTTCGCGCTCGGGAGAGATCTTCATTCGGCGGCCCCGCAACCAGGACGAAGCCAGGATCTGTGTCGATTGTCTGCGAAGCCGCAGAGCCGTTGTCGTCAACCTCAAGGACGTGCAGTCAGACCATGCCCTTCGGGTATTTGACTTTCTGGCGGGCGCGACCTACGCAGTGGGGGGCCAGCTGGAGCAAGCGGGCGACGGGGTCTACCTCCTCACTCCTCAGAACATCGGCGTGATGGCAGAGGATGAGAGCACCCCGGCGATGCCGAAATCGGACGTCTGGCAGGAGATCTGATCGGCCCGCCTGGCGGCTGAGGGCCGCACAGCATAGGCCTCCTGCCGCAGGCAGGGGGCAGGAGAGCGTCAACGCCGGAGGGAGTCCCTCCGGTCGTTGTCCTAGTAGGAGGCCTAGTAGGAGGCCGCGATGGCAGAGGCACATACGCTGGCAGTGATCGGCGCGGGAAACATGGGCGGGGCCTTCGTGCGCCGCGTCGTCCGCGTCGGCGCGGTGGCAGCGGCGCAGATCGTCATCGCGGACGCCGACTCGGCCCGCGCCAAGGCCTTGGCCGACGAGACCGGGGTCCGACTGGCGAAGGACAATGCGGAGGCCGCCACGGCGGCCGAGTACATACTGGTGGTGGTGAAGCCGGGGGTAGTGCCATCGGTGCTGAAGGACATTGCTTCGGTCCTGCGAGCCGAGCAGACCGTCGTGTCGTTCGCCGCCGGGGTCACGCTGGGTAAGATGAGAGGGGCATTGGGGGAGTTGGCGCCCGCGCTCGTGCGCGTGATGCCGAACACGCCGGCGCTCGTGGGGGAGGGGATATCCGCGGTGGCGGCGCCGGGAGTGGCGCGAGAGCGTGTGACGAAGCTGGTGGGCGTTCTGGAGGCGGCCGGGCAAGTGGTCGAAGTCGAAGAGAAACTCATGGACGCCGTGACCGGCCTGTCGGGAAGCGGCCCTGCCTTCGTGTTCGTTCTGATCGAGGCCTTGGCCGACGGCGGCGTCGCCGCCGGCCTTCCCCGGCCGATCGCGCACCAGCTTGCAGTGCAGACGGTGGCAGGGGCCGCCAAGCTCGTCCAGGAGACCGGGCAGCACCCGGGCGCGCTCAAGGATGCAGTCGCGTCACCGGGTGGAACGACGATAGCCGGGCTGGCCGAGCTCGAGCGCGGCGGATTCAGGGGGCTCGTCGCCACCGCCGTTCGAGCCTCCGCGGCTCGCGCCCGCGAGCTCTCACGGGAAGAGTAGGTATGAGCCCTCTTCAGAGCCTGCTCATGCTTCCTATCTGGGTGATGATGGCGGCGATCATCGGCGGTGTCATCATCTCCTGGCTGAGGATGTTCCGAGTCAGCGTGCCGTACCGCAATCCGCTCGTGCGTCTCATAGAGGAGACGGCTGAGCTCATGCTGAGACCGATCCGGAGGGCAATCCCGGTTACTGGCGGGGGCCTGGACTTCAGCCCTCTCGTGGCTCTGCTCGTCCTGTCTATCTGCCGGGCCATCGTCCTGAGACTGCCCATCTAGGGTGGAAGCATTGGAGAGCACACCCCAAGCTGAGTGGAAGTCCGGACTCCGCACGGCCGCCTTTGCCGTGCTCGGGGCGGCCGTTCTGGTGAGCATCGTGGGCGGCACGCGTGTCCCATTCGCGGGGGAGAGACTTCCGGCCGAGGCCTCGGTGCTCATGCGCGGCGGCGACACTGTGATGCAGGTCTACTACCTCGCGGTCGACGCCGGCTGGGAGGAGGACCGAGCCAAATCGGTGTTCCTACAGCAGGCGGCTGAGTTCTATCTTGCCGCGCAGGAGGCCGATCCCAGCGATTTCCATGCGCGTCTGTCGGTCATGTTCGTGCTGCGGGGTCTCGGCCGAGACCAGCAAGCGGCCTCCCTCATCACGCCCTGGAAGAAGGGCCAGTTCCCCGAGGACGTCCGGAAGGCGCTGGGCCACGCCTATGCGATGGTCGCCTCCGATTGGCCGTCTCCCGAGGCCATGGAGGGGGCCCATGACTACCTGTTCGGAATGGGTCCCGGTCCGCTGCTCATCGCGAACGGGTATCGCGAGATTGACGACGAGGAGCGCGCTCGCGAGACGCTGGCGGAGGCGGCAGAGCGATCGAGGCCCTTGCTGCGTAGGCTTGTCGTTGCGGGGGCCCTGAACGCGACCATCGTTCTCTGTGGCATTGCCTGGCTCATGTGGCTCGTGCTCCGGCGGAGATCACCTCCCAGACCGGGGGAGGCGGCGGAGGCCTCTCTCACGGCGCAGATTGGACCCCGGGAAGCGACAGAGGCCCTGATCCTGTGGGTGTTCGCCAGCACCGTCTTTGCAGAGGCGGCCTCTGCCCTGCCTTTGAGGGGTGAGGCATCGGTCCTGGCGCTGCTGAGTCCCTCCATGCTGGCGGCGATAGCGGCCATCGGCTGGGTGTGGATTGTGGCAGGCCGGGGCTCGGTTCTTGGGTGGCGCCTGTCTTCTCTTGGACGACGCGCGATATCCGGAGTGGCCGCCACCGGGCTGAGTGTGATTCCGGTGCTGCTGCTGTATAGCATTCTTCAGGAAGTGATGGGCAGATCCCCGGCCCAGGATCCGATTGTGCGGCTGTTGGCGGCCCCGGAAAGTGTGCTCACCAGAGTCGCCATCGTGGTCGGCGTAGGACTCATCGCCCCGGCGCTGGAGGAGACACTCTTCCGCGGAATCGTGTTTGGGGGTCTGCGCAGCAGCTGGTCGTTCTGGCCGGCGGCGGCGGCCAGCGCCGCGCTGTTCGCGGTGGCTCATCTCAACCTGGCCGGGTTCGCGGCTTACTTCCTGCTCGGACTGCTATTCGCGCATCTTTTCGAGCGGAGTCGTTCGCTGATAGTGCCTTGGGCCGCGCATGCAGCCTTCAACATCTTCAACCTTGCCATGCTGCTCACATTGTACGGATCATGAGAAACAACGCCCCCGCCACAGGCCGGTTCGTCACGGTGCGCGTCCGGCCGCGATCGACACGCGCAGGCGTTGAGCGCGGGGCCGGAAAGCAGATCGTCATCGGCGTGCACGCGCCGCCGGCCGGGAATGCAGCCAACCGGGAGTGCGAGGCGACTGTCGCCAAGGCCCTTGGCCTGCGGAGGTCGGCCGTCCGCATCGTGCGCGGCCACAGAAGCAGGGACAAGCAGATCGCGGTATCCGGCCTCTCGTCGGCCGAGGCGCGTGCCCGCCTCGAAGAAGCCGCCGGGAGAGAGTCGTCGTGAGCGATGAGACGGCGGCTCCCTTCCTGTCGGTAGTGATCCCCGCCTACAACGAGGAGGAGCGGCTGCCACCGACGCTCGCCCGGATCAAGGAGTACCTCTCGCGTCAGCCATATAGCTCCGAGATACTGGTCGTGGACAACGCGAGCGCGGATCGTACCACGGAGGTGACGCGAGAGGCGGGCGTCGAGGTGATAGAGGAGCCACGGCGGGGCAAAGGCGCGGCCGTCAGGACTGGGATGCTGGCGGCCACCGGCGACCACATACTGTTCTCCGACGCCGACCTGTCGACCCCGATCGAGGAGGTCGAGAAGCTGCTGAGGGAACTGCGGGCGGGGTCGGACGTTGCCATCGCCTCTCGCGGCCTGCCGGAGTCGAAGCTCGTGAAACGGCAGCCGTGGTACCGGGAGCTGGTGGGGCGCGCGGGCAACCTCCTGGTGAGGGCGATGGCGGTGCCGGGGATTGCGGACACACAGTGCGGCTTCAAGCTGTTCCCGAGGGAGGTCGCGCGCCGGGTGTTCCCCGCCCAGCGCCTGACAGGAGCCGCCTTCGATGTGGAGGTTCTCTTCATCGTGCGGCACGCGGGCTGGACGATCGCGGAGGTGCCGGTGACGTGGATCGATTCGCCTGACACGCGGTTCAGTCGGGTGCGAGACTCGCTGGACGCGGTCAAGGATCTGTTCCGGATTCGAGTCAACTGGATGCTGGGACGCTACCGCGTCTGACGGCGGCGCGGGGGCAAGCGGACATGGCAAATGAGAGGCAGTTCAAACTGAAGACGCAGTTCATCGCCACGCGGAATGTGCGGGAGTACCGCGCGACCATCCCGGTGTGGGTGACGAAGAACGACGTGGTGCTGGAGATCGGCTGCGAGTGGGGTACGACCACGGTTGAGATCGCGCCCTTCTGCAAAGAGGTCGTCGGCACCGACATCAGCGCCGAGTGCATCGAGCGGGCCCGGCAGAGGCATCCGGAGATCGAGTTCGCCCTGCTGGATGCCTTCGACGTTCGCGCCGCCCTGGACCTGGGCAAGAAGTTCACTAAGGTCTACATCGATGTATCCGGCTTGTCGGGCTATCGCTCCCTGCTCGACGTCATCGCGCTGTTGACTGCTTACGCAACGGTGCTCCGACCGGAGGCGATCGTCATCAAGAGCGGTGCTCTGAAGCAATTCGCCTCCCGGTGCGTCCCGTGGCGTGGAGGGGAGAGGGCGGCTGTGGATACGAACGAGGCGGAGGATGATGAGTGAATCCCCGGCAGCGTCCGCCGGGCCCAGGAAGATCCTGGTAACCGGCGCCAGAGGGATGCTCGGAGCCGACGTCTGTCGCGCCCTGTCGCCGCGCCACGATGTGCGAGGCGTCGATATCGACGATTTCGACGTAACGGATCCCGACGGCGTGCGCGCTGCTCTCGCGGCGCATCGCCCCGAAGCGGTCATACACTGCGCGGCCTGGACCGATGTCGTTGGATGTGAGCGTGACCGAGAGCGTGCCTTCGAGCAGAATGAGCAGGGAACCCGGCACGTCGCGGAGGCCGCGGCCGAGGTCGGCGCCTGTGTCATATACCTGAGCACCGACTACGTCTTCGACGGCGAGAAAGGCGAACCGTACACGGAACTCGACGCACCGAATCCGGTCAACGTCTACGGCGCCTCCAAGCTGGCCGGCGAAGAAGCGGTGCGGGCAGTGGCGCCCAACAACTACATCATACGGAGCGCCTGGCTTTTCGGCGCGGCCGGCAAGAACTTCGTCGCAGCCATCCTCAGGGCAGCGACGGAGCGGGATGAGATCAAGGTGGTGGGCGATCAGTTCGGCTCCCCGACGTACACGGAGGATTTGGCGCGGGCGATGGGAGATCTCGTGCTGACGGGCCGCCTTCCTCCCGGGACCCATCATCTGGTAAACTCAGGGGTCTGCTCCTGGGCTGAGCTGGCGGCAGAGGCCCTGTCTGGTGCAGGCAGCCACACCCGCGTACGGGCGATAGCCTCTGATGAGTGGCCCAGCCCGGCGCGGCGTCCTGCCTACTCGGCCCTGTGCTCCCAATGGATGGAGCTTCACAAGCTCCCCCCGCTGCGTCATTGGCGAGAGGCAGTCAGGAGCTAC
>JALGXV010000132.1 GCA_029821885.1 Candidatus Hebobacteria bacterium
CTGAGAGCGACCCAGGTAGTGGAAGGTTGGCACCTGGGACAACAGGTAGAACAGCACGTAGGTCCCGAATAGGGGCGTCACCACGAGGACGACTGAGTAGATAGTCAGCATCTCCGGCCGCGTCAATCGCAGTCGCCGGAGGGCAGGGATGCTCGTGAGTGCCGTCAGGACGAAGAGAACCGTCAGTGGCCAAGGCACAGGCATGCCGCTGGACCAGAAGAGCGTGCCCTTGTGCCAGACGACCTCTCCCCAGAAGATGGCGGGAGCGCTGAGGGCGACCACGGCGAGCGAGAGCGCCACCGCGCGCCAGGTCACCCCGCCAGCCGCGTGGGTCGGCGTGGAAGGTGTTCCCTCCTCGGGCTGTTCCGCCGGGAGGCCAACTGCAGCCACAACGGGACTCCTGCGGGAAACGGCGGGGGTAGTGCTCCCGCTCTCGACCGGTCTTTCTTGGCGAAAGGCTTCGCCAAGACCTGCATGGCTGAGCACGGCCTCTACCACCCCGAGTACGAGCCCACCCGCGATCAGATGGCCGTGTACGTCGCCCGCTCCTTGGTCGCGCCAACCGGCGAAGCGGCGCTGGCCGGCTACGTCCCGGCCGACCCGCGAGACCTCCCCGATGTGCCCGCCGACTTCTGGGCCTACCGGCACATCGAGTACTGTGTCGAGCACGGCGTGGTGCAGGGATACGAGGACGGGTACTACCATCCGGAGATCGTCGTCGCCCGGGACCAGATGGCGGCGTCCGTGGCGCGGGCGTTCGGGTCGGGGAGCTGATTCGCTGCAGGACGCGGGCCCAGCACCGGCTAATCTGGAGGCAGTGATGTTGCCCCGCTGAGCTATCCCTTGAGCGCACCGGCACCGCGCCGCGCCCCGCGCGGAGCGCAGCCTGAAGGAGGGATGCCCCATGGCCTTGCTTCGCCTCTCTCTGGGCTTCACACTTGTATTGTGTCTCTCGCTCGCCATCGCGGGCACGCGGGCGGAAAGTTCCCCGGGCCTGGCCGTCATCTGGGCGGTGGATGACGGGGAGAAGGTGTTCCAGGACGACCTCGATCATCCGCTCAAGTGGGGAGGTGCGGGCAACTCGGTCTGGGACGGGAGCAAGGTCAGGCTGTTCGCGGCCGCGAACGAGATCGTCGCCTTTCAACTCATCCTCGAGGCCGATGTGGCCGGCGCGAGTTCGGTCAACGTCACTGTCTCCGATCTCACCAACGGCGCGACGGTCATCCGCGGCAGCCATCCCCTCCTGCCGCCGAACGACTACGCGACTGCGGTGGCCTGGGATGGAGCGGCGACGCCAAGCCCGGCATCACCGGTATGATCCCCGACGCCCTCGTGCCCTTCGCGGCCGCGCAGGGCAAGGGCGGCGCGCCCTTCGACATCGGGGCTAGCCTCAATCAGGGCGTGTGGGTGGACGTCTACATACCGCACGACGCCCCGGCCGGTCTCTACACCGGCACCATCTCGGTCAGCGTGCAGGGCGTCTCCGCGGCCGAGACTCCCCTCGAGGTTGAGGTGCTGAACTTCGCCCTGCCGGACGAGAACCACTATAAGACCATGGTGTTCTACAGCAAGGACACCCTCATCGAGCGGCACACCACTGGCTGGTGCACTGCTGAGATGTGGGACATGATGCTCGCCTACAACCGCATGGCCCACCGCCACCGGCTCGAGCTGATCGGGTGTGGCAACTTCGACGAGGCCGACAACCTCAAAGGCACGCTCACCGGCGACGCCTTCACCGCCGCCGACAACTACGATGGCCCCGGGGTGGGCGTCGGCAACTCCCTCTTCTCCATCGCCACCTACGGGGGCTGGTGGGCACAGGACCAGTCCTACTACGAGACCGAGTCCGACGCCTGGGTCAACTGGTTCAACGACAACGGCCTGGGCGACCTCGACTATTTCCTCTACCTGACGGATGAGCCCGGGCCCGACATGTACCAGTGGGTTCGCGATCGGGCCGCCTGGATCCACGACAATCCCGGCCCCGGGCAGAACCTCCCCGTGTTCCTCACCAGATGGCCCATATCCGACCTGGTCGGCGCCATTGACATCTGGTGCACCCCACCGCAGCTCTACGACCCCGCGGACGTTGCCGACGCCCAGGCTCGCGGCGAACCCGTCTGGCTCTACGCCAGCTACCGCCCCTACACCCCCGCCGATGCCACCGACGAGTACGGCATCGCCTGGCGGGTCAAGGCCTGGATCGGGCACCACCGCGATATCCCCCGGTGGTTCACCTGGGAAAGCACCCACTACTACAATAACAGCAACGAGGTCGATCCCGGCGGCCGCAAGAACGTGTGGGCGGACCCCATCGGCTTCTCCCGAGACTGGGGAGGCGGGGTTCCTTGCCCCCAGGACACCGGCAACGGCGACGGAATCCTCTTCTACCCTGGCCAGGACGCGCTCTTCCCCGAGGAAGATCGCAACTATGCCGGCCCGGTCAGCTCCATTCGCATGAAGATGTACCGGCGAGGCATCCAAGACGTAGAGTACATGTGGCTAGCCGAGCAGTCCGGCCACGTCGCTGAGGCGAACACCATCGTCGGCGACCTGCTCCCCAACACCATGTGGGACGCGGGCGCCGTGCCCACTTGGTCCAACCACAACGCCGACTACGAGGTCGCTCGCCGCCAGCTCGCGGACCTCATCGAGAGTCGCATTCGCTTTGCTGATGTGAGCACCAACCATTGGGCCTTCTGGGAAGTCGATGCCTGTGCGGAGGCCGGGATCGTTGCCGGCTACGACGACGGCCTCTACCATCCCGAGCTGGCCGTCACCCGCGATCAGATGGCCGTGTACATCTCCCGCGCTCTGGCCGGCGGGGAGGGAAGCGTGCCGGAGTTCGGCGGCGCCCCCACCTTCCCCGATGTGTCCGAGGGATTCTGGGCGCTCGACCATGTGGAGTACGCGGTGGCTCAGAACGTAGTCGAGGGATATCAGGATGGCACCTACCACCCGGAGTACGAGGTCACCCGCGACCAGATGGCTGTGTATGTTGCCCGCGCTTTGGTCGCGCCGAGCGGCGAGGCCGGCCTCGCCGACTACGTCCCGGCCGACCCGCGAGACTTCCCCGATGTGGCCTCCGAGTTCTGGGCCTACAAGCACGTGGAGTACTGTGTCGAGAACGGAGTGGTGCAGGGATACGAGGACGGCTACTACCACCCCGAGATAGTCGTCACCCGGGACCAGATGGCCGTGTATGTTGCGAGGGCGTTTGCGCTCGCCCCCTAGTGGCGACGGCCGTTGTGGCTTGACGATCTTGGCTGGTCCGCGCCGCGAGTGGTGTCATGTGCACAGAAGGATGTGTCGCAGTTCAGCGCCGGGACCGGGAGCGCTACTCCCGATAGCCGGAGAAGACGGCTCGCGATTCGGGCGCTGGTCGCCCCGCGCGACCACTATCGCGGGGCCATGAGAAAGGCAGGGACGACCGGGACAGGAACACCTGGAGTGTTGCTTAGCTCACCCCCCGATCTGTCTCGGCAACGCTGACGACCCACATGGCGACCATGACCCGCCTGAGAGCCTTCGGAGTGCCCCGACGGGCCCTCAGACGGGACAATCTGGGGTGGCAAGAGGGAATCCTGCCGTTGGCGTCGGAATCCATGTCCGGGGGCCGCGGTCCGGCCCCGGGGCGAGCGTAGCGGGGAGAAAGGAGGTGAAGAACACGAGCACAGTAGCCTGACCTAGGACGGCATCGTGCCACCAAATGTGGGAGCCATCCCGCAGAGGAGGGTTTCAGGATGGGAAGATGTCGGAAGGGTTTCACCCTGATAGAGCTGTTGGTGGTGATTGCGATCATCGGCATTCTGGCTGCGATGGTCTTTCCGGTGTTCGCTAGGGCGCGCGAGAGTGCGCGCAAGGCGGTGTGTCTCTCCAATGTGAAGAACATCGCCCTGGCCATCCAGATGTACCTGGCGGACAACAATGACTGCTTCTGGCCCATGGAACACCGGCAGGAGGTCTGGGATTGGTTTCCGCCTCAGGCCCAAACCGAGGAGCCCCCAGACCCATCTGAGTGCCACGGACTTCAGTTCAAGCTCAACCCCTACCTGAGGCCGCCGGTCATCTTGGACGAGTACGTCAAGAACCGGGACGTCTGGCGCTGCCCGAGCGCGAGGCTGGAGAGGGGGGCGAGTTTCATCATCGGGTACCCCGACTGGTTCAGCCATCTCGTCGCCACCGCAGGCCAGTGGGGGTGTTGCATAAACGACGCCGGGTTGTGTCCCCTATACACGGCCACTTGGCCGGCCGGCTGGGGCGGCGATGTGACCGATACCGCCGTACAGGGCCGGATGGCCATCACAGGCATGGAGGGAAGCAGGTCAGCCGGCCACAAGACCTTCGTCAAGAGCGTAGGCACGAACAGAGTGCTGTACGGCTTGAAGTTGGTGGAGATCGAGGACCCAGTCAGATGGGTCGTGTGCGGAGACGCCGGCTCCGAGTCGGCTCTGGAGAGCATCGGCCAGGCCGCTTACCCGGACCTCTGCAATCCGGAGTGCGGTAACTGCGGCTGCGCCAACTGGATCGAAGACTGCGCGGACTCGATCCAGTCGGGATGCCCAGACATGTGGGACTGCTATGTGACATGGCACACACGCCCAGACTACCTGAGGGACCGGAACGCGATGAAGATTGGGCAGCGCCATCTGGGCGGCAGCAACCTCGGCTTCGCCGACGGCCATGCTGCCTGGTGGAACTCCGAACGACTCCTCGATGAATGGGCGGAGGAGGCGCGCGGCACGTCTTCACACATTGGCGGTTACCACTCGGTAGGCATGGGCTTGGGAGCCCAGGGCCCGATGTCCTGGTGTGAGACGGGATCGGGGCCCTTTGGCCAGGTGTACCCCGACGAGCCTACGCTGCGCTAGGACTGGGTGGAGACTTTGCGATAGGCAAGGTGCGCGCTTGGGGGCGGAGCGCCCGAAGAGGGCGCTCCGCCCTGTCTGGTCTGGCGGCAGCCGGGCTCTTGACAGGAGATGGTCCCTTCACGAGCACATGCCAGGATGCTATCATCAGCGGGCGGGGGCAGGTCGGAATTCCCTCTCGACAACAGTGACAGAGCAGGAGACCAGGCGGTGGGCTTCATAACACGTGAGCAACTCTACAAGTGGTGCAGCGTTCCGTACGATCAACTCGAGGGCCACCCCGACCTGAAGGTCGCGTTCCGGTTGTGCGAGGATTCCGGTGAGATGGGCCGGCTCATGGCACGCGAGCTGGTGGACGAGATCGCCTTGCACAATGCCGACGGCGAGCCGACGCGCGCCATCATCCCGTGCGGGCCGGCGTGCTGGTACAAACCGTTCACGGCCCTGGTCAACGAGGAGCGCGTCAGCTTGCGCAGCCTCGTTGTCTTCCATATGGACGAGTGCCTGGACTGGCAGGGAAGAGAGCTTCCGCGGCGGCATCCGTATTGCTTCCGCGGCTTCATGGAGGACCAGTTCTATGATCCCGTAGATGACGAACTAGCGGTGCCGGAGAAGAGCCGCTTCTGGCTCACCCCGGGCACGGTGGACGCAGTCAGAGACGAGATCTCACGCGCCCGCCTCGATATCACCTATGGCGGTTGGGGGCAGGACGGCCACATTGCCTACAACCAGGCGCGCCGCCACCCGTACAGCAATCTCACCATTGACGATATCCGCAACTCCACCATCCGCGTGCAGGACAACAACTGGGATACGATCCTGGCGCTGGCGCAGCGCACCTTTGGTGCTGCCTACCAGTTCGTGCCCCCGATGTCCGTCACCCTGGGGGTGAAGGAGTGTCTCTCGGCCAAGAAGGTTCGCCTCTTCAGCGACACTGGTGCCTGGAAGGCGACGGCGTTGCGCGTCGCCCTCTTCGGACCGCTGGCGCCGGAGTATCCCATCACGCTGCTTCAGGAACACCCAGACGCGCTGCTCACAGCCACGGTCGAGACGGCGCGTCATCCCCTCGGCGAGCACCCGGAGTGGGACTTGGGCGTCGGCTGATCGCCCGAATGTGGTGGCCGCTGCCACCCCAATGGATGTCAACAGAGGCCAGCGATGGATCCCTTGAACATGGACGCTAGGAGTCTCCGCTACCAGGCGATGATCGCCGTGGGGGGCATTGGGTCCGGATCCTTCTTCGAGCTGAGGGGGAATCACACGCTCGGGCGCGAGGAAAGCCGTGCGGGGCGCTTCCTGGACCGGCGCGACTACTGCAAGCTTCACATCATCGCGCACTACGTGCAGACATTGCTCGGCCCCGGCTTCCGGACGATACCGATTGGAGCGGTCGGGGACGACGATGTTGGCAAGCGGCTCCTTTCCGAAATGGCCGAGGCCGGCCTCGGGGTGAGTCGCGTCAGCGTCATCTCGGGGAAGCCGACGCTCTACTCCTTCTGCTTTGTCTATCCGGACGGCAGTGGGGGGAACCTGACCACCGATGACTCGGCCTCGTCGCACGTCAATGCGGGGCTCATCCGCGGGGCCGCGGAGGACTTCGAGGCCTATCGCGGCCAGGCTGTGGCCTTAGCGGCCCCGGAGGTCCCCCTGGGGGCACGCAGCGAGTTGCTGAGGCTAGGTCGGGCCCATCAGCTCTTCTGCGCGGCCTCGTTCACAACGGAGGAGCTGCACGACCCGTGCGGGCGGGAAATGCTGGAGGATGTGGATCTCGTGGCGCTCAACGTGGACGAGGCGGCGGCCGCCGCCGGACTCCCAAGGTCAGAGGGAATGCCGCCCGAGTCGGTGGCCAAGAGCGCGGTGGAGCGGCTCTCGCAGCTTCATCCCGAGATGCTCATCTCGATCACGGCCGGCTCCGACGGCAGTTGGGCCTGGGACGGGAGTGCTTTGTCTCACTGTGGGAGCTGCGAGGCCGAAGTCAGCAGCACCGCGGGCGCGGGGGACGCGCACTTCGCCGGGATCATCGTCGGTTTGACCGCGGGGCTCCCTCTGCGGGAGGCCCAGCAGCTCGGGACTCTCGTCGCGGGACTGTCGGTGACCTCACAGCACACCATTAATAAGGGAACAGACAGAGATTCGCTAAGCACCTTCTCTCAGCGCTGCAGCTTGCGGCTTGAGGACGGGGTGCGCTCTCTGCTGGAGGCATGACATGAGCGTAACGATGCGAATCGTCCAGCAGTTCGACCCATCTTACGAGAAGGAATTCATGGCCCTGGAGAAGCAGTTCGCCGAACTCGAAGGGAGGCGCCCCGACTATCCCAAGGGCCGCCGTCTCCAGCCGATCTCCAGCGCGCTGCCCTCTCACACGCTGATATGGGAATGCGAGTTCCCCGACCTGGAGTCGGCACGCGCCGCTCTGCATCTGTTTGAGGGCGATGCCGAGCATGAGGCCCTGGCGGCGAAGCAGTCTCCCTACTTCACGAACGTGCGCGTCGAGTTCTACGAGAACCTGGAGTTCTGACGTGACGATCATCGACGCGCACACCCATGTTCTCCCACAGTATGCCGACCTCGCCGTAGCGGTCATGGACCGTTGCGGCGTCGAGTGCGTACTGACGGCAGAATGGCACGACGGATTCGGCCAGGCTCTGGAGGACCATCTCGCGATATTCAACCGCCACCCGGACCGGTTCGTCGTGTTTGGGAATGTGGACTTCGGGCGCATCAACGAACCGGGCTTCGGCGGCTCCGCCGCCAAGCAGATGGAGCAGGACGTCGGCAGAGGTATGCGCGGCCTCAAGGTCTACAAGGCCCTTGGCCTGGAGTACCGGGATGAGAACGGCGAGTTCTGGCGCGTGAACGACGAACGACTAGACCCGATCTGGGACATGGCCGGGAGGTCGGGCATCCCAGTTCTTCTGCACACGGCAGACCCCCCGATGTTCTGGGAGCCGGTGAACGAGGACAACTTCTGGAATGCCGTCCTCCGCGGAGAGTACGCGTGGTGGAGCTACTATCGCAAGGGATTCCCGAGCAGAGAGGAACTGCTCGCCGAGCGCAACGAAGTCATCAAGCGACATCCCAACACCCTTTTCATCTGCCCCCACGTGGGCAGCAATGCCTCCTCTCTCGACGCCGCCGCAGATGACCTCGACGCCATGCCGAACCTCTACTACGACCTGTCCGCCCGCATCCCCATCATGGGTCTCCCGGGCAGGCGCAGCGAGCGGGCGCGGGAGTTCTTGATCGCCTACCAGGACCGAGTCCTCTTTGGCACCGATGCTATCTATGACGACACGAACGTGCCCGCCGGAGTTCAGGCTCAATGCCTTCGTCAGCCCGGCGAAGTCCCTCTCGAAGACGCCGATCCTCTCGACAGGTACATCGAGACAACGATGAACTTCGTCCAATCACACATAGACTTCCTGACGACGGATAGAGTTCAGATCGATCCGCCGTTCACGCGAACCGACCGGGGATACTCGATCGTCGGCCTCGGGCTACCCCCGGATGCATGTGAGAAGATCCTCCATCAGAACGTGCGGCGACTCCTCGAGATCTCCTAGACAGTATTGGGGTCGACTCGGACCTGATCTCAGGGGTCCTCGTCGGGCGACCGTGAGACCGGCCTGGGGGCAAGGCCAAGGTTGCTGGGCTCTTTGCCAACTCCATACAGGTTTGACTCTCTGCCCATCGAAGGCAACACCAAGTGGGTGCCGGCGCACAATGCTCCGGGCAACCATTAAGTCTGCATGGGTGATCCCACCAACAGAGGAGGGAGCCTGCTATGGAAGACGTCGTCCGATTCACGCTCAATGGGGAGCCCACGACCTTCACGGTGGACAGCGATCGATCATTGCTGTGGGTGCTGCGAACTGACCTTCGGCTGACCGGCACCAAGTACGGGTGCGGCGAGGGACACTGCGGCGCGTGCACAGTCTTGCTCGACGAGGTGGCCGTTCGCTCCTGCATGCTCCCGATCAAGCAGGTCAAGGGCAAGGCGATCACGACGATTGAGGGGCTGGCGGTGGATGGGCAGTTGCATCCCCTGCAGAAGGCCTTCATGGAAAACGATGCTCTCCAATGTGGCTTCTGTACGCCCGGCATGATTCTGGCCGCCTATGGCCTGCTGCGACGCAAGCCTCGTCCGTCCTACAGCGAGATCCTGGAGGGAATGGAGCATAACCTGTGCCGATGCGGGGCCCACAAACGAATCGTCGAGGCCGTGCAAGCGGCTGCGCAGGAAATGGGGGGAGGGTCCTGAGATGACCGACGACAGGTACCTGGAGCAGGACTTCACGGCCGATCCGGCCGGCTTCCCGTTGACTCGCCGCGAGGTGCTCGAACTGCTGGGCGGCGGGATCGTCATTCTGTTCATGGGGGGCGAGGTCATCGCGCAGGGGTCCGGGGGATGGCGCGGGCGCGGCTTGCCGGAAGACTTCAACGCGTTCCTCCGCATCGGGGAAGACGGCACCGTAACCTGCTTCACAGGGAAGATCGAGATGGGACAGGGAGTCATCACCTCCCTCGCCCAGATGCTGGCCGATGAGCTGGACGTTCCGCTCGACTCCGTGCGCATGGTGATGGGAGACACCGACCTGTGCCCCTGGGACATGGGCACGTTCGGGTCCATGACGACGCGCTTCTTCGGCCCGCCGCTGAGAGCGGCCGGGGCCGAGGCCAGGGCGGTGCTGCTGGAGCTGGCTGCCGAGCACCTCGGGAAGCCAGTTGGGCAGCTGGCGGTCGAGGACGGGGTGGTGTTCGACCGCGCGAGCAGGAGCACGCGGGTATCGTATGCCCAGCTCGCGAAGGGGAAGCAGATCGCGAGGCATGCCAAGGCCTCCATCAAGACGCCGGCAGCGTTCAAGGTGATCGGCAAGCCCACTGCCCGAAGCGATGCGCTGGCAAAGGTGACCGGCGCGGCGAAGTACGCTGGGGACATCCGGCCTGCTGGGATGCTCTATGCGAAGATCCTGAGGCCGCCGGCGCACGGGGCGACGTTGACCGATGTCGATGTCTCCGGGGCGAGAGAAGTCGAGGGTGCGGAGGTGGTGAGAGAAGGGGATCTCGTTGCCGCACTGCACGAGCATCCGGACGAGACCGAGCGGGCGCTGTCGAAGGTCAGGGCGGAGTTCGACACGCCCGGATCTGATGTGGATGACACGACCATCTTCGACCATCTACTGAAGGTCGCTCCTGAAGGTGAGGACGTGTCGAGAGGCGGCGACCTGAAGAGAGGCGAGG
>JALGXV010000418.1 GCA_029821885.1 Candidatus Hebobacteria bacterium
GCCCCGCACGCCATCCGCACGCTCTCCCACAGTTGATTGTGCTTCAGGTGCTGAACCAGTGCCGCGGCGGTGATCACGAAGCCCTCGGCAACCGGGATCCCCAGCTGCCCGAGCTCGGCCAGCCGGCCCACAGGTCCACAAACGGTCTGGGCGTCCACGGCACGCCCGAGCGGCACGACCAATGGCTCCGCGAGATCGCCGGGAGCCCGGCGAGCGAGCAGGCTGTCGAGGCCGCGGCGCACGGAGTCGAGGTCGGTGCAGAGCTCCGACACGCCACCTCCGGCCACCACACCGCTGTCGAAGACGATCTCGCGGCCGAGCTCCAGCGCGCGCTGGCTGAAGGACGCCACGTACCTGCGATCCAGGACCCATTGCCCCCCGAGCTTGTGGGTCGCGTCGTCGCAGAGCTCGGCGAGACCGCGCAGGTTGTCCGTGAGCCGGCGAAAGCGCAGGGCGTGGAGCTTGTGGCGGGCGCTCTGCGGAGCGGTCGCCAGGAACCGGCCGGCCAACCCCGAGAGCCGGGACACCAGGGCTCCCTGCCTGGCCTCTACTGGGGAGCCGCCGGCGCGGTGACGACACCGGCCAGGCTCCGGCGGATCCGGCTCTGACGTCGGAAGGCAACGAAGACGTTGTAGAGGATGACGGCCACCCCCGCGACCCCCGCCAACATCAGAAGGCCTTTGCTGATCTGGTTGAGCCACCCGTCCCAGACCGGGTCGATTCCGATGAAGCCGAGCTGGCGGAGATAGATGGGGATCGCGATCGCACGTGAGAACACACAGATCAGGATCACGAGGGCGGTGACGAGACGGATCAGGCTCTCCTTGACGACCTTGGTTCCGTAGGCGCCGACGTAGATGCCGAAGAGAGAGCCCAGGTAGAGAAGCATGGTCAGCCGGATGTCCACGAAGCCGGCCCACACGTAGTTCAGCGCGCCGAACGCCCCCATGAACATCGCCAGGAAGAGCTCGGTGCCCGCGGCGACGGCGGTGGGCACGCCGAACACGTAGATCATCGCCGGCACCCCGACGAAGCCCCCGACCCCGATGGTGCCCGCGAGGTAGCCGGTGGCCAGGCCCACGAGCATGAGGACCCACAGCGAGACCCTGACGTCGGCGACCGGGAAGTGGATCAGGGGGAAGAGGCGGAGCCGGGCAAGGGCGTCGGCGATCTTGCGAGAGGGACCGCTCTCCTCGTCCGACACGCTCATCACGTCCCGGAGCATGCTCAGGGACACGGCCAAGAGGATGCTCACGAAGACCGCGCTGATGTAGAGGTTGGCCGCTGCGGCCTTGTCCTCACCGACGGACTCGCCGAGGCGGAACAGGTAGCTGTTGATCCACACCGCGAGGCGGATCCCGGCAAACGCGGTCAGCACCAGGAACACCCCCAGCTTCTTGTCCACGTTGCCCAGCTCCCCGTGCTGCTTCGCCCCCATCATGGCCTTGCCGAACTTGTGGGTGATGTTGCTGCCCACCGCGATCACGCCCGGCACCCCGAGGTTCATCATCCCCGGGGTCATGAAGAAGGCGCCTCCGCTGCCGATGAATCCGCTCAGGGTGCCACCGATGAACCCGAGGAGGACGACCTGCAGCGCATCGACCAGATCGAGCACGATGAAGTCTTTCCAGATCAGCTCAGGCATCCCTCACCTCTGCGCCTCGCCCACTGTCAGAAGACTGGTCGTCGAGCCGGCCACCATCCCCTCACTCGATCTTCACGAGCTTCAGCAGCGACTTCGCGAGGTTGCCGTACAGATAGGCGATCAGCGGTACGAACAGGAGCAGGCTCGCCGCCGCCAGCACCTTGGCCGCGCCGGCCTCGCGTGTGATGAACTCGAGAACCGCCTCCTGATGAGTGAACACCAGGGCGTAGATCAGGGCGACCGCGAAGCTGGACGCCCCGAGCCTCACGAGCTGCCAGGTCCCCACGAAGTACTGAGCTCTCAGGTCCTCTCCGCGGACCACCGGGACCCGGAGGGCGTCGGCGAGCTGCGCGGCCAGCTCGCGTGTCATTCGCCGGCTCACGGCGTGCCCCTTTCCCGTGAAGATGTCTCCGACGACGACGAGGCTGTAGGGCACG
>JALGXV010000419.1 GCA_029821885.1 Candidatus Hebobacteria bacterium
CCTGCTGGGTGGCCGACTACGACAACGACCAGGTCGTGCACCTCTCGGCCGAGGGCGAGGAGCTGTGGCGGGGGGGAGGATTCGAGGATCCCCGGAGTGTCTCGGTCGACCCCACGGATGGATCCTGTTGGGTGACAACCGGGTCCGGGCGGCACCCGGTGACGCATCTGGCCGAGGACGGCAGAGAACTGTGGTCGGCGACTGGCTTTGACTGGCCCGTCTCGGTCTCCGTCGATCCTACAGATGGCTCCTGCTGGGTGGCCGACGAGGACACCCATGACGTCGTACATCTCTCAGCAGAGGGCGCGGAACTCTGGCGTGGAGGGGGATTCTCCGGTCCCGAGGATGTCTCGGTCAACCCCAGCGACGGGTCCTGCTGGGTGGCCGACGGCAGCCAAGTGGTGCACCTGTCAGCCGATGAAGTGGAACTCTGGCGGGGAGGAGGATTCGGCTCGGCCAGCGCTGTCTCAGTGAACCCCACCGACGGCTCCTGCTGGGTGGCGGCCCCCAGCCATAACCAGGTCGTGCTCCTCTCGGCCGAGGGGGAGGAGCTGTGGTGGGCAGGAGTCGATGATGCCAGGGATCTCTCGGTCGACCCGAGCGACGGTTCCTGCTGGGTGGCCGACTACGACAACGACCAGGTCGTGCACCTCTCGGCCGAGGGCGAGGAGCTGTGGCGGGGGGGAGGATTCGGGGGTCCCCGCAGTGTCTCGGTTGATCCTACGGACGGTTCGTGCTGGGTGGCTGACCGCGGCAATGACGCGGTCGTACACCTCTCTTCGTCGGGAATGGAGCTGTGGCACGGGGGCGGATTCAAGCTGCCGCGCAGTGTCTCGGTTGACCCTACGGACGGTTCGTGCTGGGTGGCCGACTACGGAAACGATGAGGTCGTGCACCTCTCGGCCGAGGGGGAGGAGCTGTGGCGGGGAGGGCCGTTCAGAAGCCCGACGGCCGTCGCCGTCGACGGCGGCGACGGATCCTGTTGGGTGGTGGACGCTGAGAACCGTCAAGTGGTACACCTGGTGCTGGCGGCCGGCATCCCCCCTACCGCCTCGTTCACCGCGACCCCCACCGGCGGCGATGCGCCGCTCGTGGTCCAGTTCACGGATCACTCCACCCGTGGCGTCACCTCCTGGTCATGGGACTTCGGGGATGGCGGTGCCTCCTTGGAGCAGCACCCGAGCCACACGTATACGGCCTTCGGCAGCTACACTGTCAGCCTGACGGTGGCCGACGCCGACGGCAGCGACACAGAGACGAAACCCGACTACATCACGGTGGGCCCTCTGCCGGTGGCCGATTTCGCCGGGCATCCGACCATCGGCGGACCGCCCCTGAGGGTGGAGTTCACCGACCTCTCGACCGGCGGTCCCACTTCCTGGGAGTGGGACTTCGGAGATGGCCTCCACTCCATCCAGCAGCACCCGAGCCACCAGTACGCGGAGCAGGGCGTCTACACGGTGACCCTGACCGTCAGCGGGCCCACCGGGTCGGACACCGAGACGAAACCGGATTATATCTCGGTGCGTCCGCCGCCGGTGATCGGATTCGCCTACGGGCCCCCGAGGGGCACGGCCCCTCTGGCGGTGGACTTCTGGGATATGTCGAGCGGGGGAGTTGTCTCATGGCAGTGGGATTTCGGGGATGGGTCGGTCTCGACCGAGCAGAGCCCGACCCACGTGTACGCCGACCCGGGCAGGTACACGGTGAGTTTGACGGCGATGAATGAATGGGCCTCGAGCACTCTCGTGCGCGACGATCTCATCGCCGTCACATTCATCGATGTGCCCTTCGAGCACTGGGCCTGCAGCGAGGTGCTGGCCTGCGCTTCCGCTGACATCGTTGTTGGCTACGACGACGGCCTCTACCGGCCCGAGTGGGAGGTGACCCGCGACCAGATGGCGGTCTACATCGCCCGCGCCCTGGTGGTCCCGAGCGGCGAGGCCGCGCTCGCCGACTGGGTGTCGGCCGACCCCGAGACCTTCCCCGACGTGCCGACCGATCACTGGGCCTGCACACATATCGAATACTGCGTCGAGAACGGAGTGGTCACGGGGTACGAAGACGGCCTCTACCACC
>JALGXV010000420.1 GCA_029821885.1 Candidatus Hebobacteria bacterium
CCACCTGCCTTGCACTCCGCGAGCCCTCACTGGGCCCCAGTTTCGGCATGAAGGGCGGCGCCACCGGCGGTGGTCGAAGCCAAGTCCTCCCGATGGAGCGCATCAACCTCCACTTCACGGGGGACTTCCACGCCGTGACCTCGGCCCACAACCTCCTCTCCGCCATGCTCGACAATCACCTTTACTTCGAAAACCGCCTCCACATCGACCCCCGTCGTATCCTGTGGCGGCGCGTGATCGATATGAACGACCGTGCGCTTCGCAACGTCATCATCGGCCTCGGAGGCCATCGTCAGGGAGTGCCGCGCGAAACCGGCTTCGACATCACCGCCGCCTCTGAGGTGATGGCGATGCTCTGCCTGGCCGAGGACGAGGAGGACCTGCGCGCCCGGCTCGAGCGCACCCTTGTAGCCTTCACCTACGAGGGCGAGCCCGTAACGGCGGAGAAGCTCTCCGCCTCGGGAGCCATGCTCGTGCTGCTACGCGACGCCCTCTGGCCGAACCTCGTGCAGACCCTGGAGGGCACGCCCGTGCTCGTCCACGGCGGCCCGTTCGCCAACATCGCCCACGGGTGCAGCTCCGTGATCGCGAGCCGTCTGGCTCTTCACCTGGCGGACTGGGCCATCACGGAAGCCGGCTTCGGCTTCGATCTCGGCGCCGAGAAGTTCTTCGATATCAAGTGCCGTGCCGCTGGGCTCGACACGGTAGCGGTAGTTCTCGTGGCGACGGTGCGCGCACTCAAGCTTCACGGCGGTGCCCACAGGAAGGCCCTTGCACAGCCCGATCCTGAGGCCGCTCGGCGGGGACTAGTCAACCTCGACAAGCACGTCGAGAACATCCGACACTTCGGCGAGTCCCCCGTCGTGGCTCTCAACCGTTTCGCGGACGACACACAGGAAGAGATCGATATCGTCCGCCGACACTGCGATGAGCTCACTGTCCCGTTCGCGGTTTCCGACCATCACGCCCGGGGCGGTGCCGGCGCGACGGAGCTGGCTCAGGCGCTCATGCAGCAGGCCGAGAGGCGTTCCCGTCCCTTCCGGCCTCTCTATGCGCTCGACGATCCCGTGCCCGAGAAGATCCTCGCGGTAGCCCGCAAGATGTACGGCGCCCGCGACGTCATCTTCACCAAGGCCGCGAAGCGCGACCTCCGCGACGTCGAGCGCCTCGGCTACGCCGGACTCCCCGTATGCATCGCGAAGACGCCCGCCTCCCTCTCGGACGACCCCAAGCTCCGCGGCCGTCCCGAGGACTTCGAGGTCACCGTCCGCGAGATCCAGATCAACGCCGGCGCCGGCTTCCTCGTCGTGCTGACCGGCGACATCCTCCGCATGCCGGGTCTGCCCCGCAAGCCACTGGCCGAGTCCATCGATCTACGGGACAGAGAAATCGTCGAGCTGGAGTAGGAGGCGAACGATGACCCTAGGACCGATCACCGAATACGATGCGATCGTCGTAGGCTCGGGGCCCGGGGGCGCAACCGTGGCCCGCGAGCTGGCGAGGGCCGGAAAGCAGATTCTGATTCTCGAGCGAGGGAAGGACGATCAGAACCTGGGCAGCTATCGGACCGCGCTGCGCGTTCTCGACATGGGCCGCTCCAAGGAAGGCCTGGCGATGCTGCGGGCCAGCACCACAGGCGGGGCAAGCGTCTTTTACAGCGCCAGCGCAGCCGAGCCGCCGCCGTGGCTCGCCTCCCGCTACGGCATCGATCTCTCCCCCTGGCTCGACGAGATTCGATTCGAAACACGCGCCGGGATTTTGCCCGAGCACCTGCTGGGCGGGGCATCCATCCAGGTGATGGAGACCGCCAACAAGAGGGGCTACAGGTGGGAGCCGATGGCCAAGTTCCTCGACCCGGCGAAATTCAAGGATGGCCGCTGCTGCGGGGCCAATGAACATCTCGGCTGCAGGTGCGGCGCGAAGTGGACGGCCCGAGACTACCTCAACGACGCCCTCGCCGCGGGCGCCGAGCTCATGACAGAGACCGAGTGCGAGGAGGTGATCGTCGAAAACGGAAACGCCGTCGGCGTACGGGCCAGGTGCGAAGACGGCCAGCACAGAGAATACCGCGCCTGCCG
>JALGXV010000012.1 GCA_029821885.1 Candidatus Hebobacteria bacterium
TCGAAAGAGACAGCTGCTGTGCACTGCCGCGTACCGCATGAGGCGCCGTAGCGCCGAAGTGCTGCCAGAGGTCAACGCTGACAAAGAGCAACGCGAGCACGTTCGCGACCAGGACCAATGGTCCCACGAGGGCGGCCTCTTCCTTGGAGAGAGCATCTCTCACCGTGTGGAGGAGATAGGCGGCCGCAGAGGCTGCAACTACAGCGGCAGCGCCTGCGAGCAGGCGGGTGTTCAGCAGCAGGCGGAATGGCTCGGGATCCAACAGGAGGTCTACGAACAGCGCCTTCCCAATGGCGAGCGCCAGCAGCACTAGGGAGAACACCCGGAGAGGCGCGTTCCCCCGCGCGAGCGAGACGCTTAGAGCCACCACTGCGTAGATGCTCCAGAACACGATGAGGCCGCAGTGCTGGGCGCTCGCGCGACCCGCGGGGTTCGCCGCCAGGCCCAGATGCTGCCATAGATCCAGGCTGACAAACATCAGTGCCAGTGTGTTCGCGACCAACACCAGGGCCGCCGGCAAGTCAGCCTCCCACTCGGAGACGGCCTCTCGCCACCGCGCGAGCAGCCAGGATGCGATCGAAGCGGCGGCGACGACAGCGGCCCCCGCGAGCAGGCGCGTGTTGAGCAGCGGACGGAATGGCGCAGGCTCCAGCATGAGGTCCACGAACAACGCCTTCCCAATGGCAAGAGTGAGCAGCAAGAGCGAGAACGCTCGGAGCGAAGCGTTGCGTCGCAGCACGCCGATGGCCAGGACGCTCGCGGCGAGAGCGCTCCAGAACAGGGTGAGCACGAAGTGCTGAGCGGCCAGGTGGCCGGCCACGGGGACGGTGGTCCCCAGGTGGAGCCAGAGTTCTACACTGCCGAAGATCGCGACGAACGCTGTCCCGATGAACAGAAACACGGCCGCTAGAATCCGTTCATCCTCGGAAACAGCTTCCTTGATGCGAGCCAAGAGCCAGGCGGAGACGTATGACGCAGCGACGATCGCGGCGCACGACAGGATGCGAGGATTGAAAAGGAACGGAAGCCCGAGTATGTATAGATCCATGAGCAGCGCTTTTGTCGCGGCAAGCAACAGAAGGACGATCCCGAACCAGCGGATCCGAGACTCCCTGGCGGCCAGTCCGGCCCAGATCAGCCCCACACTCTCCGCCGCCCACGTGATGGTGATGTAGCTCCCCTTCAGCTGCAGAGGAATGGCGATTGTGAGGAACGTGATCGCGACTATCAGGTACACGAGGCGGCGTAGGTAATCATCACGGATCGCCGCCATGCAGACTCCGCCTATCAGCGCATGGTAGGCCGCCATCCCAAGCGCGCACGCGGATAGGAGGACGATCCCGTTGTGCTCCTGCCTGCCCGCGATCACAGCCAGCAGTCCAAAGAAGACGAACGCGTTTCCGAAAGCTCCCGCGACATCCGCTCGGAAACCGGGGAGCACGGTGATACGGCGCGCGGCCAGCCAAGCGGCAGAGACGAGCAGGAACTCAACCGAAAAGACAGCGATCCCCCGCGCCATAGGCCACATGGCGTGGAGTGGTACCGCAGCGACAAGCGCGAACACTGGGAGTATCTGAGCCGAAGCGATGACGGCTCCCCGGAACGTGACGGAGCGGTCTTCCTTCGCCGAGGCCGCCCACAGGGCGGCAAGAGTGAGGGCCCCAGCCAAGGGCAGCCACAGCGGAGCGGCATGGATGCCCCAAAGCTGGATGTCACCTAGGGTGCGAAAGGCGGCCAGCAGATGAGTCGCGACAGTGGCGAAGAGCAACGCGATCGCCCCGGGTTCCCCCCCTGTCTGCCGCTGCATGCCGACGGCCACGCCGAGGAAGAGGAAGTAGCTGAGAGCCGCGAACACGAAGGCGACCGGTGCCTGCTCCCGTGGTACAGGCTGGCCGGCCACCAGCGCGATTCCAATGAGCAGGAGGACGGCGACCGCGGACAGATAGCGGAACACACTGCGCACCAAAGCATCGTCCTGTGACAGTTTGGGCAGTGCGGTACTCATGCTGGCAAGCAGCAACGCGAGCAGCAGGCCGGGGCCGGTCAGGCCGGGGAGCCCCGCGACGGCGGTGCCTGCAAAGAGGCGGGCGCTGGCGACGGCGAAGGCGAGACAGCCGACGAGGATCATCCCGACGCCGATCCGCTCGACTTCAGGAGAAGACTGGCCGGCCTTGCGGATGGCCGACATACCACCGTAGCAGGCGAAGGCAAGGAAGATGGCCGCGAACGCCTCCGTGACGAGCAAGTCCGGGCCGTGCCGTACTCCTCCTCCGAAGAAGATGAGCCATGTGGCGCCGAACGAGAGCACCGCGAGGCTGTGCCAGCCGCAGTATCTGACCAGGACGGCGCTCCACACATTGATGGCTGCAAGGTAGGCATAGAGGCGCGCCAGGCCGCCAGGCTCTACGCCCTGTTCGTGGAGGAGTATGGGTGTGAGGAATGCGCCGGAGAGGCAAAGCAAGGCCACCGCCTGGGTGTTGTTGGCAACCGCCAGTGCACTGGCAGCGACCGCGGCTAGTGCGAGCACGGCAAAGGCGGCAGTGTGACCGATGAGCTCGTAGTAGTTGTAGGCGGCGTAGATGGACAGGAAAAGGATGATGATGCCGCCCGACATCAACACCTGCGCGTAGGAACGGTAGGCCGGCTTCGAGAGGAGCCACTGTCCCAGACCGAACAAGGCTGCGGCCCCGGCCACTCCAATTGCGATGCGCGCAGCGGGACCGATCCATTCAGACTCGAAGGCGTACTTCAGGAAGAAGGCAGCGGCCACCGCCAGGGCCACGATGCCAAGCTTGCTGAGCCAGTTCGCGCCCAGCAGCGACTCGAGTTCAGTCTCACTCCACGCCTCCCACCATCGTGACGCTGGTGGGCCGCCCGGGGGAGGCGGCACCCCAGGGAGCTTCGGGGGAGGAGGAGTCGGCGTGACGCCAGTAGGCGGCGCAGGTCCAGCAGTCGACGACGCCCCCCGCAACGCCGGCACTTCAGGCAATCGCGGAAGTCGGCGAGCCGGGGGAGTCGGTGTAACGATTGGCGGCGGCGTGGGCTGTGGAGTTGGCGGCTCCTCCGGCGGCTTCGATACTTCAGGGGCCAGGGGAGTGGGAGGCGGCGGAGGCGGCGTCACGATGGGAGGCGTCGGCGCCGGAGTTGGCGGCTTCTCGGGGCTCGGGGCGACCGGTGACTCCTCCGCAGTTGGCCGCGCCGGCCGCTCCGACGGGCGGCCGGCCGGGCGCGATGCAGTAGGCTCCCGCTCCTGATGCCAGACTGCCAGCCCGAGCCGGGCCAGCTCTGACCTCAGTTCCCGCACGGCCTGTCCGAGCTGGCTCAGGCGGGCCAACACGTACATTGGGAAGGCCAGAACGGCGCCAAGGATCAACACGACAAGCAGCACGATTTCCATCGGAGCTTCCTCCTTGCCCGAGGAGTGACGAGTCTATCGGCCCGACCGCGTCCGCTTAGCAGTCTTCAATCACCGTGAGGCTGGCTGGGCCAGCCAGGCCAGCGGGCGGGCACGCCGGGCTTGTGGTGGTCGTTCCACCTCCCCCGGCTCTCCTTCTGGGCGAGACCGACAGGCCTCGCCCAGGCAATTCCGTGTGGCTCAGACGCGCCTGACTGGGTCCACTGTTAGTCACTGCCACGGATCCTCTCCAGTGCCTCGCGCGTCGCCTCCTTTACGGAAGCGTCTTTCTCCTCTTCCAGCAGCTGCTCGAGGGCAGGGATCGCAGCCGCCGCCGCGGGGCCGAGGTCCCCCAGGCGTCCGGCTGCGGCCTCTCGCACATCTGGATCCTCGGCTCGCAGGACTTGGATGATAGACAGGAGACCGGCCTCGGGCGAGAAGCCTGTCTCGATCAGCGCCAAGCCGGCATTCAGCCGCACGGGCGCGTCCACGTCCTCGAGCAGCTCCATGAGGGCCGGGCCAGCCGACTCCGCTGCGGGGCCAATCTTCCCCAGTGCCCCAGTGGCCGCGGCCCGCACCGCCCACTTCTCATCCCGCAGCGCCTCCGTAAGAACTGGCACCGCTGGAGCTGCTGTGGGGCCGACGTCTCCCAAGCTAGCAGCGGCGGCCATCCGCAGGAACGGCTCTTGGTCCCTCATCACCTCCGTAAGCGCTGGCACCGCCGGCTGGGCCGCAGGGCCGAACTCTCCCAGCGCCTTGGTGGCCATGATGCGCACACCCAGATCCCCATCGGTCAGGATCTCCGCAAGTGCTGGCACCGCGAGCTCGGCTCCTGCACCGATCTTCCCCAAGGCCGCGGCGGCGAACCCCCGCACCGCCGCCTCGCTGTCGTCCAGAGCATCGGCCAGCGCCGGCACGGCGCCACGTGCAGGCGGTCCGATCTTCGCCAAGGCCACGGCGGCAGACACCCGCACCCCCACCTCGTCGTCCTCGAGAGCGTCGGCCAGCGCCGGCACCGCGCCACTTGCCGACGGTCCGATGTTCGCGAGGACCCCGGCGGCCATCATCCGAACCCCCTCGTCGTCGTCCTCGAGAGCATCGGCCAGCAGCGGAACGAAGACCTCGGGCGCGGGGCCGATCTGTCCCAGCGACTGGATGGCGAACGCCCGGACCGAGGGATCCTCGTCTGCCAGCGCGTCGATGAGCGCCGGCACCGCGGGCTCTGCCACAGGCCCGCACTCCCCGAGGATGTAGGCCGCTCGCTTCCGCCATGTTTCGTCTGGGTCTTTCAGCGTCTCTATCACCAGCGGCACAGCTGGCGCCCCAGCCCATTGTCCGGTGACGAAAAGGGCCGAGCTCCGGCCCAGTTCGTCATCCACCTGGAGAAGCGAGCAGAACGCGTCCGTGTCAAGCTCCGCCAAGAGGCAGAGGAATGACCGGGCACAGCTATTCCGCGCGATCTCCCGAGCCAAGGTAGCCGATGCCCGCGGCGCCGCGGGGATGTCAGACATGTCCGGCCGAGCCTCCCACCAGGTCGCCCGTAGCGGCGGACATTCGTTCATCGTCAGAGTCGCTTCGGCCGTGGCCTCGGCCCCTATCTCGCTCGTGCCGGGTGGGTAGTGCATGGCCGACGCTGTAATCACGAGTTCTGCATCAGCAGGTCCATCCGCTACCACGTCGAGGCCCACCAATTCGAGCACACCAGCGACCGCTTCCCACAGGTCGACATCGGCCTGCTCTGCCTCCTCGACGTCTTCTTCATGCAGAACGAGCCTGATCGTCTTCACTTCCGAGAAGGCGGCACGGTGTGCTTCCGATACAGAGGGAATAACCGCCTTGGGACCCGGGAGGCCCTCTCCCGCGTTCGCGGCGGCGATCAGGATCAGCTCCAGCACCATCACGAATGCCAGCACTCGCGCTCTCATCTCCTGCCTTCCTCTCTGCCGCCGGGCGCCGCGTTCTCGCGCCGCTAGTCGCCGGCGATTCTCGCCAGCGCCGACTGCGCCGACTTCCTCACGCCCTCATCCTCGTCAGTCAGCAGCCCCTCCAGCGCCGGGACCGCTGCCTTCGCCTCGGGCCCGATCTGCCCCAGGGCCCACGCGGCATCCTCGCGCACGTACGGTGACCCGTCGTTCAGCGCCTCAACGAGATGCGGGACTACGTCGTTGGGGGGAACGCCAATGTCCATCAAGGCTCGGATGGCCGCGGCTCGGACACGTGGGTCCTCATCCTTCATCCCCTCGAACAGGACCGGGATCGCGGCCTCCGCCGCGGGACCGGCCTCCCCCAAGGCCCTGGCGGCCCACCTTCGTGCCGTCGGAGAGCCGGACTTCAAGGCATCGATCAGGAGCGGCACGGCCGCGGGTGCCATCTCATCCAGCGACTGGCCCGCGAACGTCTTCACCGTGCCGTCCTCTTCCTCGTCGTTCAGCACCTTGAGGAGCGCTGGTACTACGTCGTCCGGCTTACGCCCTATTCTCCCGAGAGCGTTGGCGGCCGTCACCCGCGTATCTCGATCACACTCGCTCAGCATCTCGATGAGTGCCGGGATCGCGGGCTCCGACGCGGGGCCAATCTCCCCGAGAGCTTGAGCGGCGGCCGCCCGTACGAACTCGTGATCGTCCTCCAACGCCTCGGCGAGCTGTGGCACGGCGGCCTCCGCGGAGGGGCCGATGCGCCCGAGCGCGCCGGCGGCAAAGCATCGCACGACTGGCTCGTCGTCATCCAGCACTTCGACGAGGGCGTCCAGCGTCGCGTCTGCCGAAGGCTCTACGTCCCCCCAGGCCAGGGCAAGGGCGGCCGATGCGCGGACCAACTCCTCGTCGTCACTGAGGGCGTCGGCAAGCGCCGGCAAGACCGCGTCAGGGGCATCGCGGGCGTGGCCAAGGGCGGTAGCAGCACCCGCCCGGACCTCTGCCTCGTCATCGGTGTCGCCGAGCACGATCAGCAACGCCGATAGAGCTACCTCCGAGATCGGCATGACATTTGTCAGTGCCGCTGCGGCGCAACTCCGCATCTCTACCGCTTCCCCTCGGTTCGTGAGGACCTCGACCAGTATGGCCTCGGGCGGGCCGCCGAAGTCTGCCGCTGCGCCGAAGGCAGACCTGCGAACGAAGTGGTCATCCGACTCGAGGAAGGAGCAGTACACATCCGGGTCCAGGCGCGCCAGCAGAGTGAGGAACGCGCGCGCCGCGCGATCCTTGGCCAGCATGATGACAGGCGTCTCCGGTGTCTCGGACTCGAAGTACCTTGCTTCGTCTGAGGTCGCGCTCACGGCGTCCAAGTCACTGACCGTCAGAACCATGTTGGCCTCTACCTTAGCCATGTGCTCGGCCCCGAACCATCGACGGGAGAAGTGGGACATCGGCCCCTCAGGGGGGAGCGCTGGAGATTGCTCGCCTGAGACTGTGATGCTCAGCTCCGCGTCGGCTTCACCTTGCTCAGTCACAGTGAGCCCCGCGGCCTGGATCAGATCGGCCATGGCGGGCCGTATGCTGGCCTCCCATGGCTCGCCGTCCTTCTCGTAGGACTCGTCGAGCACGAGCTTGATAGTCTCGACGTCGGCCCAGGCCGCTCGGTGTTCTGTGGGCACGGCTGACACGGATGCGCCGCTGCTCGGCACGTCCTCGTCACAGCCTGATGCGCCCATCGCGACCAGGCCCGACAGCGCCAGAAACCACAGGAGCCGTGTCTTCATTGCTCGTCTCCCCTCGTGCGCTCGTACGTCACACCGACAGTTCGAACGCCCGCGCGACATAAACCGCCATCTGGTCCCGCGTCGCCACCCATTCCGGATGATAGAGGCCGTCCTCGTAACCACTGACGACACCGTTCTCCACGCAGTACTCGACGTACCGATAAGCCCAGTGGTCGGTGGGCACGTCGTCGAAGGCGGCCTCGGCCGGGCCGTCCGGCACATTGCCATCGCCACCGGCCGCCGCGCGAGAGATGAAGACAGCCATGGCATCGCGGCTGACTATCACAGCGGGGCCGTATGTTACGGGGCCGAAGCCGTGGACGACGTCGTTGGCAACACAGTACTCGACGTACTTGAAGGCCCAGTGGCCTGTGGCGACATCGTCGAAGGTCGCTTCAACCGGCCCGGGGGGGACGTTCTCATCCCCGCCAGCCAGGGCGCGGGCAATGTAGACCGCCATCTGGTCCCGGGTGAGCGCCCACTTGGGCCGATAGAGGCCGTCGGGATAGCCGGTCACGATGCCGGCGCTGACGCACGACTCGACTTCGCCGTCGGCCCAGTAGACGCACGGAATGTCGTTGAAGGCGGCCGTGTGCACGCGGTCGTGAAGGAAGACATCCCAGGTGTCATTGGTGTCTCCAGCCACGAGATCCGTGGCCTCCGAAACGAAGCACACGAAGTGGCCGTCGGCTGACACACACAGATGCATGGCGTCAGCTGAGCTCGGCTCACCGGAGGGGGCGACACTGATGAGTGCTGTCGTGCCCCGCGACCTGTCATAGAGGTAGATGCTTGAGCACTCCGGCACGCGCTGTCGCACGAGGTCGCTCGCGGTCGACGCAAACGCGACAAACTTCCCGTCCGCACTGATCGAAACGTCTGAGGAGGGGCCATCCGCCGGTTGTCCTCTATAGCCCTCGCTCACGCGGTAGGTCTTCTCTTCGTCCCGGTCCCGCACGAAGACATCGGACACGCCGTTGGTGTCGCCGGGCACCAGGTTGGATGCCTGTGAGACGAACGCGACGAACAGGCCGTCGGCGCTGATAGAGACATCACCGTGAGTGAAGCCGTCGGTGTCGCAAGGGCCGTCCGCCTGCTCTTCGTCACTGCTCAGGTTGACTCGCTCGGTCAGCCCGGCGTGCCGGTCGCGGACGAACGCGTCTCGGAGGGCGTTGGTATCGCCCGGGACGAGGTTCGATGCATCCGAGACGAAGGCCACACAGCGACCGTCTGCGCTGATGGCGGCGCGCGCCCAATCGTGGCCGGAATCCTCGTTGCCCTGCGCCCCGTCGCTGCTGACACTGGCCAGCTCCATCTGCCCCGTTTCCCTGTCGCAGACGAAGATATCGCTCTCCTCGCCGTTGGCGTCGAACGGTACGAGATTCGTAGCGTGAGAGGCGAAGGCCACGAACCTGCCGTCTGCGCTGATAGTCGGCTTCCACGACCAGCCATTGCCCGGCAAGCCCTGCTCGTCGATGCTAACGGCCTCCGTCTGGCCGGTGACCGCGTCGTGCACGAAGATGTCCATGCTGCCGTTCGTGTCGCCCAGCACGAGGTTGGCAGCTATGGATTCGAAGGCGACGAAACGGCCATCCGCGCTGACGGCCGGCCATCTCGAGTCGCCCTCTCCCTCTTGCCCTTCAGTGCTGACACTCACGCGGACGGTCGTACCAGTCGCTCTGTCGCGCACGAAGACATCGTGGGCGCCGTTGGCGTCACCGGGCACCAGGTTGGAGGCGGTGGAGTAGAAGGCGACGAAGCGGCCGTCCGCACTCACGGATGGGCTGCGCGACCACTCGTCTGCCTGTGCGCCCGTGGCGCTGACGCTGACGCGCTCGGTGGTGCCGGCTTGCGCAGACGAAAGGCAGAAGAGCAGGCAGGACGCGGCAGCCAGAACGCCCGAGGTGAGTCGAAGCCCGGTGATGTAGCGTCTCATCTCATCCCCCTTGAGTCTCTGCTTCTCCGTGGCCCAGCACCTGGGCGCTGAGTTCCCCTCAGTGCCCGGCTCGGCCCGCGTATCTACAGCGCTCCTACTCGGCGTCGAGGCGTAGGTCGACATATCGCAGGCTGTCCGGATCCCCCACGGCTACTCGCGCCCAACCTGCTCGCTGTACGGTCGGGGTGGGGAGCCGTGGGTCGAATGGGATGTCGAGGGGCCCGGGTGACACTCGCTGCAACTCGAGCAGTGCGACGACTGTGTTCTCGACGTCGCTGAAGAGAGAGCAGTCCAGCGCGTCTCTGATCACACGTGCCGTGGCCCACAGAGCTGTCCGCCCCCTTTCTGAGGCCCCGACCTTGACGAAGCCCTCCAGGGTAGAGAAGCCGCCCTCATGTCGACATCGCCACGCGTTGTCGTAGTGTATAGCCACAGCCGGCCGGTATCCGCCGTTGGGCTCGGGTCGCCCCTGGATGCCGACGGCGACAAGCAAGTGTCCACGCCGCCAACGGGCCGCGACACTCCGCGTCACCTCTGCTGCCACGTCGTCTTGGTCAAGCTGGATGCGCGCCCAGGTCGCCTCGTCCCATGCCGCCGTCCAACCGGCCACGGTGGCCACCAACTGGGGCGCGCCCACGACGACGAAGCGCAGGGTCTGCCCTCGTCCACAGGGCTCGCCCGCGGGATATCCCCAGGCCCAGCGCTTCACGCCGGGCACGTTCTGCAAAGCTACGCCATCGGCGGCCGCGTTGATGCCGTCGTGCACCCACTCATTCACCTCGAGGACAGTAGGCACCCAGACGGGATCAGTATGCACAACCCGAAACGGGTCGACTGTCCCTGCTGCGGCAGACTGTATTCCCGGGGCAGCAAGACTGCTCCACAGCACTACCACGGAAACCACCAACAGTGCTCGTCTCATCCGAGACCTCCCCCTTCCATGCGCTGGCTTCTAGTTCGGCCCTGCGGCGTCCCTCGCGGCCAGCGCCCTCGCGATCTGTCGATCCCAGCCGACGTCGTCCCTGAGCTAGACGCGAACGTAGACGACGCGTCCCGGCCGGTCATCGCCACCTACAACCAAGCGATCCATGCCCGCGTCGACTGCCTTCTCGGGCAACTGCAGCAGGGAGCCGCAGTTGAAGCAGCCCTCGCGGTGCTGCTCATTGGGCGCGCGGCAGATCGGGCAGTCCGTCAGCACTCTGCGTATCCCCAGTGCCCCCGCCGCGGCCGATACCGTGCTCCGGATCAAGGCTCGCCATCTTCGTCGTGTGACTTCTCTCATCGCTCTGTCCTCCCTCTGTCTGCCCAGATCGTTGCTCAGACGGGACTTGAGTCATCTATAGAGTACTCTCGCGAGTTAGCGACGCAGGTCGCGCTCAGCTCTCGACGCTGTGTGCGCAAGCTGAACCGGCTCTCGTTGCCACGACGCAACTCGGCGGCCTCCTCGTAGGCCGCCAGCATTGCGTCGCCAGCGAGGAGCGGATCGAAATCACTCGCATGCTGCTGCGCTGCACGCGCTATCCGATGGCGCAGATGCCGGTCCGTCAGCAGCTCCGCCGTCGCCTCGGCAAAGCGCTGCTCGTCGAAGGGAACGACGAATCCCGGTTCACCATCGATCACGACCTCGCCTGGACCATACTCACCTACTGCAACGCACGGGAGCCCCGCTCCCATGGCCTCGACGAGCACAAGCCCCATCGTGTAAGTCGGAGAGGGGAAAACGAAGAGATCCGGTGCCGCATAGTAGTCGGCCATCTGCTCGTCTCCCTCAGAACCCGAGGCTCAGGCCGATGAATCCGCCGAACTGCGAGTCGTATCCAAGGCGGATGGCTGCGTTGTCGCCCGCATGTACCAGGGCGCCGACCTGCGCCTGGAGGCCGTAGGTGGCTCTGGTGCCGCCGTCCCAGGTCCAGCCAGTGACCGTGCTCGTGTCGATGTAGTCGACCTTGACGATGGCCAGCCCGAGGCCGCCGACGAGCGCGACCTGACCGTCGTCCCGACCGAAGAGGTACAGCACACCCCATCTGCTGTCATATCCTCGTCGGGTGAAGTCAGCGTGGGGGATGGGCGCGTCCACGTCTGGCATGGGCGCCAAGGACCCGGCAAACCACAGCGCCCCACCTGAGAGGCGGCCGTCCTTTCGCCACCAGTAGAACTCCGCGCCGAAGCCGTTGCCGTGCTCTGTGCGGGCCGGCGCGTATACGAGTCCGCCGGCGCGGGCGCCCATGCGGCCGAGGCAAACATCCGGGAGGGCATCCTCCTCCCTCTCGCGGCGCGTGCGCGCCTTCTGCTCGGCGCGTCCCTTGGCCTCATCGGATGCCGGCTCTCCCTCTGCTGCACTTGGCGCGGCAGCTTCCCCGCTGACCTGGTGCTGCGTCGCGCCCTCCTGCATCGCGGCCTCGGCACCGCAGGCCAATGAGGCCGCCAACAGGCACAGGACTGCGGTCGCTATCACGTCACACAATCGCACCATGTGTCGCCTCCTGTCGTTGACACTCATTCATCGCACCACCGATGGGCCGGTGACGCGCGGAACTCACGTCACCTAGAAGCTGAACCCCACTGACGCGCCGAGACCAAGCATCACGGGCGCGGCCCAGTGGACGTCTGTGCTCTCGACTGCCCCGATGCCGAGGCGGAACGACAGGGCACGGTTGCGGCCCGAGGAGCCATCGCCGACGTCACGCCGCCACACGCACCAGAGCCCAAGTTCGGGACCGGCGTCTCCCAGGCCCACATAGAGGGCCAGCCCCTCCAGTCTTCCAGTGGGGTACACGAAGGCACCGACTCTGGGGCCGAAGGTGTCCCCTGACTGGCGGCCCGGCTCCCACAGCCCCGGGGTCACGCCGATCTCCAGGCTGAGGTGCCCGCCGCCTGACACCGGGAACTCATAGGCTGGCGGCAGCACCCAGACTGCCCCACTCACGCGCGTCGGCTCCGCCTGTGGCTCCGCCGACCCCGATGCCCAGCAGGTGCCTGCAATCATGCACAGCAGGGCAGGAACGCCCACGACAAGTGCTAGGCTTCTCATGTTCCCCTCCTCCTGCTCCGCGATTGCCTTCAGCCTAACACCGGGCCCACTGGCGCCATAGGGGCGAACGGCCCACTTCTCGGCCGTCGGGGGACCCGCTTTCGTGGGACCGGGCGAGGCCGCGGAGCGGCGTTGAGCTGATGGGGAGAGGGGAACACAAGGCGGCCTGTCGCCCTCGCGGCCTCGCCACCGGGCCGGTGTCATTCAAGAACGTAGACGACGCGCCCGGGCTCGTCATCCCCGCCCGCAGCCAGGCGCTCCATGTCCGCGCCGGCCGCGCCCTCGGCCGACACCAGCAGGGAGCCGCAGTTGAAGCATCCTTCGCGGTGCACGCCGTTGGGCGCGCCACAGACGTGACAGTCGATCAACCCCGCCACAGCGCCGACTCCGCCCGCGGCGGCCGCCGCGCTCCCCATGGCATTCCGACGCCTCCGCCCAATGAACTCTCGCATCGCTCTGTCCTCCCTCTGCCTCCCTAGATCGGTGACCCGCGTGGAGTGGCGTTTTCTACAGACTACTCTCGCGGATCTGAGGAACAGGTCGCGCGCCGGAGATCGCTTCCTGCTGTCGGCTTCGGGAACGCCATGGAGAGGAGGCCGCCTCTTCCGATGGCAAGGCCTTGCGGACTACGCAGTGGGCAGGATCATCGTCCGGACATGGCTATGCCGGCGGCTGCGATGGCACCGGCGATGTCCTCGCCCAAGTTCATGAGGACCGGATGGCACTCCCGCCACCACTCCGTACCTTGTTGCCGGATCAACTCGATATCTGTCTGCCGTATGACAAGGTAGGTGCCGTGGAAGCTCCAGGAGAGGGCATAATCCTCTGCGCTCTGCTGCTTGCGCACGGCGTTGAGGAGTGTGCCCAGCGTAACCTCCGGGATGTCAACGCTTGGCCGGGAGATCATGCAGTCTTCCGGGGGGAGGCAGTGAGCGACGACCCGGAGGTCGCACTGGCGGGCGACCTGCTCGAGAAGGACCGCCAGGGCGAAGCGGTCGCCGTCCATCCCGGAGAGGTCGAGTGCAGTCGAGAGGGAGGGATGGATCTGATCGCAGGCCGGCAGGAACGGATCGAGGTCGGAGTCTTCGTCATCAGACGCGGCAGGACCGAACACTGTGGAGAAGAACTCGACAACGGGGTGTTCGCTCTCCGCCATTGCCGCCTCCCAGGCGCGGGCCTCCTCTTCGATAGCCGCCAGGCGCTCGGGATCGTCGTCTCCATAGCCGAGCTCGATCAGGCGTCGGCGAGGCTTGTCCGGCGGGTCGAGGGGAAGAAAGGTGACCCGGCTCAGCATCGAGCTGCGGCCTTCCACTGAAGACCAAGGCCAGGTGACCTGGCTCGGCGTTGAGCTAGAGCCTTCCGCTGACCGGAGGAATACCCCGATGTCCGGCCCATTCCACCGCAAGATGGCGATGGTGTAGTCGGGCGGGTACTCTGGATGCTCGGCGCCCTCCTTCTCTCGATGCCGACGGGAGGGACAGCTGCCCGTCGCCTTGTCGCTGAGACGTTGCCGCCACGCAGCATCTATCTGGTTCAGTGGGATCACCGCCAGGCCGCGCGCCAGCAGCTGCTCCCTCTGGGCCTCGTCCAGACCACAGATGGCCTCCACCATGGGCCGAGTGTCCGGATCGAGAAGGTTCGCGCACAGCCACGGGTGCGCTTCCTCGTGCCGCCGCAGCAGCTCCTCTGGACTGAGGGAGAGGGCCGTCTGATAGATCGGGAGTTGCGCCTGCAGATCGCTTCGCAGTCTCTCGCTGGCCGCCTCCGCGAGCTGTACAAAGGGGAGATCCCCCAGCTCGTCGACCGAATACGGCTGCAGTCCGTGCTGGGCCAGAACGTAGGCGCGATCCGTCGGCGCTCGTTCACGTTCGCAGGCCCAGTAGCCGTGGAAAAGCCGGGCGAGGGTCCACATGACCCCGCTCAGCATGCGGTCCTCGGCGAAGATGCTGACGCGGACGGAGAGGAGGTCCTCGACCGCGCTCAGTTGCACAAAGGACTGCTCGGACAGGCGGGAAAGGAGATCGGCGACGGTGATGTCGCGCTCCCAGACCGAAACGGAGGTGCTGTCAAGCCGCGAGTCGGAGCTGTCGGTCTGAGGCTGCCACTGGTCCCAGAGTCGGGGCGTAGGCCGCTGGGTGCCAGCCGAGACATCGTCGGCCCCGAGGACCGGGGACGAGACCATCAGGAGAGCCAGGAACGCTGCCGAGGCGAGCTTCGCTCTCATGTGCGCTACCCCCGGGGCGCAATACGCCGTTGGAGACCATTGGTCCTCGTCAAGGGACTGAGGTATCGCCACTGCCTGACATAGGCAGGTCATGCCAGCGTTGAGTGACCACTTCAAGCCGGATGCCTGATGTGAGCGAACGAATCCGGAGTCCCCCTACTCGAGAGCGCCTGGCACTGCCACCGGAACGTAGTTGTAGCATCCTGCTCTTTGGGCGACCGGCACAGGACCGTATGGGTCAATCCCAGCAGGGCCCTGGTACCAGTACGCCATGCAAGCGTACAAGGTGGGTTGGCTGTTAGGGAAGTACTTCTCAATCACGCCTTCAAACGACGTCTGAAATGGCACGCTGTCGGCGATCTGCCAACGGTTGACCGACACATGTCCAACGTTGCCGTTCTCGCACAGTGTCTGGTTGTGGTATGCGTGCTCAAACAGGCTTGAGTTGCTCCCCGCATAGCCGAAGTAGTCCTCACTACCAGTGCCGAACGTGGAGGGGAAGCGCTCGCCGTCAACGAAGAACTTCTCGTCCCCTTCTCCCCACCACCCTCCTCTCGGATTCCACACGTGCAGCATCGCTCCGCAGAACCGGCCTCGTCCCTGAACCTTGAGGACGGTCCAGTCGATCATGCGGTCCGGTCTGGTCGGCAACATGGAGTCGCGGTGCCATTTTGCGTGAAAGCGGCCCAGTTCATGAATGGGGCGCGATAGAGGCGCGTGGGTCACGCTGAACTCGAGCGTGATCGGATGAGTACCTTCGTTGGCCACTTCGACCAGCGCCTCGACCGCGAATGGCATATACCACAAGGAGTAGAACCCATCGTCGGTCATGCCCAGAGGCAACGACCTATATTGATTGATGCCAGGAGCGGTTCCGAAGAAATCGCCGAGTGGGGCCCATACGCTTGGGTCTGGTTCCCCATCCCACCTGATCTTCAGGATTACTTCGCGCAGGGCTGAGGCCAGATCTCCCCCATCGCCGAGGGGCTTCACTCTGAGGCCCGTTATCGCCCTCTCCCCGGAGAACGTGAAGGCGACGGCTTCTTGTTGCGGGGGGAGAGTAACGGTCACTTCGTCTGTCACCTCTCCGGGCCGACGGCCAGCCGGATCGGAGCCGAGCTTGTTTGCCAGGAACCGGTCCACGGCCAGCAGCGCCGCTGCCCCTTCAGGGGACAGATTGCGCCTGAAGGTCGGAATCGGCTCAGACTTGGGGAATATCACGTAGGTGAAATGGTAGTAGTCGCCCCAGCCTTCGTCCGCGGTGATCTTACACGATTCCTGGAAGGGGATAGGAACGTAGCAGTTGTATCCACCGGCTGCGGTGTGGACAAGAGAGCGATAGACGAACGGAGGAGAGCGCAGATCGAAGTACGCGCGGAATGGCAGATCCACCGTTGGCTCAGCGGCACCGTCAAGGAAGATCCTCACATGGCCGTCACCGGGATTGGCCGACCAGATCCGGTAGATGCAGCCAGGTCCTTCCATCTCGGCAAGGACATACGACACGCCCTCTTTCCGGATGACGCCGTGGCCATCGTCATTCGCGTCCCAGTCCACATACCTGTCTGCACAAGCGTCGTAGCGGCTGGCGCGATCATGGCTCGACCATTGCAGGCAGCCTTCTCCCGGTGCAGGCAGCACCGCAAGCGCCTCCAGGTCGATCAGCCTCAGAACGAGATCGACGTAACTCAGGGCCAGCGCCGGAGTTGGGCTCGCCGCTACCAGCAGACATGCTGCCGCGACCAGCCATAGCCTTGCCAGTCTACGCCTGAAGCGATGCGCGAACATTGGTTTGTCGACACGCTCAGTTGACATGCATACCTATGTGCCCGATGTCAGCGAGGAGGCGCGGACTCCTCCCATTCGGGTCCGACGCGGTCCGTGGTCTCGGCACGCCAGAACAACGAGTCCTGCTCCATGTCGTCATTGGTGAGCCGCGTGGTCTCGTCCGTGTTCAGGTCGTAGAGCCACACCTCGACCTGTGAGAGGAAGTGAGGTCCGCTGGGGTCGTACGGCATCGCGGCGAGGAAGGCGATCTTGTCGCTCCGGGGCGAGAAAACCGCATCCCTGGGGCCTACGTAGCAGAGCGCGTCGTCCACCCATTCCGCCAGGCTCTTGCCGGACTTCGGCCCGGGGTAGCCTGCCTCCAAGTCCCCAAAGGCGAAGAAGTGCTCGACCACCACCTTGGGATGGTTGCCGTTCCCGTCCGTGACCACGACTTGGTGCCATTGTCCCGGCCTGCCGTCCACTTCCCCCGCGCGGCTGTGGGCGCTCACGATCATGGTGCCATCGGGCGACCATCTGGGGTTCATGCCGACATAGGGAGCTACCTCAATGTGTTGTCCCCAGATGTCGGTGATGATCGTGCCTACGCCGTCCAGGTGGGTCAGAAGGCGAGACCCGTCTGGGGACCAGTGTGCCCTGTCTGTACGGGGGCTGCCTTTAGGAGTCACCTGGTGGGCTCCGGAGCCGTCCGCATTCATCACCCAGAGATGCCTCTCGGCGTTGCACGGCCGCTGCCCCGGCGTCGGATCGAAGTGCATGAAGGAGATCATGCGGCCATCCGGCGACCAGTTCGGCGCGCAGCTGACCCCGTGCATGCCGGCCTTCCCGCTGAGATCGACGATCGCCGAGCGATCCGTCTTCTCCACCACGATGTGAGCCCAGTCGCAGGGATCTCCTCTTCTGAATGAATAGGCGACTTCGCGCCCGTCTGGGGAGATATCCGCATCGAAGGCGATGCCCTCGGATGTCATCCACTCCTCGCCCTGGCTAAGGAAGTGCGACACCTCTCCTCCCGGGCCGCCCGGTCCTGCAGGCTGCACGCTTGTGAACCGGAGGGTCCCCTCTACAAGGAAGTACCGCACCGCGGCGAACACGGCCGCCGCCAGGAGCATCAGCACCAGGGCCACCACGATCACCGTGACCAGCCGCGGTGCCCGCCTCGCCGGCCCGGCCGCCGCTGCCGCCATCGCCGCCATCGCCCGCTGCTCCCAGCCGGGCTGCAGCTCAGGCGTCGGCTCGGCAGTGTCAAGCAGAGATGCGATCTGTTCGTCGAATCGGTCAGTGCTCATCGGCCCCTAGCCTTTCTCGGGCCTTCTGTCTGGCTCGATGCAGAAGCGACTTGATCCCTCGCTCCGAGCGACGTACCACCTGTGCGATCTCTCTCAGCGACAGTTGATCCACGCAGTGCAGGACCAGGACCTCCATCTCAATCTCCGAAAGATGCTCTCTCAACATCGCCACCTGGCGCTTGGCCTCGATTCGCCCTGTGACGTCCTCGGCCACGTCGCCTGTTGCGTGCTGCTCTGGCAGTGAGTGCATTGAGACCTGGGCCGAGGCCGGCACCGACTTGCGCCTGCTCTGCCGGCGAAGCTCTGCCGTGACGTGGCGCCGAGCGATGCCGAACAGCCAGGCCGAGAACACTGCTCTGCGGGGGTCGAAGCGAGCGATGTTCCTGACTCCATCGGCGAGCGTGGCCACCATGATGTCCTCGGCGAGCTCCGCGTCACCCCGGAGCCGTCTCGCCGCGAACCTGTGAAGGCGCCGGCCGAAGCGGGCGCACAGCTCCGCGTGTGCCGCAGGTTCCGCGCTGTGGAGCCCGCGAAGCAGTCGGTCCGTGGCTTCCCGCTCGTCCGGCAGTTCGACGCTCGTCACATCGGCCTCAGCCATCGGCCCCCTCAGTCGGCCCACAGGCCGGAGTAGAGCCCTTCGCATACTACTCTCGCGAATTCGCCAAACAGGTCGCGCCCGCCCTGTACTTCTTGCTCCCGGTGCGATCGAGACAGACTGTGGCCGTCAAGGGGCTTTGGGACACTGCTGACAGCCTTCCAGGCTTGTCTGCGGACCTCGGACATTCTACCACACGAGACCATTGGGCGGCTTGGGAGGGCCCACGCAGGAGCCAGCGAAGCGCCAAGGCCCTGTGGACGACTCCGCTTTGGCGCGGGAGCGACCCAGGACTGGGTTCTTCGGGCGAGAAGGGGCCATGCCAGTGTCCCGCGAACGGCGCCCGTACGGCGGCCTTGTCCCGTCTTGCCTGTAGATCGGCCGGGACGGCGTTGGGGAGACTAACGAGGAGAGAATCGGCGTGTTCATGCCATCGACAGCACTGCTGCTGTGTCTCTGGCTCAGTTGCCCGCGGGTGCCTACGTCCACACCTGGCTTCAGCAGCCAACTCGGTGACTTCACGCGGGAGCGAGACGCACTGCTCCTCGATCCCAGCGCCACGGTTGACTCCTACCGCGAGCTCGTCGTGGAGCATGCCGAGAGCGTGGCGTTCGAGGCCCTGTCAGTTGAAGATCTCGCTACGGGGACATTCGAGGGGCTGTTCGACGATCCCGTCGCGCGCGAGAAGGCCGCAGACCGCTTGCAGGAACTGATCGATGATGTGTCCGCGGCTGGCGCTCGCGCCCACGTCGTTCGCCTGCGATTGCTCGGCGTCCGCACGGTCTTCGGCCAGCCCGAGCCGACTGTCCAAGAAGAGCTCGTCAGCGCCGTGCTCGAGCATCCCGGGTTGACATCTCTCTGGCTGTCGCCACAGGCTTCGGAGATCCTCAGCGCCCTGTGTACCAGTGGCTGCAGCTCCGCCCTGAAGGAACACTCGGATCGGATTGCCGACCTGCTGGCAGCTCTCGACCCCAGCGCGAACCTCGACCTGGCCACTCAGCTCGACCGTCTCGTGCTGCTGGCCGCTCTCACCGCTTCCGACGTGTCAACATTCGGAAGCTACGTGGACGAGATCATCGCCTTCGGGCGGGGGTGTGAGCAGTCTGAGACAGACTTGGCAGTTCGCGATGAGATATCCAGGCATGTGGCGTGGGTGGATAAAGTCGCGGCCCGCAGACAGTCCATTGGCAGCGCAGATCTGGACCGCCAAGCCATAACCATGGCCGAGCTGGAGAGTGTGGTCGCCGAGGATCGAGTGGTCTATGCTCAGTTCGCGCGTTACCTCGCCGACGTCATCTATGTCGGGTTCGAGGCGGGGGGCGAGCTGAACGTCAGAATGCTGCTCCTGCAGCCGAAGCAGGACACGGTGTTCTCGCTCCCGCCATCTGTCTACGAGACGCCTGCAGCGACGGAGTTCCGGGCTGTGGACCTCGTCCGATCGGCGGATGGCAAGGTGTTCAGGGCCTTCGGCGGCTTCAGGATCACCGACCCGGCATTCCGGCTGAGTTGCTCCGAGATCGCGGCTGACGAGAAGCGCGGCGCGGGCTTCGCCAGGGGCCTGCGACTTGGTGGCCACATGATCGACGTACGTGCCGAAGAGTTCTCCATCGAGGGAGTGGAGTGGGAGGCATCTGACCTCAGGGCCGGGATCAAGACGTTGGGAATCTTCTTGCTTGACGTGTCGGCCGATACGCTGCGGCGCGATAGCTGCGAGGTGACCCACATAGAGGGCATCAAACTGCGTATCCTTCACGTGCCGGCGGGGAAGTTTGGAGACCGCGAGCTGGAGCCACCGGCCGAGGACAAGGGCGAGGAGGCCGATCGAGGCCGGCCGACGAAGCCGCGGGGCAGCTCGCCGACCATCATGTGGCTCAGGCCGCCCTCGATCGGCTTCAAGGAAGGCGGCATATCGTTCAGCTACTGGAACTCGCTGAAGTTCGGCGGCCGCTATACAGGTTCGCTCGGGATCTCGACCACCAAGGGGCAGTCGCCGGAGTACCAGGTGGGCCTCAACTACAACCTCCTCGCGGTCACGAATGAGCTGGACTTGTTCATGCCGGCCACTGCGCTGCAGGAGAACTCGCTGGGCAGCTACTACTACCGGGTGGGCAACCAGGAGCCGTTGGAGGAGAACTCCAGGCTCTTCGAGCGAAAGCTGTTCGTGGGCGCGTACACGGCCGCGAACCGGCTCTACAAAGACGCAGAGGGCGAGAGTCAGACCCTGGACACTCCCATCTCCATCGGGATAGAGGGAGGGCAGGGCCTCGGCCGTGCGTTGGGGGCCCGGCTCCAACTGGCTTACGAGAGGGCGCATGGTGAGGAGATCGGGACCGACACGAGGCTCGTCATCACGCCAGTCCTCGGCACGCGGCCGGTGCGGGTGAGCAGGGGGGTCCACCTGACGCTCAGGGGAGAAGGCTCGACGAGGATCGGCGACGACCGCTACACGTGGTATCGAGGAGTCCTGGGCGCCACCGCCCTCCTGCACCCGCAGGCGAGGCTGTCGCTCGCGTACTTCCAGTCATGGGAGAAGGGAGAGCCGACCTTCCCCTACGACGAGGTACCCGAGGATCGCGGCTACGTCGCGCGCTTCGATCTCAGCCACGGCCCCTATAAGTTCAGCTACATGAACCAGTACAGCACGCGAGACGATGACTGGGTGCGATACCAGTGGTGGCTCAACCGCACGTTCGGCATCGCCGAGGCGTTCGTGGCCTTCGATGAGCAGTACCGCCAGTACAGCTTCGGGATTACCGTCGGGATCGACACGCTCTACGACAAGATCGCTCGCCGGAGGGTCCTGAGCGCCGACTCGGGCTCCCCCGACCGGCCATGAGCTCCGCAGGCACCGGACGTGCGCCGCCGACGACTGGCCGCGCCGCGGGCGACTGCACACCACACCGACGCCGACTACCTAGAACGCCTCCCCCGCGCCGAAGTGGACCGCGCCTCCCTCCTTTCCATAGGCGACGTCGACCCGCATGTTGACGTGGTTCTCCTCCGCCAGCGTGTATCTGAGCCCCACGCCCGCGCTCGGAAGGAGGTCCTGGAAGTTCAGCGCCGCCAGCCGGGGCGCCACCTCTCCCACTCCCAGGAAGACCACATAGCCCCAGGGGCCTTTGACGTGTCGCCGGTACTCAGTCTGTAGCGCAAGCATTAGGTTGTCTCGGTACTGCCCGGCTGTATAGCCTCGCAGGTCTCCCTGCTTGCCGAAGAGGGAGAGCCCGTAGAACGGTACGTCGCCACCCACCTGCCGCGCGTACACGCGGGAAGCAAGCACTGTCTCTTCATCGAGACTTCGGTAGCTGTTGTAGGCCGCCTCGTAGGCCTGATAGGTGAAGTCGCTGCCCCAGATCGAACCGTAGAAGTCCACGCCGGTTTCCAGCAGGATCCCGTCGGTCGGATAGAAGGTGCTGTCGCGCGTGTCCCGCTCGGCGAGCACCCCGATCGCGCCCGTGGTGGACCGGAGTTCGTCCGGGAGGATGTCCGGCCACCAGTCAGGAAGCTCCACGTCCAGAGATACCCTCGCCTCCGTGAACGTGTACCTGGCCCCGAAGTACGTGTCGTCTCGCCAGAGCTGCAGGTATTCGAGCTGAAGGCCTGCCCCCCGCTGCCTGATCGGAACCGAGAAGCCCCTGTCGCCGGCCTCATTTCCGATGCCGAAGAAGTCGTACTTGACGTCATACGCGCCCAGCCCGCCCGCGACCCGGAACCGATCTTCGTTGAAGTAGGTCCGCGCGCCGACACCAGCCGCCTTGCTCCCATTGTTCGAGTACAGCCCGCCCAGCCCAACGGTGGACGGCGGCGAGAGGGGGTCGCTCTCATCCATGGGGAAGATGTAGCCCACCCCAAGGACCAGGCCTGTCCCTATGGTGGGATTGGAGAAGGGAATCGGCGCAATCACCCACTCGGCCGAGGGTGGCCGCTTGCCCTCCTCCTCGGCCGCCTCTGGGTCGGTCACCGTGCCCGGGTCCTCTATGGCCACTGCGCCTGCTCCCCCCTGAGGCGCTCCCCCCGCCGTCGCCGGCGGATACCAGGCCGACCCTTCTTCGAGCTCCTCGTCGGCGGCCTCCGTCTCGGCGATGACCTGTGCCGGCTCCTCCTCTACCTCTCCGGCCGCCAGCGCTGGCGCTACGAAGCCGAGCGCAGCCAACGACAGAACGGCAAGCACGACAACTGCCAGGCGGCGCAGGTTGCCGCTGGCTACTAAGCCGCCTATGATCACAGGGGGTCCTCCCTTCGACGTCATCGTCTATAGCCTGTGCACCAGCTGGCCCCTCGCAGCGTCACGCGAGGAGCAGGAGCAGCGAGTAGACAGCCACCCCGAAGAGGAACGGCCAGAATCGTCCCTCACTCGCCTCGGGCACTTCCTCCTTCAGGGTGGTGATGATGATTCCCCCTGCAATGAAGGCGAAGGCCCTCGCCACCTGCAGCTCGGAGACCGATCCCAGCGCGCCCAACACTCCTCCGAGCATGAGGAGCCCTGCCATGAGCCACCGGCCCGTTCGTTCGTAGGCCGCCTTGTGCTCGTGGCGCAGCGAATGATCGACTGTGAAGAAGTGGAAGGCCATGGCGACTGAGTACACTGCGAGAGAGACGATCCCGTGTTCGAGCCGTTCGGAAATGAGGTAGCCGATAATCAGGCCGTATACGCCATAGCCCAGCACGTGCACCCAGTACGTTGCATCGCCCTCAGCCCCGACTGTGCCAGGGCCTCGCCCCCGCGCGCGGCCCGCGCGGATCAGGTACGTCAAGGCGTAGAACACCACGACGCCGAGCAAAGCTCCGCCGTACACGCTCTCTTCCCCGTGGAACAGCCGGTGCTCCCCACCGTGCTCCAGCACCACCTCGTGCATGGTGGCCAGCTCGGGCAGCAAGTCGAGAAACACGTAGGTGACTGCAATCCCGCCTGCGAACGAGAGATAGGCTCTGCCGTGCCCCAGCTTCGATGCCCACCCACCGACGAAGAACATCGAAGCGACAAGCGCGGCGCCGAGCAGTGGCGCGATGGTTTCCACGATTCTCCTCCTCTCTCAGCAGGGCGCCGCCCGCACCTACTGGCCGTGCATCGCCGATGCCGGCCTGTGCCGCGAGCAGCGCGTGGGGCGATTCGCGCGCGACGGCCCTCGCCGTTCACCTGCGAAAGGCCTTCCTCAGAATACGCTCTTGATTCCGAACTCCAGATTCCAATCCATCAGCCGATTGCCCCCGATGGGAAAGCCGGGCCGGAGATAGGTGCTCCAGCCGGGCCCCATCATCCGGCCGAATTCGGTCTCGACCTGTACATAGGTCGTGCTGCTCTCGTGATCGATGATTATCTGTGGGTCTATCATGATCCACGATCCGGGCTTGGGCAGCAGGACGTAGTAGAGATCGATGGCGGAGAGGCTGACGTCCGCCCGGTCGTCCGAGCCCCCGATGTCGAAACGGTACTGGTAACCAGGCGCGAAGATGGCCTTCTTCTCCGGCAGGAAGATGACGTAGAAAACGACTGGGGCGAGCACGTTCTTACCGGTGCCGAGCACGTCCGAAGTCGCCGTATCCCAGGTGCTTTCGACACCGACTGCGACGGCGTTCTTCGGCGTCGCCTTCGTCACCATCAGCCATCGGACGAGCAGGTCGCCGAAGCCGAACTCGGTTTCGCCCGTCACATTCGTGGTCACGAGCGGGATCTCGAGACGGATTTGCTGCCTCCGATTGTCGAACGGCCATACTTGCCGGTATCTCATCTCGTTGATGTAGCCCGCACCGTCGGGCAGCTCTGTGAAGACATTGAAGAGGCGCATCTCGCTCTGGAAGTTGACCGGGTTGGTGCCCGTCTTGTCCTCGGCCGATGCCGCGCCGCCCTGCTCGGGCGCGACGTCCGCGGCGACCTCCTCGACGACATCCTCCGCGTCGACCTCCGCGGCGGCGACGGACTCGGCCTCCACCTCTTCGGCGGCCCACGCCACCCCACCACCGACAACCGCCAGCGCAAGCGCCAACATGAGCACCACTATGCTCCGCCTCATGTCTCTTGCTCCTCCTCGCCGTGGGCGTGCTTCGAGCGCGTGCAATCACCTGCACTCGTCTCTGGGGGCGAGCCCGACTCGGCTCCGGGCTCTGTCGTCCTTGGCGCATTCAACACCCGGATAGCCGCACCTTCACCGCGTCTGGGCCCCGGCGAACGGGATACGGCCGTTGTCATGATTTCGCGACAGTCCAATGGTTGGCGTGCGAGCGAGCCAGTGCCGCCAGTGCGGGATAAGCCTGGGCAACTCCGTGTCGTGGGTCACGCCGCCCAGGCGAATCTATGCACACGGCCCGCGCCACTACCAGCGGGCCACGCCAAACACCCGAAGGCCGCGGTAGCGGTATTCGATCTCTCCCAGCAGCGTGTCCCGGTCAGCGTCGGCGTCTACCACGAAGGCGGAGTAGCCCAAGCCGATCCCATACGTCTCGTTAGGATAGTAGGCCGCGCTGACGTCGAAGCTCCGCCAGAAGCCAGAGTAATCTCCCAGGCTGATGGACAGGAACTCCAGATCGCCCCGCAGGCGCCAGTTGCGTCCAAGGAGATGAACGGCCTCGAGGCCAATCATCGGCAGCGGCAGGTCGGCGGCGGCCGAGGCCGAGAGATCTGGCCCCGACGTCGTTTCGAGCGACACCGATGTTTCGAGATGGTGCACTCCGATAGAAGCGGCGTAGTCCGTTCTATCGGTCTGGCGGAAGGAGTACAGATACTTCGCCAGCACGAGCGTCACTTCCAGGTCGCTCGCCACACCCGCACCGGCAGGGAAGATGGTCTCACCGATCTGAGTGTCTTCGTCGAGTATGGCGGAGGCATCCCGGTCGAAGCGGTAGTACGAGAAACCCACGCGCTGCTTCCGCCCAATGCGCCACTGGCCGTCCGCCCGCCAGATGCCGAGGTCCTTGTCGAGGCCGAGCTGGTCCTCGAGGTTGATCTCCGTCCCCTCCCCGAGCTCGCGCGAGTCAACTCGCAGCTCGGTGAAGAAGGCCGGGAGGTAGCGGCCGATCTGGAGCGTGAAGTCGTCGTCCAGAGAGATGACGTGCGGCTTCGGCTCCTCTGGCTGCAACGCTTCCACCTCTGGCGCCGGCTCCTCGCCCGCCCAGGCGCGCGGCACAGCAACGGCACACACGAAGAGGACCACCGCGCACGCTACGACGATCCGCCGCACGTCCGTCTTCACCTTCGCTCGTCGATCAGACTGAGTGCCCCAGCTCTCCCGTCCCATCTCAGTCTCCTTTCGGTATGTGGCTCAACACCATCCTTCACCATGCGTCGGGTCCCGGCTTCGGCTTGCGGCAGTAACGATCGGCATCCGCCGACCGAACTGTCAGAAGGGCCCGACCCCGAAGTACACACTCAGGAAGGCCGCTACTCCCACCAACGCCACAGTGACACTGCCAGCAACTGGGAGCGAGAATCTAGACCTTCCCTTCGGCACGCCCAACGCACGTACGGCTGCTCTGTATTGCAGGGCGGCGGCAACAGCGGCCAGCGTCCCCATGGCGATGAGCAACAGCCCGAGGTTGCGGGGCCCGTGCTCGAAGCGGCCCGCTTTCTCCTCGGCCTCTCTCAAGTACTCGAAGAACTTGTAGATCGTGAAGCCGAAGCCGATCAGCGAGACAGAGGTGCGGATCCACGCCATGAGGGTGCGCTCCTCGGCGAGGAGGGTCCGGTGCTCGGCCAGCGACGTTCGCTCTTGGGCCATGGCCGTGGCCGAATCTGGTTTCTGTGCATCAGCACTCACGTCTTCGCCTCCTTTCGATCAAGAAGCTATGCCGAAACTTCGCACGGTCCTGTCAGAATAGAATGCCGGCGAGGCCGGCCACGATCTCGGCGGCAGGATAGACGAGCAGCGCCAGGGGCAGCATGGGGGCGGCCGCGGCCACGGCGAGAGCCACCACGGTTCTCGCTCCCACAGGGATCACTCGCATCTCTCGGACCACCTCAACGCTGCCGCTCAGATCGGCGAGCGACTGGATGTCGGCCGAGCCAAGCATGTCTTTCGGGGGCCGCTCGCCGCTCTCCACCCATGCCTCCTGGAATGCACCCGCATAGGCCGATCCCAGGACGCCATAATCCATCGTGCCCTGCCACTTGGTCCTCGCCAACTTGGGGAGGAAGGCGAAGAGCGGCAGGATCGGGATCACCACCGCCAACAGAACGAACGCGACGAGCGGCCGCTGGAGGGACGACAGGCTGACCCCCTCGTACAAGACGCGCCAGGCAGCCACTGCAGACAGCACCGCGCCAAGCGCGAACCCCACCATGCCAAACGTGGCCTGGCCCGCTTCGAGGAACCCGACCCCGGCTGCGCGGTCGGGGTGAATGGGTATCAGTCGGAGCCTCAACCTGGCCACGCGCCACAGGAACAGCGACCACAGTGCGAAGCGCCACACCCACCGATAGAGCAGGAACTGGAACATGGGGACGCTCACCAGCACGTACCACCACCCGGCCGCGGTGAGCGCGGCGGCCGACCCCGGCTCCGCTGCTCGCCATGTTGCGAGACGCGTCGAAAGCTGCACTCCAACGCTCACCGACGCGCCGAGATACGCCAGTGTGAGAATTACGACTTCCGCGGCAACAGAGTCTCGAAGCCGCGAGGCGGCCGACGCAGCGCGTCTCAAGCTGGCCAGTTCACCTTCGGGGACAATGTGCGCGTCTACGAACTGCCTCGCCACCTTCGCGAGCGCGACACCCACCAGTGGCTCCGCGACGACCAGCAGAGGCAACGCTATCAGGAAGCGCACGTGGGCGACGAAGTCCTTGAGGAATGGGACCGCCACCTCCCCGCCGAGGGCCCGCCCGCCTGCCGCGGATAGGATGAGGAGCGGCGGCCAGGTGAGGGCCGCGAAGAAGGCCACCCGCCACGCCACGCGCGCGGGGGCCGGCGGCGCCAGCCGCAAGCGCAGCATGGCCCGATAAGCGGGGCCGCCGTCGACCAGTGAGAGGTCGTCGTCCATGGTCCGGCTCTGCTCGTTGCTCGTCATGGCCATCGCGCCTAGGCTTCGTTACCACGCCGGTGGAGCCGGCTACTGCCGGCTGTCATCCCGCCGGGGAGGGATTTGTGCGCTTATCACTCCACGGGACCTGTCTGCGTCGCAGATTGACGCGCGCGGAAGGTGTCGAGGCCCGCCTTGACGTTGGCGAACATGTACTCCTTGCCGATCCGCTCGCCAAAGCCCGTGCTCTCGAGCATCTCCCGGACCTGGGCGCTCGGGCGGGCGACGGCGAAGACGATGCCCCTCGACGCGAGTTCCTCCCGCACGTCCTCGATACGCTCGGCGGCCGTACCGTCAATGCCGCCGATCATCTCTGCATCCAGCAGGAGCCACTCCACTCTGTCCACTGCTGCCTCGATGACGGCACGAACCCTGTCTCGGAAGCAGTCGGCGTTGAAGAACACGATCGGAGCATTGAAGCGGTAGATGAGCAGGCCTGGCTGGGTCTCGAGGCCTTCATGCCTGGCGACATCGTAGAAGTCGCCGCGCTCTCGGCTGTATCCGAGGACGGCATCTCGAGGGTGGGAGACGTGCCGGAGCAGCTCGACTATGGCGAGGACCACGGCGAGCAGCACGCCCTTTAGCACACCGATCGTCAGCACGCCGATCCACGCGATGATCGCGAGCCTGAACTCAGGCTTTCTTACCTTCCGCAGCCAGCCCATTGAGCGAAGGTCGAGGATCCCGAGGCCTGCGTTGATGATAATCGCCGCCAGGGCGGCGGACGGCAGGTAGGCGATGGGTCCCGTGAGGAAGAGGAGCGCCGCCGTTACACACACAGCGGCGATAATGCCCACGGCGCGGCTCTTGCCGCCGACCGAGTCGTTCACGGCCGTTCGAGAGGCGGTGCCCGCGACTGCGTACCCCTGGAACAAGCTGGTGACCAGGTTCGAGGCGCCGACGGCAATCATCTCCTGATTGGCGTCAATGTCGTATCGGTTCTTCGCGGCATACGCCCTCGCGTTGACGATCGTGCCGGTGTAGCTGATGAGGGCGATCCCCAGCGCGTCGGCCACGAGGGTAAACAGAGGTATGCCCTCCAGGGAGGGCAGCCTCGGCAGGGGCAGCCCTGAAGGGATGGCGCCGAGCACAGCCACACCCCGCTCCTCGAGGCGGAACCCGACAGCGAGGATGATGCCGACAACGACGGCGATCAAGGGCGTAGGCCACTTGGGGGCCACGCGAGGCAGATAGCGGACCAGCGCGAAAGTGAGCACCCCGACTCCCAGCGTCAGCAGATGGGTCTGGCCGAGCCTTGAGACCAACTCCACGACCTGCCGAAAGAAGCCGCTGCTCTGGAGGGAGAACCCGAAGAACTTGCCGGCCTGGCTCATGATGATGATGAGAGCCGTGCCGTTCATGAACCCCACCAGGATGGGCTTGCCCAGGAAGTTGGCCACAAACCCGAGCCTGAGAATGCCTCCGAGCACAGCAAAGACCCCCGCAAGCACCGCCAGCATGCACGCCAGCGGGACGTAAGAGGCCGGGTCCGCAACCGCTACTGACGCGAGGGCGGCCGCGACGAGGGCTGCCGTGGACGCATCCGGCCCGACGATCAACTGCCGCGACGATCCGAAGAAGAAGTAGACGACCAGCGGGATGATGGTCGCATACAGCCCGGTCACCGGGGGCAGGCCCATGAGCTGTGCGTAGGCCATCCCAACCGGGATCGCCACGGCCGCAACCGAGACCCCGGCCAAGATGTCGGGCGCCAGCCAGGCCTTCTCGTAGCTCCCGAACGTCGCGAGGCCAGGCACGAGCCTGAGCCAGCCCTTCGGCTCCCGGTTCACGGAGGCGGCGCGCCCATCGCTCACCCAGATGTCCTCCTCATGCCCATTCCCTCCCAGAGGGAGCTTCCTTCACCCCGGGCCAACAGCGCGGCCGAGTGCCCGATGCCGACGATGAGGAGACTCAGTTCGCCTCGAAGGCGAAGACACGAACCCAGTCCTGCTTCATATCAACGACGGTCCAGCCTCGCGCTTCCGCCTCCGTGAGCGCCTTGTCCAGTCGTCCGACCCGCGACTCGCGGTCGTAGGCCCATTCGCGTTCGCCATCAGTGTGGTGGACCAGAACCATCAAGCGCGGGCCGTCCCCGGCCGCGGTCCACTGCAGCATCTGCAGGTCCCCGTCGGAGTTGCCGAAGGCGGCGATGGGGCGCCGGCCGATGAACTTATGGATGCCGACCGGCTTGCCGGCCTTGTCGCAGACGAAGTCGACTTCGGGGAGTCGAACGAGTACGGGACGACCGTTGTGCAGTCTGAATTCGGTCTTGATGCTGCTCCCTACAACCTGCTCGGCAGGAATGCCATACACGCGCTCGACCCACGGGCGCATGAACCCGATTCCACCACCAGATACGATGAACGTCTTGAAGCCGCGGCTTTGCAGGTAGGCCAGCAGTTCGAGCATGGGTCGGTAGACCAGGTCCGCATACGGGCGGTCGAAGCGTGCGTGTCTGGCCGTTGCGATCCACTCCTCGACAGCCCCCGCAAACTCGTCGGTCGTCATGCCGGCGGAGGAGGCGTAGATGAGTTGAAGTAGGCCCTCTTCTCCCGAGGCGGCCAGAGCTTCCACATCGTCCTCGAGGACCGCCTTGAATGGCTGTTGGTCCTGCCACTCCTGATGTTCCGGGGCAAGGGCCTTGATCCGATCAACCATGAAGAGGAGTTGGAAGTAAGCAGGCTTCTCGGACCAGAGCGTCCCGTCATTGTCGAAGACAGCGATCCGCTGTTCCACGGGCACGAAGTGCGGGCCGCCCTCCGTTGCTACCTCCTCAACGAAGCGGACGATCGCAGTCTTCGACGCGCCGTCGTTCCACGAAGGCAAGGGATCTTCAATCGAGACGCTCCCGCCGACGGAAGGGGAAAGCAACAGGACTCCCGGCAGTCCCACCGAGAGCGCAAGGAGTCTTATCACTCGCGTCATGGGGGCCTCCTGGTGAGGTTTGGATCGCTGCCTTTCTTCACCCAAGTAGACCGGACCTCACAGTGATTGCGGGCCAGGCTTGGGGCGCCGCCGC
>JALGXV010000421.1 GCA_029821885.1 Candidatus Hebobacteria bacterium
CGGTGTATGTCGCCCGCGCTCTGGTCGTGCCGAGCGGCGAGGCGGCGCTGGCCGACTACGAGCCGCCGGCGACGCCGACCTTCCCCGACGTGCCCTCTGACTTCTGGGCCTACACGTACGTGGAGTACTGCGTCGAGCACGGGGTGGTGCAGGGATATGAAGACGGTCTCTACCATCCCGAGTATGTCGTCACCCGGGACCAGATGGCGGTGTACGTGGCGAGGGCGTTTGAGCTGCCCATGTGAGAGAGGCGGCAATGGGGAGGCGGTCGCGGGCCCGCATCGGGTTCGTGACTGACGGCCTGCTAGTTCGATCGGACCACGCTTCCGACCCGCGACCTAGCGGCCTTCTCGGGCCTGGGTGACGGGTCCCAGCCGTGAGATCGCTCGCGAGTCCTCTGCAGCCCTCTGTTCACCTGGCGTGTCACTTCCTTGGGATCCGCACATGGTCCCATATGGTCGAATGTCTGAGGTTCGGGGACGAGTTCAGAGGCTGTCACAGGTGTCTCATCGCTGCTTGGCACACGCAGCCTCAGACGGTATGCCCCGGCGGGCACGAACAGGAATGGGTGAGGTACAGCCCGAAGACCAGGTGGAAATACGAGGTGGTGGGAACCCGGGTGTTAGCAAGGGTCCTGTGGTCGATGGGGCTTTCCGCCTTGGGCCATCGGCGCCCGGAGTGCTGCACGGGCCATTCTGAACTGAAAGAGGAGCTTCGCCGTGGGCGACAAGCTGAACTTCAGTGAGGTGTTCGCCGATCTTCCCGAGGTCCTATTCCCCTACGACAGATCGCTGCCCGTTCGCGGATGGCTGGTTCAGGGCCCCACGCACCAGGTCGTGTTCTGGCATTCTGCCGAGCGATACGAGAGCGCAGAGCATTCCCATCCGTACGCGGAGTGGGGCATCGTCATCACCGGTTGGTGTGACATCACCACTCCCCACGGCACCGAGCGGTACGAAGCGGGCGAGGTGTTCTCCCTTGCCCCCAGCGTTCCCCACTCATCGGTCACCTCGGATGACTACCGTTCCATGGACGTGTTCTTCTCTCCCGATCACCTCAAAGCCGAGGACCGGTGACAGGAACGACGACGCTCTCGGGACTGAGAGAGGTTGCGGAATCCGATGTCGGCGGAGGCCGTGGAGGTGATTTCGACCGTTCTCACCCCAGGCGCTATCTCACCTTCCTGGCGGCCGCTGCCCGAGGAGAGTCGACATGACAGACCGGCGAGCAAACGAACTCCTTGCGGTCGCCGTGCAGCAGTCGGGGGTCCGAGCACTCGACTGGGCCCTCCGATTCGCCCAGGACATCGACCCCGACTCTCCCGAGTTCGGCGGCATCCGTAACCTCTATGACCCCATGCGCCGTGAGTTCCGCCGCGCAGGGCACGGCCTCTGCCTCACCTGGTCGGCCTGCCTCGCCGGCTTCACTGCCCTGGCTGCGTACGACCTCACGGGCGACAGCTTCTACTTCGATCGTGCCGAGCTGATCGCGCGATACGTCAAGAGCAACCAGAATCTCGACGAGTCGGATGACCTCCGCTACGGCTCCTTCGTCGTCAGCCGCGATCGCCTCTTCGTAGACGTGCCAGACCTCTCTTGGGCGGGCCGCCTTTTCGTTCACCTCTACCGCCGAACGGGTGATGAGAGTTACCTCGACCGCGCCAAGCTCGCGGCCGACTGGCTCCTGCGGGTCGCTCCCATGCCCCACGGGGGCTTCACTACCTTCTATTTGCTCGGAACGCAACAGCCGGTAGGCTACAGCCACGGCTCTGACGGCCAGCATGGGCTCTTCCTCGCCGATCTGCACGAGGAGACGGGCGACGAAGGGTACGCCGCACCTCTCGGGCCTCTCGCCGATATGCTGGGCGGCCCAGGCCAGCACGAGGACGGCCCGTACTACGCCAGCCTCCGCCCCGACGGCACGCCAGTCTACGAAGGCTGGGATGAGGAGTCGGGCCATCCTCTCCTCGAGGGTATCGAGAGGATCGTTACTGGACCGCGCCAGAACTACTACGCTGCTCTCTTTCTCGTTCGGCAATACCAACGCGATGGCAACGAGGCCCGCCTCGACAGCGCC
>JALGXV010000422.1 GCA_029821885.1 Candidatus Hebobacteria bacterium
ACCTCGCGCAGGACCCCGTGCTCGCGCACTACCGCACCGGCCCTTACACCGACGTCCTCTCCGGGATGGTCAACCAGCACAAGCCGGAGATCGTCCTCGTCTCCGCTACCCCACAGGGCCGCGACCTCGCCCCCCGCGTCGCCGCTCGCCTTTCGGCCGGCCTCACCGCCGACTGCACCGGTCTCGACATCGACGACGAGGAGCGGCTCCTCGTTCAGACGCGTCCCGCCTTCGGCGGCAACCTCATGGCGACGATCATCTCGCGGCACGCCCGGCCGCAGATGGCCACCGTGCGCCCGGGGGTGATGAAGGCTCTCGATCCGGATCCCGCTCGCACCGGCGAAGTCGTCGAGATCCCCGTCCACCTCGACGAGCGGAGCGTCATCGCCAAGGTCATCAAGATCGTGCAGCAGGAGACCGACGGGCGGGTCAACCTCCAGGATGCGGAGATCATCGTCTCCGGTGGCCGCGGCCTGGGCAAGCCGGAGAACTTCGCCCTCATCCGGCAGCTGGCGCAGGCGCTCGGCGGAGCGGTCGGCGCCTCCCGCGCCGCGGTGGACGCGGGCTGGATTCCGGCCTACCATCAGGTCGGCCAGACCGGCCGCACCGTTCAGCCGAAGCTCTACATCGCCTGCGGCATCTCCGGGGCGGTGCAGCACCTGGCGGGCATGAGCAGCGCCGACTGCATCGTCGCCATCAACAAAGAAGTAGGGATTTCGTCGGGGGCCGTGTAGTAAGGCAGGGGGGAGACCTTCATGACGGCCAACGGACCCGAGCCAGCACGAGCGAGGCCGCCGGAGCGACCCCGCGGCTATGTCGGATCCACGGCGAGGTTCTGCCTCCGGCTCACGAGATGGCCGGTGCTGATCGGTGTAGGGCTGTCAATCGTAGTTGTGTTGTTGACGAAGGGCCTCGATCTCAGTTGGCTCGTCGCGGCAATACTGCTCCCGGTCATTGTCATCACACCAGCCGTCGGCCTTTCTTCCCTAATCGGGTGTCGGCTGGCCCGGACCAGGTACCCCGGCCTCGTGTTCATAGTGGTCCCGCTCGGGGCGTTCCTGATAGCCGTCGGCATAGTGGCGATCGTGCCGCTGCTGGGGTGGGTTATTCAGATGTGGAGGGGCTACTAGCGTGGGAAAGGGCAAGATCCTGAGGGTGAGGGTCGGGTACAACCCCAACTCGAGCGCGGAATCCATGGTTGTCGGCTTTGCCATCATGGGCGGATCTGTCCTGGTCTCATTAGTGGCCGGCATCATGAACGCGTTCATTATCCACCGGAGGCGGCGTGGACAGGCGCAACCTGAAGATCAGACCTGAGTCGTTCGGCGGCATCGTCTCCCTGGAGGAGCCGCCCGCCCTGGTCTACGTGGACCAGGAGTACATGCACGAGTTGGGCGTCCGCGATTCGCCGCTGTGGGATCGCCCCGCAAACTACCTCTCCGCACCCACTGAGGTTCACCTCTCGGTTACGAACGCGTGCCCGTTGCGCTGTCGCCACTGCTATACGGATTCCGGAGGGGCCTCTCCAGATGAGATGGATGGGGCCTCGCTCAAACGCACCATCGATCTGCTCGCCGACATGGATGTCTTCCACATCGCCTTCGGCGGGGGCGAGGCATTCGGCCGCGCCGACTTTCTGAGCCTGGCCAGGTACGCCCGACAGAAGGGAATCGTCCCCAACGTCACCACGAATGGCCACTTCATGACTCCGGAGCTCGCTGAGCAGTGCCGTGTCTTCGGGCAGATCAACGTCAGCATCGACGGCGTGGGGTCGGCTTACCGTGAGGTGCGCGGCGTGGATGGCTTCGCGGCCGCTGATCGGGCGCTGTCGCTTCTGCTCGGAGCCGGCTGCAAGGTCGGCATCAACTGCGTCATCTCCCGGCCAAACTTCGACCACCTCCCCGATCTCGTGAGATACGCCGCGTTGAAAGGCATCGGGGACATACTGTTCCTGCGCGTCAAGCCCACCGGCCGAGGCAGAGACACCTATGAGAGCATGCGCCTCACAGCCGAGCAACACCGCCGGCTGTTTCCGTACCTGTCGGAGCTCACCGGCAAGCATGGCGTCATGCTGCGGATGGACTGCTCCTTCGTCCCGGCCGTGTGCTGGCATGGGCCCGACCGGGAGGCCATGGAGTTCTTCGACGTCCGCGGGTGTGTGGCGGGGGACACCCTCGCCGGGGTGACGTGCGCCGGCGGCCTTCAAGCGTGCTCGTTCTCGCACGATACCCTTGGTGACGTGTGGCAGATGAAGCAGGTCTGGCACGAATCACATGTTCTCCGCGCCTTCAGGCAATGGCCGCAGTCGGCCCCCGAGCCGTGCGCGTCGTGCGAGTACCTGGCCCTCTGCCGGGGCGGCTGTCACATCGTGGCCGAGGCGGTGACTGGCGACTTCCACGCGCCGGACCCAGGCTGCCCTCGTGTGGCGGGCTGAGCCGCAGCCAGAAAAGAGTCGGAGGACATGCCGGAAGGACGCTTCGGCACAGCCATCAACTGCATGGACGGCCGCGTGCAAGAGCCGGTCGCCGCGTGGGTGAAGGCCAATCACTCCGTGGACTTCGTCGACACGGT
>JALGXV010000013.1 GCA_029821885.1 Candidatus Hebobacteria bacterium
CGCCGGCGAAGAACCATCGCATCGGGGCAGCGGACAGGAATCTGACGAGAAGCACGCTGGCCGCCCCGACGACGATCATCAGTATGCCCGACACTAGAAGAGCGCGGATCACCGCCGGCGGGAGCTGGGGCGGCGACTCCGGTTTGCTCGGCTCGACGTAGTCCTTGAAGAAAGCGACTATTCTCGGTGCGAAGGATTCGAGCGTCGGATACTCGTCGCGGCTCGCCTCGTATTCCTCGAACAGCTCCGAAAGGGGACCCATCCAGAGGAACCCCGTCGCGATGTCTTCCTCGATCTGTCTCTGCGCCGCAGCCTCGCCTTCGTAGGTGGCGAGATAGCGGATGACACTCGCCCGCACCAGGGACTCGCGCATCATCGTCTCCCAGGCTCCGTAGGCGTTGCGCCGCATCCGCGTCTCGACTCGAGCGAAGAGCTTCTTGGCGGGCTCCTCCAGTTCATCGGCATGCCGGTCGGCGACTGGATTGGCGTAGGAATGGCAGAACTCGTGGATGATCGTTGGGACGATGTGCGCGCTGAGCGCTGGCGACCCATCTCCATGCTGACCGGGAATGCCACAGATACAGTAGATCTCCCTGCGGGGGCCACCGCTGAACCTGGGACCGTAGTTGCAGGGACCGTTCAGCGTACTCAACACCAGGCGGAACTCCTCCAAACCACCGGGGCCGAAGAAGCCCTCGAACCAGTCGAAGTCCACTGCGTCGGCAAGCACGGACTCCAGCTCCAGGACCGCATCTCGATGGAGAAGCTCGTGGGCGCCGAAGAAATCCCAGAACCGGCTCTCGTCGGAGCTGAAGCGAGCGGCCCTCGGCGAGATGCACCGCCAGGCTCATCGGCGCGTCGAAGGAGACACCGTGTTCCGCGCGCAAGCGTTGTGCCATAGTGACAGCTGGATGATCGCCGAACTGCCCGAAGTGCTGCTCGAAGTCCTGTCCGTAGTCCGGCAAGCGACACATGTTGTACTCGGGGTTGCCGGCAAGGCGGAAGACCGTGCTGATGATTTCGACTCGCGGATCGACGCTGATCGAAGGGGAAGGGTGTCGGCTACCGGCAGCGGCGGCCAGGGTGCGAGGCGCCAGACATGTCAGGAATGCTGTAGCGCAACACGCAGCGACACGCAGACGTAGCATGATGGCCCCCCAACGGCCTGGGCCGATGCGCCCGACAAACACGCCTCACTGCCGGCCGCTTCTGGCTCGTTCGCCAAGCAGGTTGCTTCTACCTCTGCCTTGGGATGCCTCCCGAAGGATACCCATCTGACCGCGGGGAAGACGCCTGGGCCATGCGATCTGAGAGAGCTTCCCTGGGCGCTGATCTGGCCCTTCTCGCGGTCGCCGCCGTGTGGGGACTGACGTTCACCGCAGTTCAGCGCGCCCTCGACGATGCAGGGGTGTTCTCTTTCCTCACGGCGCGGTTCGCCATCGCGGTGCTCGTACTGGCCCTGGTATTCCCGCGGAGAGCCCTGCGCTTGAACAGGAGTGTCGTGCTGCTGGGCGGCCTCATCGGGCTTTGGCTGACCGCTGGCTACTCGCTCCAGACCGCCGGGCTGCTCTACACGACGGCCTCGAAATCGGCCTTCATTACCGGCGTCAGCGTCGTGCTCGTGCCCGTGCTGTCGTTTGCACTCTCTCGCGTCCGGCCGCGCGCGTCCTCAGTAGGTGCAGTCGCGTTGGCGATCGTGGGGCTCTACCTGCTTACGTCACCGGGGGGGGACGGGCCGAACGTGGGAGATGTGCTAACGCTTGGGTGCGCCGTAGCCTTTGCGCTACACATCGTGACGACGGAGCGCGTCGCGCCGCACCACGACCCAGTGGCGCTCGCGCTCTCACAGATTGCGACAGCTGGCTTGGCTTCGGCGTTGCTGATGCTCCTGTGGGAAGGGCCACGCCTGACGCTCACCCCGTGGACTGTATTTGCTCTCGGGGTCACCGGCGTCCTCGCTACCGCAGTCGCCTTCGCCGTGCAGATGTGGGCGCAGCGCCGCACGAGCGCCACGCACGTCGCGGTCATCTTCACGGCAGAACCTCTCTTCGCCGCGCTCTTCGCGCGGCTGATACAGGGAGAGCTGCTGGGGCTAGAGGGAGTACTGGGCGGCACACTCATAATCGCTGGCATTCTCATCGCACAGATAGGTGCGAGCCGACGGTCGGCCTGTGATGATGCCTGCTAGAGCTTCGCTTCCTCGCCAGCCGGGTGAAGGTCGCCGCCGGTAACGGGCTCCTGGTAACGCCAGAGGAGATTCGCCTTCGCGTCACGGGGGGGATGGGCCTCGGTCGCAACGAGTTGGCTCTTGTGCGTGGGCCTTGGCCGGCGTATAGTCAAGTATGCACCGGAGCCTGGGACGGGAGTGGGGCCTGACCCTGGTCGAGATTCTCGTGGTGACGGCGATCATAGGCGCTCTGGCCGCTCTCCTGTTCCCCACATTTGCGAAGGCGAAGTCCAGGGCAAGGCAGACCTCGTGCATCAGCCAGCTGCGTCAGATCGGCATGGCCATGCTGATGTACACGGCCGATCACGGGGAACTCGCTCCGCGCCTGTCCGCTGTGCACCCCACCTACTGCCCTGAGGCAAGCGTCTTCGTTTGTCCCTCGGACCCGGCCTCCGGACAGCATGACGCCGGCGAGTACATGGAGGGTGCCACCCATCTGCCCTCAGGGGTCAGCTACACCTACATCCCGAACTGGAAGTACGCCCGCGAGTTGGGCTGGTGGGCTCCGCCGCCCCACTACGGTCGGGGGAAGTGGGGAGACAGCACGCCGCTCGCGATGTGCCACTGGCACTGGGGCAAGCGATGGGTGGCCGATCTGGACACCCCGACCTGGGGCAGAGACCCGAAGGGATGGGTGCTCGTACTCGAAGCGGGTGGCGCCGTTCGCCGCATCAGAGCTGAACAGCCGGTGAGCGAGTTCGACCCGACTGCTTGACCGCCCAGACCGGGCTCATCTCACCTCGTACCGCAAGAGGCCCTCGTATCTCGTGCTGCCGGGGAAACGGGCGAACACGCCGGCCTGACCTCTCTCCACAACCACCTCGCCGACGAACACGCCGTCGCCCGCTCGCGCCAGATGTCGGGCCAGTCCGCTGACGCCCACGATGACGTCCTCCGCTCCCGGCACCCGCAGTTGAACATCGACCGACTCACCGTCCCCGAGCACTCCCGAGAGGGGAGAAGCGAGATGGCACTCTCGCTGCTGGAACGACACATACATCTTCGGGAAGACGGTGTCCGTCGAGCCCCTGGCACGAACGGTGTATTCGAGTGCGGACTCGTAGTCCTGTGTCGGAGCATCTCGCTTGCGAGAGAAGACGCGCAGCACGTAATCGCCGGGGGAGGGGAACATCGCGCGAATCACGAACTGGTCCGCCTCTCTTTGCGAGAAGGTATGGTTCTCGTCTAGGTCCCATCCGCTCTGAGACAGAGACGCTACGATCAACGTGTCCCGGGGCGCGTGGATTGTGACGGCCAAAGAGTTGTCTGCTTCGATCAAGCGGCTCTCGTGACTGACCAAGCGCAGTCCGTGCTCGAAGAAGGCCGGCTGGACCCAGACGCGGGCCGCGAACTGCTGTCTCGAGACTGGCGCATGGAGCAACTGCCATCTGTCATCCGAGGGGAGATGATCGTAGATGAACAGCTCTGCCGGAGTGAGGAAGTAGTGGTCGCAGAACCGCCGCCGGAAGCGCCCGTGCTCATCCAGCCGTCCGGCGCCCCAGGTGCAATCCACCAGAGCCCATTGTCCGTCGATCTTCACCGCGTTCCAGTCATGGGTCAGCAGGCCGTCAGGGCCGATAGCCGCCTTCGGGCCGACGCCCTTGGCGTGTCCATGTATGACCATGGCCTCCAGACCGGCCGCGTCTGCCAATGCCTTGAAGAGCGCGGCGTAGCCGGCGCAAACCGCGCGCCGCGTCTTCAGCACGGCCGCAGGTTCAGGCGGCTCGCCGAAGCAGGAAACGTCGTAGTTGATATTGAGCGCAATCCACGTGAACAGCGCGCGCGCCTTCGCACGGTCATCGCGTGCCGGCGCCACTAGATAGGCGGCCAGAGAGTCGATGGACCCAGTCGCCGCCTGTGGCGCGGACCGCGCGTGCCCATCGATGGCGGCGAACTCGGCCTCTGCGCCGACAGCGAAGGGAGCAAATCCGACGAGTAACGCCATCAGGACCAGGGATGTCATCTTCGCCATTCGCTTGTCTCTCGACATATCATTTCCACATGCGCAGTGCTCGCAAGCCATTTCGATCTCTATTCCTGGCCGGTCGCAGCCCCGGATTGGCCGTGCTCCGGCCCCACTCGTGTAGGAGATGCCACGCCTCTGTGGTAGGCCCAGTCGGGAGTGTGTGGCCTCCTGGGGGTAGTGAATGAAGATCTCGGATGTTGTGCTGCTTGAGTTGACGGGCGAGTTCCCGGCGCATCACTTGCAGGCTGCGGAGCGGGGATCGAGGCCGCTCGACGGGTACTCCGAGTTCCGCGGGACGCGGACCTTTGGGCCGGCGCAGGAGGCCGGCGAGACGGTCCACCACACTGAGGTGTACCTGGAGGTCCACACGGAGGAAGGAGTAACAGGGCTGTTCGGCCCGGTGGACGGCGGCCACGCCATCATCCTGCGAAGGGAGATGCGAGACTTCCTGATCGGGCGGGACCCCTTGGCCATCGAGAAGATATGGGATATGCTGCTGCGGCGGAACCGCCACGCGCGCGCCGGATACTACATGATGGCGATGAGTGCTCTCGACTGCGCCCTGTGGGACCTGAAGGGGAAGACGCTGGGGGAACCGGTCTACCGACTGCTTGGCGGCCCCGTCCAAGAGCCCGTCAGTGCCTATGCGAGCATGCTCGGCTTCTCGCTGGAGCCGGAGGCGCTGGCCGAACGGGCGCAGGAGTACAAGCAGCTTGGATACCGGGCCCAGAAATGGTTCTTCCGCTGCGGTCCGCCCGACGGTGGCGAGGGGGCGGCGAGGAACGTGGGAGTGGCGCGGACGCTCAGAGAGGCAGTCGGTGAGGACACCGCCCTCATGTTCGATGCCTTCAACTCATGGGATGTGCCGTACGCAATCGACATGGGGCGCCGCATTGCACCGTACCGGCCGGCCTGGCTGGAGGAGCCCGTACCTGTGGATCGCCTGGCGGGGCTGCGGCGCATTCGGGAGCGGTCCGGCATTCCCATCGCGACCGGAGAGCACCTCTACACTCGCTGGCAGGTGAAGGATGTTCTCGAAGCAGGCGCGGCCGATGTGATCCAGGCCGATCCCGACTGGTGCGGCGGCATCAGCGAGCTGGTAAAGATCGCCGCGCTCTGCTCGGCCTACGATGTGCCGCTGTGCCCGCACGGTCACTCGCTGCATGCGGCGCTTCATGTGGCCGCTGCGCTGCCGCATTCGGCCTTGCCGCAGGTGGAGTTCCTGATACTCCATCAGCGACACAAGCAGCGCTTCATGAAGAGATTCCTCGAGCCCGAGTCGGGCGTGATCCGGCCGCCTGACGGTCCCGGTCTCGGGATAGAGATAGATCCTGCCAAGGTGCAGTCGCGACGAGCCATAGAGTAGGACGGGAGATCACTCATGACCGCGTATGTGACCTGCTCTCCTCGTCTCACCACAGGTGCAGAAGCTTGTCGACCGGGGCGTAGTCGTCGGTGAGGATGAGGACGTCCCCTGTGCGCACGGTCTGCGAAACGTACCCGTCCAGACGCTCGCTGAGCCTGTCGTCCTTGACCAGCTTGCCCTGAAGCTCCAGGGCCCTCTGTCGCAGCTCCGCAAGCGAGAAGCTCCGACTCGCGTTGACCGCGAAGACCTCGATATTGACCCAAGCCCCGCCGCTTCCTTTCACCTGGAACGCGTGCACCTGGGGAAAGGTCTCGCGCATGGTCTTGTACACAGAGCGGAAGAACTTGCTCCTCGGGCCCGACGCCTGTCCCACCACGTTGTTGACGAGCACGCCGCCGGGAGTAAGCCGCTCCTTGGCTATCATGAAGAACTCCCGGGTGGTGAGGAAGAAGGGCACGGTGTCCGAGTAGTAAGCGTCGAGCAGGATCATGTCCCATTGCTGCTTGGTGCGGCGCAGGAACCGGCGCCCATCGGCCTCGTGCATCCTGAGTCGCGCGCCCGGCTTCACATCGAAGTACCGCTGAGCGATCCGGATAACCGCGGGATCGATCTCCACCGCATCGACGGTCACCTGCGGGTAGTCTCGCACAAACCGCTTCGGCACTGTCCCTCCGCCCAGACCGATCACGAGAACGCGGCGGATGTTCGGGTTGAAGAGGAACGCGAGGTCGACGTAGTCGGAGTAGGGCAGGCCACGGCCGTGCGGATCCCGCAGGTCCATCTGCGTGTGCCAGATGTTGTCGGCGCGCAGCCAGCGGTAGTGCCCTTCCTCCGTGACAAACAGGCGGTGGTAGGAGCTGTCGCGCTCCAGGAGTACGCGCTCTTTGGCGTACCCGGGGTGAGAGGCCAACAGCATGAGCAGGGCGGTGCCAACTGCCGCTCTGCTCGTTCGGTTCCGCAGTGCGCAGAGACAAAGGGCCCCCGTCACCACCAGGGCGGCACCGAGGAGGATGAGTATCTTCTTCGTTCCCAAGGCGGGGATCAGGTAGAAGGCGGTCCCCAATGTGCCCGCGATGCTGCCGATCGTCGAAACAGCATACACAGCCCCTGCCGCCCGCCCCACCTCGTCGAGCTTGCGCGTCGTGAGTCGGATGACGAAGGGCGAAGTCACCGCCATCAGGGCACCGGGCGCGAAGAACAGGATCATGCAGGTGATGAGAGAGCCCGCGCGGACATCTTCGTATCGCAGAGAGATACTATCTGCTACAACATGCCCATAGCGAGGGAGCAAAAACACAAACGCCGCAGACAGTAGGAGAATGCCGCCGAGGACACCAGTGCTCGGCCACCGGTCGACCAGCTTCCCTCCGACATAGTAGCCGATGCTGAGGGCGGCCAGGAACACTCCTATGAGACTACCCCAGACGAATATCGAGCCTCCGAAGTAGGGGGCCAGGAGGCGGCTGCCGACGAGCTCGAGCGCCATCAGAATGGCGCCCGCCAGGAATGCCACTAGCAGCAAGAGAGGTCTCTGCATTTCCTCTTCTAGGGCGCCTCATGAGCCCCCAGCGCCGTCTCCGTTCGAATACACCTTCAACACACGCAGAGGTGCTCCTCTGCCCGGATCGCATGGTTCTCCACATCGGCCCTGATCGCCGAATTGAAGGGAATGCGATTGTTGCTTGTTTCGTCTTACAATTGTAAGAACCGAATGGTATGAGTTGGATGAGAGTTCGATCAGGCTAGTTGCGTCGCCCCGTCCGTCACGCATTAGTGACGATGCCGAAGGCCCGCCGGTGGTGGGCCTTCGGCGCGTGTGGCCGTCGGCTTCCCTGCCGCTCAGAAGGATATCGGGCCGGGGAAGGGAAGACTGCGGCCCGGACGAGCAAGTCCCAAGTCAGGAGAAAGGTGTCACAGTATGGTGGGCAAGACGATCAAGGTGACGGTCTGGAACGAGTTCCGACACGAGAAGACTGATGAGGCAGTGAAGAAGCTGTATCCGAAGGGCATCCACGCGGCGATCGCGGATCACCTCAACGCGCAGGACGGCATCGAGGCCGGTACCGCGGCCCTGGACGAGCCCGAGCATGGGCTGCCGGAGAAGGTGCTGAAGGCCACAGATGTCGTCATCTGGTGGGGGCACATGGCCCATCACGAAGTGTCAGACGAGGTGGTGGCGCGTGTTCGCGAGCATGTGCTCTCGGGCATGGGGCTCATCTGCCTCCACTCCGCGCACTTCTCGAAGATACTTCGGACGATGATGGGGACCAACTGCTCCCTCAAATGGCGGGAGGTGAACGAGAAGGAGCGGCTGTGGAACATCGAGCCGGGCCACCCGATCACCGAGGGCATCGACGAGTACTTCGAGCTGCCCCACGTAGAGATGTATGGCGAGCGCTTCGACATCCCGACTCCGGACAAGGTGGTGTTCATATCGTGGTTCCAGGGCGGCGAGGTGTTCAGGAGTGGCTGCTGCTGGGAGCGCGGCCACGGGCGCATATTCTACTTCCGGCCGGGGCATGAGACGCTTCCGATCTTCGAGGACGAGAACGTGCTCCGCGTCATCACGAACGCAGTGAGATGGGCGGCCCCACGGGTTCGCATGTCCACCGCCGACGCTCCCAACGTGAAGGCATTGGACCCGATTCCGAAGACGAAGTGAGCCGGCTCGACCGACGAGACTTCCTCAAGCTCGGGGCAGCTGCGGCGACCGCCGTCATCGCTGCTGCCCTTGGCTTGGGCCGACGCGGCAGCGCAGTCAGCGCGGGATCAAGGGACCCCATGACCGAGAGATTCAGACCGGGCGAAGTATGGCTGGACACCGATGGCAAGCCGATCCAGGCGCACGGCGGCGGGGTCCTGTATCAGGAGGGTACGTACTACTGGTTCGGGGAGAACAGAGCCAGCGACCCGGACGCCGGGCGGTCCTGGCGCGGCCACGGGATCGGAGTCAGGTGCTACTCCTCCAAGGACTTGCACCATTGGAAGGACGAGGGTCTCGCCCTGCCCCCGGCCAAGGACGACCCAACCAGTGACCTGCATCCGAGCCGCGTGGTCGAGCGTCCCAAAGTCATCCTCAACGAGAACACGCGCGCCTATGTCATGTGGATGCACATCGACAGCCCGGACTACAAGGCCGCCCGGGTGGGGGTGGCGCGGAGCGGCTCGCCGACCGGCCCCTACGAGTATCTGGGGAGCTTCCGTCCGAACGATGCCGACAGCCGGGATATGATAGTTTTCAAGGATGATGACGGCGCGGCTTACCTCTTCCACGCCTCCGAGTGGAACGAGACGATGTACATCGCCCGGCTCTCGGATGACTATCTCTCGACGACCGGCGAGTATGCCCGGGAGTTCATCGGCGAAAGCCGGGAGGCGCCGGCCGTCTTCAGGTATCAGGGGCACTACTTCTGCATCACATCCGGGTGCTCGGGCTGGGCTCCCAACGTGGCCGAGTACGCGGTTGCCGAAAGCATCATGGGACCCTGGGAGGTGCACGGCAACCCCTGCGTCGGGACCACAGAGGAGATCGAGACGACGTTCCACTCACAGAGCACCTTCGTGCTTCCGGTCCAGGGACGGGAGGGCGCCTACATCTTCATGGCCGACCGATGGAAGCCCAAGGACCTCGGGGATTCCCGCTACGTCTGGCTTCCTCTCGAGATCTCTGGGCGCTCGCTGTCCTTGCGGTGGCGAGATGAGTGGAACCTGAGCGTGTTTGACTGAGTATCTGGAGTTGTCGCCACGCCGAGTTCAACGAGCCGGGCGCGCCGAACCGCGAAGTATCTGCTCAGGAGGAGTCACAGATGGAGAGGGCCCGCCTCGGGAGAACCGGCCTCGAGGTCTCACGCATCGGCTTCGGGGTGCTGCAGATCGCGGCGAAGTACAGCTATGAGCACGCAGAGAAGCTGCTGAATGCGGCGCTCGATTCTGGCATTAACATCATCGATACCGCGCGCGGCTACGGCGACAGCGAGGAACGCATCGGCAAGGCGATATCGAAGCGACGGGATGAGTTCTTCATCGCGACCAAGTCCGGCGGGGGCACGCGTGACAGCTTCTGGGAGGCGCTGGGAGACAGCCTGCGCCGGCTGAAGACGGACTACGTGGATATCTACCAGTTCCACGGCGCGGACAAGGGGGCGCGGGACTACATCTACGGTGGCGAGACCACGATCGAGTGCATGCGGGAGGCCCGCGATCAGGGCAAGATCCGATTCATCGGGTTCAGCTCCCACTCCCTCGAGGATTCCCTCGACCTCATGCGCACCGGCGACTTCGATGTGATCCAGTACCCGATCAGCTATGTGGGCGACGAGGCCGCAGAGCAGGGCCTCGTGGGGGAGGCGGAACGCCTGGACGTCGGATTCCTCGGCATGAAGCCCTTTGGCGGCGGGCGTCTCGGCGAGGCAAGGTACTGCCTCGGCTATGTCTTCCGATTCCCGTGCGTGGTGCCCGTCATTGGATTCGAGACCGAAGAGGAACTCCGCGAGGTGGTCGAGCTTGCAGAGAAGGGCATCGAGCTGACGGAGGCCGACCTCGCTGAGATGGCGCGGATCAAGGCCGAGCTCGGCGAGCGGTTCTGCCGCGGATGCAACTACTGCCATCCCTGCCCGCAGGGCGTGCCTGTGCTCGAGGTTATGTTCTTCGACGTGTTTCGCAAGCAGCTCGGGAACGACTTCGTAGCGCGGGACGAGTATCGGGAGACGATTGCCGCAGTCGCGAAGTGCGAGGAGTGCGAGACCTGCGTCAACCGCTGTCCCTTCGAGCTCGAGATACCAACTATCATGCGTGAGATCGTGGGCCGATACGAGGAGATGATGGGGGCGAGAGGCTAGCCGGGGAGAGGGACGACGAGCTTCTCGCCGATCGCGAGCATGTGAACCCGTGTCTCGGCCTCCTCGATCTGTGCTGCCACCGCTTCGGGATCCCCCGTGCACCAGTACACGTCCGAGACATAGGTGCCGTAGTGACACGGAATGATGTATCGCGCTCCGGTGGAGTTGGCCAAGCGCGCGGCGCCCTCGGTGCCGAGTACGTGAGGAGCAATGGGCAGCAGGAGTACGTCGATTCCTGTGACTTCGAGGTGCTCTTCGAGCAGGTCGGTGTCATCCGGATGCCACAGCGCAAGCCCGTTGCGCTCCAAGATGAACCCGCAGCAGTCGCCGCGAACAGTGTGCCCTTCGTCCTCTTGATGACGCGCGGGAGTCGCCGCAATCGTGAAGCCGTCAGCCTCGATGGAACCCCCATACTCGGCGCGAAGGAATCGCTCCGGCGGCAGTCCGTACTCCTTGAGCTTGCGTCGAGTGCGTTCGGTCCCAACGAAGACGGCCTCGGTGCCGGCGATGAGGCCCGGCGTCGTGAGAGGGCCGGTGTGGTCGCCGTCGTCATGGGTGAGCAGTACGATGTCCGCGTGGCTAACGTCGCGCGCCCGTAGCGGGAGCGGCCCTCGCAGGGGCAGCCCGATCTCCGACATTGTGGGATTACGGTCGTGCAGCTCGATGATGGGATCAATGAAGATGACCGTCCCGGCCCAGTTCATCGCGAAGCCGGCGTTGCCCAGCCACCAGATCGTCAAATCGGCCGCCTGGGGATCATCCAGTTCGGCGAGGTCGACCTCTCCGTAAGGAGTCCTGCTCGGGACGTTGCGCACCGGCTCGAAGCCCATCGCTCACCTCCACTCGGCCACTCGCTTGAGCACGGCCTCGGCTTGCTCGCGGTTCGACACTCCAGTGACCGTGCACCAGACTCCCTCTGGCCGCAGCTCGTCCATGAAGAGATCGATCTCAGCGGCAGGGAAGTCGAGCTGAATGCCCTTGCCGGCTGTCTGGCACCTCTTGTAGACCTCCAACCAGTCGCGAGCGCTCCCCCCTCCTGCCCCATACACCCACTGGACCGCGCTCAGCTCCGGTATGTCGAGCAGCGCATCGAGGTGCTTGAGCGCGCCTGGACCGTCGAGGTGGTAGAGCGAGGACTCGTAGTGGCGGCACTCTTCTACGATGCTCGGCAGGAAGATGTCCTGAAACATCTTCGGCGAGATCATGCAGGAGAAGTCGTTGGACGGAATGAGCCAACGCTTCCTGGACACGATGCCCGCCCAAGAGCTGATCGGCTGATCGGCCACGATCAGCTTGTCGTAGTAGAAGTCGAAGACCTCTTTGTAGATCGCGGTCACGCGGTCCACCAGCCTCCTAACCTGCTCCGGCGCCTCAATCATATCGAAGTTGAGCTGGTGTGGGTCGCGGAACGCGGCCACCGCGTCGCCACCTGGGTGGAGGTCTGTGATCCCCGTGTAGAACGCGCCCTTGCCGGCCTCCAGCAGGGCATCGGTAAGTTCGATGATCTTCTTCCAGTAGATGCTATCGCGGCTGAATTGGAGCTTGTCTGCCTCGGCCCAGTCCTCGAGAATGGGAACGGACCAGGAGGTCTCCTCCCCGAACTCAAGGTCGCAGCCGAAGAAGGCGCTGAACACCTCCGGGCCGAGGTTCGGGTGAGAGCAGGGGAGCGCGTCGCCCATGAACTCGGTGTTGAGGGCAGTGACCAGCGCCAACTCCGCGTTGTAGTCCGCATCCATCCAGCGATCGCGAAGCGTCGCGTGATCCGAGGCCGGCGGCATATACTCCGGCTCCCGCTTCGGGAAGGTGATGCACACCACCGGGCGGTCGATGATATCACAGCGCCAGAAGGCATCCTGCCGGTCTAGGCGCTGCTCCCAGTCCGGGATGCGCTCGATGGGCATGGTCACGTCTCGATACCTCCGTTCTCGATTCGGTCGTTCCAGCAGCAAGTGGGGACCGACGAGGGCGCTGCCTTCTGCGCGGCCGGCGATCGCCCTGGTAGTCTGTCACACCCATCCGGCGATGCATAGTCCCGCGGCGATGAGCACGCTCGTCAGCAGATGTGTCGCGACGGTCATGGCATTCGCGGGCCTCAGCGTGCTCATATGATCATATCGCTGTGCGGAGACTCGGCTGGCCTGCGCGGCGAGAGGAGCAGACAGCAAGCCGAGCAACGCCCACGCGGGCAGCAGCCGCGCCGCCACCCCGGCCACCACCGTCAGGTAGGTGAGCACGAAGGCCGCGGCGTGCAATGATGCCGCCCTCCTGCGGCCGAGGCGAACGACCCAGTTGCGCTTGCCAACGGCCGCGTCGGCATCGGCGTCCTGGAATTGGTTGATCCAGAGCACGTTGGTCATCAGCAGACCAACCACGGCGCCGGCCACTGCCGCTCCCGCCGAGAACATCTCGGTTTGGGCGTAGTGCGCGCCCAACACTGGCAGCACGCCGAAGTCCAGAAAGATGAACAGCTCGCCCAGGCCGCGGTACCCGAGCTTGAGCGGGGGGGCGCTGTAGCAGAACCCCGTGATGGCGCCGACTATGCCGAGTATCAGGATCGGCAGGCCAGCCACCCACACGAGATACAGCCCGGCCGTACCGCCAAGACCCAGGGAGATCACGGAAGCGGCCAGGATCTCGCCCGGGCGCGCGAGACCGTCCTGTATGAAACGGCTCCCGCCGGTGAAGGGCGGTGCACGCGACACGTTGATCTCATCGCCGCCGCTGAGGTGGTCGAAGTAGTCGTTGGCGAGGTTGGCCCCGGCGTGAAGAAGGACCAGGGCGAGCAGAACGAGAACGGCGCGAAGCCAGTTGAGAGCTCCGGACTCGTAGAAGGCGAGCGCGACGCCCACCAGAACCGGTGCGAAGCTCCCTGTGAAGAAGGGCGCCCGGGCGGCCTTCAGCCAGAAGAGCAGGCCACGCCGTGATCCGGGTCTTCTGCTGTCGCCGACCGCGGCCATTGCATCCCCTGACATCTGAAGCTAGGCGGCCTGCTCCTCGGACACGACGCCTTGCTTGCTGCGGGAGAACTGCAGGTCGAGATTGGGCTCACGATGTTCGAGGCACGCGAGACTGATCTCGATGACCTCCTCTGCTTCGTATGGGCTCATGGTCCCGATCGTGACAAGGTCACATTCTCGGATCGTGTTCCAGACGAAGGTGAGGCCGGTCACGGGATGCAGCTTGCCAGAGGCCATCGGCTTGATGGTCGTCACAGGCTTCTTCGCATCCCCGAAGATGCGCTGCAGCCAGTCAGTCTCCATCTGGCAGAAGAACCCCGCCGCGTTGTAGGGCTGGATGTAGGTCTCGACATCCGCCTCCGAAGCGTCTGCGCACATGATCGCCTCCGGCGTGTGGGTGCTCAGGCCGGGGATCATCTCCATCTCACGGACGAACTGCAGATGCTCGACGAGGAGAGGCGCGAGCCGTCTCTTCTCCCTGTCGAGGAGGGGGTCGGTCACCGTCTGGTGGGGGAAGCAGAACTGCGCGCCGAGCTTCTTCGCCTCCTCCACCGCTGGCTTCCACGTATCTGGATTCCCCCACTCGGGGTAGGAGGGAGTCGCGACCCACAGCATCTCGACGCCGGTTCGCTGCTCCGTCTCCTTGAGAGCGTCCGAGATGAGCTCGCTCGGCATGCTCATGACGGCGTTGCACCCGGCGCGGGCGAACACCTCGAACACCTCGGCCATCTTCTCAGCGGTGTCAAACAAGTCTTTGATAAGCTGGTCTTTCGCCTTCGTCTGATGGGAGTAGCCAAGCATCCAGTTCGTGCCGCAGACAAGCCGCGGCATCGAGATACCCCCCACCTCGGTCCTTGGGAAACCCGACATGGCACACGCCTCCTCGACTGAAACCTCTACGGCGAGATGCCTTCGACTCGCGACAAGCTTTCCCTGTTGCCCGCGTGCGAAGTGGCGCGTGTAGGCGCGGGAGCAGAGCCGAAAGGGAGAAGCAACGACCTGCCCAGAGGCGCGGAGAAGGGGGTGCACCGGCAGGAGGCGCGGAGCAGCACCCCATGTCCCCCTACGAGCGAGGAGAGGCGTCTCCCTCACGCCGCCGTCGGTGCCACATCAAGAGCACGCCGGCATTGACGAGCGGGGCGATGAGCGAGAGCACCAACACCCAGCCAAAGAGGGCAGCCTGGAAGAGGCCCGCATCCATTTCAACGCCGCTCCTTTGCCGACAGCGCGACGACAGCCGTGGCGAATGCCGGCACGAGAAGTGTCCCCCAGATCGGAGGCGTGTAGACAGAGATCTCGAGGGCGCTCAGGAGGTAGTAATGGAGAAGCACGCCGCCAAGTGTCCCAGGCAGTGCCAGCATCGGCATGAGCGCCAGCGCGGCCCACCGCCGTCCCGCTCTCACCAGTCGAAAGCCGACGATGTTGGCCAGGGCAATGCCCGGGGACATCGCGACCGCGCCGAGGTGCGCAGCTACAACCCATGCGTGGGGATCGTCCCAGCCACTGTCGGGCGACAGCGCTATAAGCAGCAAGTTCCCGAGCGCGCCGGCGAGCGCCGGCCAGAGTGTGAGCACGATCAGGAGCCTAAGCGGAGGGCGGCGCGCCTCAGCGTGATCCGGTTGCATCGTGCTCAAGAGTCCCCCCTTCCTGCGAAACCTTGCACAGTATTGCGCAGAGCTTGGCTGCTCACGTCAACTAGTGGGGCTGGCTCACCTCCAAGTCGTCTCTTTCCGGCAGCTCCGGGAACGGCGCGGTTGGGAGCGTCTGATACCAATAGGCGACGGAGGCGATGTCGTCCTGGAGGGGGAGGTAGCGTCCACCGCTGCGCCACCCGAGGGCCTGAATTGTGACCCGCATGTCCTGCTCGAAGCGAATCGGATCGGGAACGTGCCAGCGATACATGCCGAATCGAGTCTGTGAGTCGTAGAGGCCGTCCGGGCGGATGACCTGTGGTAGGCCGACATAGGGTGTGGTGAACTCGCGGTAGCCGCCCCTCTCCTTGCCGAGGTCGAAGTCGTAGGAGCCGCAGAAGTAGTCCTCGGTGCCGGTGCCGCAGATGGTGGGGAACTCCTCGTCGCCGTCCAGAAAGAACTTGATCTCGCCCTCTCCCCACCAGCCGCAGTCATTGACGCCCCAGGCCATGTACGTGCCGACGTACTGTCCCTGGCCCCTGACGTCGTCGAGTATTGTGTAGACGTCTTTGTAGGGCAGGGGATTGACACGGCGGAACTGAGCGTGGAAGTAGGCCGTGTCCTCGGCAACCTCCGTGAGCGTGTAGTCGATCTGGTAGAAGAGAGTCATCGCCTCGAAGCCGATGTTCTCCACCGTGATATTGCAGCTCTTGCGGAAGGGCATCTCCCAGTAGCAGTTCAGTCCACTGGCTGGATTCACACAGACCGCGAGCGAGGAGACCTGCGCGTAGCGACCCCACCCGCAGGCGAAGAAGTCTCCTATCGGACACTCGACCGAGGGCTGCTCCTGGCCGTCCCAGTAGATCCGCAGGATGGTGAAGCGCCAGTGGCCAGTGGGCGTGACCCAGATGTGCTGAATCGCTCCCGGCTCGTCGATCTCGGCGAGGACGCGCGTCTCGCCGGCCTCGATGCTGATGCAGGGCGAGCACTTCCAGCCCCGTCCCAGGTCCCGAGAGGCCGAGCCCGGCGCAGGATCGGCCATCCCGCCCTTGCCCTTCTCGCCGGTGAAGTTCTCGGCGGAGATGGATCGTGTCTTCGCTGAGGACAGGCGTGGGAGATTGCCGAGGTGCATCCCAAGTCCGTTGAATCCCGACATCTGCTGCTCCCTTCGAGTGCTCGCTATGGCGCCGGGAGGCGGACGGGTTGATCTGAGCGGATGCTCTCCGCTGCCGCCTCGACGACGGCGACCGCGGCGCGCGCCTGTCGGCCGTCGATGAGTGCCGCCGTCCCTTTCTGCACACAGCCGAGGAAGTGCTCGACCTCTTCGCGCAGCGCGCCACCGGTCCGTCCGCCGATCGCGAAGCCGTAGGTCGTGTCTATTCGGGAGGGCCGCTGAGACTCGAATCGGACGCCGGCGTTCGGCGTGTCGATGAAGAGCGCTCCCTTCGTGCCAGTCACTTCGAGATACGCGTCGAGATTGTGTGAGGCCTGCTCGGGCAGAATCCAGGCGACCTGGATGCAGCCGACCGCGCCGCCCGCGAACTTCATCGTAAGGAAGACCGAATCGTCAACGCCGAGATCGGTCAGGGCCTTCCGGCTCGCGGCTGCGTAAACCTCCGTCACTGGCTCGCCCATCGCCCAGAGCATCCAGTCGACATCGTGGACCGCCAGGTAATGGAGAACGGTCGTCTTCCCTTCGAAGCGGCGCGGCTGCAGCAGCGTGTTGCTCCGCCGCGCATACACGTAGCTCACGTCGCCTATCTCGCCAGACTCGACTGCCTCCTTCACCGCTGCGTACCGAGGATCGAATCGCAGGATCTGTCCGACCATCAGAATCACGCCGGCCTCGTCACAGGCTCCGATGATCGCGTCGCAGTGCTCGAGCGTCATCGCCAGGGGCTTCTCGACCAGGACGTGCTTGCCTGCGGCGGCCGCGTCGATGCAGACCTCACGGTGTCCCCAGTCTGGCGTGCAGACGATGACAGCGTCAATGTCCTCGCCGGCCAGCAGTTCGCGGTGTCCAGCGTATGCAGCGGCGCCGTGGGCGTCGGCCAACTTATTGGCTCGCACCAGATCAGCGTCGGCAACGGCCATGAGTTCGCCGCGGGCAGACTGAGCCACACAGCTGGCGTGCCCGGACCCCATCATCCCGGCCCCAATCACCGCCACTCTGACCGGCTTCTCGGCGCTCATTTCCCTCGCCCATCTGTGGTCGAATTGGGTAGCACTCTTCCCCTTGGCCGACCCCGGCCCCTGCAGTCTCCGCGGCCGCGGCGGGCCCCTCAAAGATCAGGAGAACTTGCCCGCAAGATAGGGAAGAGAGGAGATAGGAGCTACGACGAGGGGCACCCTCTTGGGTGAGCAGGCGCTTCGATCAGAACTGGCTCCGGCTCCGGCGCGCTCGGCGAGGCGAGCGCGGTTGGGCGTCGGTGCACGAGTCTGGAAGACCGCGGTGGCCGTGGGCGCCGCGCTCGGCGTCAGTGCCTGGCTGGGGCTCGAATATCCGGTGTTCGCCGGCGTTGCGGCCGTGATCTGCATGCAGCCGACTGTCGCCGGGTCGGTGCGCTCCGGCAAGGAGCGCATGCAGGCCACCGTCATCGGCGCCGCCTTCTCCCTGCTGGCTCTCATCCTCCTCGAGCACGTCCCCGTTCTCCAGCCGGTCCGGCCTGCCTTGGCCGGGCTCACAGTCCTACTGGTCATGGTCGTGACAATCCGCCTGCGCTGGTTTGACTCTCTCGTGTTGGCTTCCGCGACAGTGGTCGTGGTCATGGTTTTGCCATCGGACGAGAACATCTACTACTACTCCGCGAGCCGGGCTCTGGTTACTCTCATCGGCATCGTAGTCGCCACCACAGTGAACGCTCTCTTCCTCACCCCTCACTACCGGCAGCCGCTCTGGGAGCGTCTGAGGCAACTCGTCACGACCACGGACCGGGTCTACAGGCAGGCAGTAGAGGCCTTCTGCCTGCGCAAGCTAGACCTCGCGAAGGCAGCGCAGGCGGCGCTGGACGAGACCGAAGAGCTGCGGCGAGCCGTGCTCACGAGGATGCAGTGGCTGGATGAAGAGACCCGGCTTCGTCGCGCCATCCATTGGTGGGAGGAAGAGGAAGTCGATGTGCTCCGCCGCGCCGTCGAGGCGGTCAGTGTTGTGCGCCACTCGGCTAGCACGGTTGCCGAGGTTACCCAGCAAGTACTCGCCAAGCGGCCGGACTACGCCCATGAACCCGCGCGTGTCTACGAGATGCTGTGGGATCTGGCCCAGGTGAGCTTCGCCGTACTGGGCCAGGTGGAATCGCGGCTATCCGGGGAGGCAACGCAGGTGGGAGGCACAATCCCCACATGGGGAGAGGAGATGCATCGCTGCCTCGTCAAGGCGATCCACGCCGCCTATGCGGGCCCCAAGGATGTCTTCCCCCTCGTGGAAGTCTCGGTCGTGGCATTCGAGATCAGGCGGGCGACCGAAGCCGCGGCGGAACTGGCGGACGTGGTGTTCGGCCGGGGCGGGTAGGTGCTGCCGCGGAGATCCGACGAGTGGAAGCTGCTCCCACCGACCGCACCTGCTGGCCTTCGGCAGTCCGCCAGCCGCCGGGAAGCAGGCAGGTCCGCCGCAAATCGGGACCCATCTCGACTGCTTCCTCGAGAAGCGGCCCGCGCCGAGTTGAAGCCACCGGCTGCGCGGATCAGCGTTCCTGAGACTGCAGCCCTCCCGCGACCTTCCACACGCCGTCCTCGCGGACGAGCTCGATGGTGAGCAGTCGAGCCCGGCCGGTGTTTGGGTTGCGGCCTTGGGCCTCGACCACGGCCGTCTCGCCGCTGACGCGCTCTCCCGTCACGTGGGTTGTGCCCTTCTCGAACCACTCATAGGACATGACCCACCCAGCGACAGCCATCCCAGCTGCCTCCTCGGGCGGGGTTTCGTGCGACTTGCCGTACTGGCGGTAGATGCCGTCTACCTGGTCCGCTTCGTGCTTGGCGGCGACGAGCCCCAGCAGCGTCTGCTTATCCCCGGCGTCCAGCGCCTGAATGAGGACGGTCGCGACTTGACTCGGCGTGCTTGAGGCCGACAGCTCTGCCGGATACGGCGGAAGGACCGGCGTCGACTGCTTTTCCGGCTGGCCAGCACAGCCGGCGATGAGGCAGGCTGCTGCGAGTCCCACCAAGAGCAAGGCTGTCCGCGCAGGTCGTGGCTTCATCACGTTGCTCCATGCCACCCGTCGATGTCGCAGAATACGGGTCGCATGACCCGTTCTTGTTCCTGTCGGGGCGGCGGACCCCTCTCGGCCGGGCCGCGCAGAGGGATGTCTGTGTGGCTCGTAGAAGTCGTTCGCCAGCGCCTGCTCTTGCCGGGCGCTTGACTATGTGAAGTGGAGTTCAGCGGTGACAGACAGCGACGTTGAGGGCACGGGCGTGACCAAGCAGGATCTGGGCGGGGAGTGGCGGCTGCAGAAGACGGGTGAGCAGGAGGTGATTCCGGCGCTGGTGCCGGGGTGCGTCCATACGGACTTGCTCGCGGCAGGGAAGATCGATGACCCGTTCTATCGCGACAACGAGGAGCGCGTTCAGTGGATCTCGGAGTCGGACTGGGTCTACACGAAGACCTTCTCTGTGCCGTCCGAGGCGCTTAAGAAGGGCCGAGTTCTGCTGCGTTGCGATGGCCTCGACACACTGGCGACAGTGACACTGAACGGCGAGCGCGTCGGTCAAGGCGACAACATGTTCCGCACGTGGGAGTTCCGCGTTAAGGACGTGCTGAAGGAAGAGGAGAACAAACTCGAGATCACCTTTTCGTCGCCCGTCAGATACATCCAGGAGCGCAGCGCCCAGCGCCTTCTTCCTGGGTGGGGCGGTCCCCGGGAGGTCGGAGGGCGCGCATGGCTGCGGAAAGAGCCATGTAACTTCGGCTGGGACTGGGGGCCGGCTCTCACGACCTCCGGGATATGGCGACCGATCTCGCTCATCGCGTTCAGCACGGCGAGGCTGACCGATGTCCGCATCCGGCAGCGCCACGAGCGAGACCGGGTCGTGCTCAGCGTCGCCGCGGCAGCAGAAGTTGTGTCAGAGTCGGAGATTACCGCAACCGCGACAGTCGCCCTGAATGACGAGACGGTGGCCGAACAGAGCGTGCCTGTCGCCGACGGCGTTTGCGCGGCCAAGCTCGCCATCGATGTCCCACAGCTCTGGTGGCCCAACGGCATGGGCGGACAGCCGCTCTACGATGTCAGCGTGCTCTTGCGGGACGCGGATGGGAATACCCTCGACGAGGTCACGAAGCGAATCGGTCTGCGGACGCTCCGGCTCGACCGGCACCCGGATGAGTGGGGGGAGTCGTTCCAGTTCGTGGTCAACGGTGTGCCCTTCTTCGCGAAGGGAGCGAACTGGATTCCCGCCGATCCCTTCGCGACGCGTGTGTCGCGGGAGCAGTACGCAGACCTTCTCGGCGCCGCCGCCGAGGCACACATGAACATGCTGCGAGTCTGGGGGGGCGGGATATACGAGAACGACATATTCTACGACCTCTGCGACGAGCTCGGCATCTGCGTCTGGCAGGACTTCATGTTCGCTTGCGCCACGTATCCGACGTTCGACGAGCACTTCATGCGAACTGTTCGCTTCGAGGCCGAGGACAACGTGCGCCGCCTTCGGCACCACCCCTGCCTGGCCCTGTGGTGTGGCAACAACGAGCTAGAGATGGGACTCGTCGGGGAGGACTGGAGCGACACGACGATGAGCTGGCGGGACTACGGCAAGCTCTTCGATGAGTTGCTTCCCGCGGTCGTGAAAGAGCTCGACCCGGATCGCGACTACTGGCCCTGCAGCCCTCATTCGCCAGCCGGCGAAAGGTCGGACTTCAACAGCCCGAAGTGTGGCGATGCGCATCTGTGGGCAGTCTGGCATGGGGTCCAGCCCTTCGAGTGGTATCGAACCTGCGAGCATCGCTTCAACAGCGAGTTCGGATTCCAGTCCTTCCCGGAGCCGAAGACGGCCGCGGGATACACCGAGGCGCAAGATCGCAACATCACGTCGTACGTGATGGAGCATCACCAGAGAAGCGGAGCAGGCAATGCGCTCATCATGCACTACATGTTGAGCTGGTTCCGCCTGCCGACCTCGTTCGACATGACCCTCTGGCTGAGCCAGATCCTGCAGGGAATGGCGGTCAAGTACGCGGTAGAGCACTGGCGGCGGGCCATGCCGCGGGGAATGGGGACGCTCTACTGGCAGCTCAACGACACCTGGCCGGTGGCGAGTTGGTCGTCGATCGACTACCATGGCCGGTGGAAGGGTCTACACTACATGGCCGCGCGGTTCTTCGCGCCGGTGCTCGTGTCGGGGGTAGAGGATCTAGACACTGGCAAGGTAGAGCTGCATGTCACGAGCGACCTAGCGGACCCGGTGGCAGCCAAGCTAGTCTGGACGCTGACCGACCTGCAGGGAGGACGCATCGACGGCGATACCATCAGCGTTGACGCGGGGCCTCGCCAGGATACGCAGGTCGCCACGCTCGACCTAAAGCAGCACCTCGAAGAGCATGGGGCGCGGAACCTGCTTCTCTGGCTCGAACTGTGTGACGGGGACAAGCTGCTGTCCTCCAATCTCATCCTCCTCGCGCGGCCCAAACACCTCGATCTGCCGGAGCCGGACATCAGGACGCGCGTGGAGGAGACTGGGGAAGGCCACTTCGCCGTCACGCTGGAGACAACCAAGCCGGCCCTCTGGGCCTGGCTGAGTCTGAGAGACGCCGACGCGAGGTGGTCCGACAACTTCGTGTCCTTGCGGCCGGGGAAGCCGGAGACCGTTACGTTGGCTCCAGTCGAGCCGATGACGAAGGAGCAGATCGAGTCGGCGCTGGTGGTGTCCAGCCTGGTCGACACCTATCGGCCATGCAGCCAGGAGACACCGTGACGCTACGGCCGGGGTGGCGGCCTTAGCGCTCGATGTCGACTGGCTGAGCTGTCTCGGCCGAGCGCTCGATCGCCTTCGCTATCCGCGTCACCTCCAACCCGGCCTCGCCGGGGACGATCGGCTCCTTATCGTGGAGGATGCAGTCGGCGAAGTGGCGTATGCTCTCGAGCGCAAAGCCGAGCTGTCGCCCGTGGACCACAGGTCCGCCAAACAGCTCCACGTAGTGGACCCCCGACGGGTCGTCGACCTGCAGCAGGCGATTGGATGTGGTGTCGATGTAGGCGGCCGCTTTCGTTCCGATGATCTCGCACTTGTGATCTACGATGTGGGGCGCTGACTGGGGGAGGAGCCATACGTTCTCGATGGAGGCGACGGCGCCGCCCGGGAATTCGAGGGTGCTGTGGTAGAGGTCGGGAGTGTCCGCACCTAGGTCCTTGAGCACCTCGCGGCGGGAAACACTGTAGACACGCTTGGGGTACTCGCCCACGAGCCAGCAGGTCATGTCGATGGCGTGGCTGCCAAGGAACCAGAGAACGGAGGACCTGTCGGCCCAGGCGAGCATCTTGAGCGGGACGAAGGTGGTGTTGCTGAGGCGGTACGAGATGTAGCGAGGACTCCCGAGGTCGCCGCGCTCGATGGCCGCGTGGGCTTCATGGAACGCCGGGCTCCAGCGGTTGTGGAAGTCGACCATCAGCTTTACGCCCGCGTTCTTCGCGGCCGCGATTATCTGCTCGCACTCCTCGACCGTGGTCGCCAGCGGCTTCTCGACCAGCAGGTGTTTCCCGGCCGCGGCCAGCCCCACCGCTATCTCCGTGTGGGCGAAGTCCGGGGTCGCGACGGACACGGCATCGACCGAATCGTCCGCTGCAACTTCCCGCCAGTCCGAACACGACCGGGTGCCCCCGTACTGCTTCGCTATCTCCCCGGCCCGCTTCTCGTTGATGTCGCAGACCAAAGACAACTCCGCGTCCGGGTACGTGGTATAGGCCTTCGCATGGGTCTCGCCGAAGAGACCTGCGCCGACTATGGCGAATCGCTTGATGGTCACTCGCTCCTCCATGTGGGTACATCGCCCTCACTATTGTGTCTCATCAGCGGGCGGTCCTTCACCGATTTCCACCGGGCCGTCTCCTCAGAGGCGGCCCGGCGCGAGGAAGAGCGCTGCAGGAAGCGGAACCTCTCACACGCCCGAGGACACGCGGTGACAGGCTACGAGTTCGTCTCTCATGCTGAGATCGACAACCGGGAGTGGCTGCTAGAGTCTCTTGCGAGCCTGAATGAGCTGACCTTCGGCCACTACGATGGGGTCGTGGCCTCGAGCCCCGCTTTCATGGAGTGGTACACGGCGCGTCCCGGCATGGATCCCACATTGTGCCAGGCCGGCCTGACGGGCGATAGCCTTGTGTCAAGTCTCTTCGTGACGCTCGCGCGGATGAGGCTGGACAAGGAGCTGCTGGTATGCGGGATCGTCGATACGGTGATGACTCATCCCGACCATCGGCGCCGAGGCCTCGCGCGGGGATTGTTGGACAGAGCAATCGCGGGCATGAGGGAAGCGGGCGCTGATCTCAGCCTGCTCTACACGGCCGTCGCCGATCCCCCCGCGGTGCCTCAGCGGCTGTATGAGGGCCTCGGCTACTCAACCTGTGAGTTGGTCGATCGCTTCGTCAAGCCGCCGCCGCATGCCAGGGAGTGTGAGCCAGCGGTCCGAGTCATGCCACACGTCGAGGTGCGCCGGGAGTTTGAGACGCGGTTGGGCGGGCGGTCAGGGTGGTTGGCATTGGACGACGCCTTGTGGGCGTGGCGCCGCATAGACCACCCGTCCGACTACACCGTTGAGGTGTATCGCACGCCTGATGATACTCTGGCCGCGATCTGCACGGGTCGGCTGCTTTCTGGCGGGCGGCCACGGTCCTTCGCGGTGATGTCGGATCTCGCCCCGCGCGGCGGCCGGATCACGGCTGACGCGATCTGGTCCTTGCTGTGTGCGGCGCCGGACGACGCGACGGCGACTGTGCTCTGCCCTCGGTCCGACATCTCGCTCGCCCATGCGCTGGAGGCGGCCGGGTACCGCGCGGCCGGCACCGAAGCAGCGATGCTGCTTCCCTTGTCTGAGGCGGCGAAGGAGCAGGCGGCAAGCAGATCATCTCCCTGGTACGTCGCCGTGGAGTCCATCGTGGGCGTCTAGCCTGCGCGGCCGGCATCTTCTTGCAGGGGCTTGTCGCGCCGAGGCACCAGGTATGGGCGCCGCGCGGGGCGAAGCACCACCCACGGGCTCTGCCGAACTGGCTATGGGAGAAAGGAGACAGTCGTGGACAAGCAGACGATCATCGATGCCGCGAAGGACCTGGTTCGCGCGGGCCGCTCATTCGTGCTGGCCACCGTTGACTCCGATGGTGTCCCCCAGGTGAGGTGGATGGGAGCGGCCCATCTGGAGGAGCCGTTCGTCGTCTACATGGCCGCCGGAGCGGCATCCCGGAAGATGGGCCAGATGGAATCGCACCCGAAGTCGCAACTGATGTTCCAGACAGAGGACTACGCGCAGGTCGCCACGTTGACTGGTATGTGTGAAGTCGTTACCGACGCCGACACCAGGCGCCGCGTCTTCGAAGGCATCCCGGGCGCGGCGCAGTACTTCTCGGGCCCCGATGATCCGAACTTCGCCGCCATCAAGTTTAGGTGTCAGCGGGTAGAGATGCTGGGTGTGGCGGAGGGCATGGCACCCGTCTCAGCGGATCTGTGAGCCCGAGTCGGCAGCTGGCCGTCGCGCCCGGAAACGAAGAGCCCCGGCCGATGCCGGGACTCTTCAGGTCTGACTTCCGGTCGAAACTAGGCCTCGAGCGGGCGGACCCGAGACGCCCGCGGGCCCTTATCGCCTTGGCCGATCTCCAGTTCGACTTCTTGCCCTTCGCGAAGGGAACGGAATCCGTCGGACTCGATCACTGAGTGATGAACGAAGACGTCACCTTCCTCGGTCTCGATGAATCCGTAGCCCTTCGCGTCGTTGAACCACTTGACTTTGCCGGTGGGCATCAGCCGATCTCCTTTCCGAAAGCGTCGCCAGGCCGGAGAGCGGCTGATGTGCCGGCTGCGTTGCTCACTCCGAGATCCTACGGCTTTCGATGATCGCGCGTCGTGGGCGCGGCGTTTCATCCTAGCCAAGCCATCGCCTATTGTCAAGCCAGCACACGCCACGCCTCCTCAACGGGAGGCGAGAGGACTGCACTTCCGCCCCGTAGAAGCGCAGCAGCGGTGCCGCGCTCGGCCTCAGGAGGACCTGCGTGCTCCTCTTCATGCCTCTCGGCACAACCCGGCCGCGCTGGCGTGTTCCCTACGCCACCTACGGACTGATCGGCGTCAGCGGAGTCGTGTTCCTCGTCCAGATGGCTGCCCCGGAGTCTCTGCCTGTTGGATTCGTGGCTGCACATCCGTCGCTCTCAGGGTGGCTGGCGTCGTGCTTCATGCACGTGGATGTCTTCCACATAGCTGGCAACATGCTATTCCTATGGCTCTTCGGGACGCTGACCGAGGACATCTTCGGGCCCTGGTACCTGGTCGGAGTCTACTTCCTCGGGCACCTCGGTTCGACGCTGCTTCACAGCTTGGTCATTGGGGCCACTGCGTCGGACGGTCTGGAGCGGCCTCTGGTAGGCGCGTCCGGTGCCATCGCGGGTGTGATGGGTCTCTCGGCTGTCTGCTTCCTGCGCACGAAGGTTCGGCTGTGGTATCTCATCTGGTGGTATCTCTACTTCCGCATGGATGTCATCGAGGTCGGCGCGCCTGTATTCCTCGGTCTGTGGGCTGGGTGGGAGCTTGTCCAAGGGTTGCTGTCCTCGGGACTTGGCATACCTGTGCAGGCGGCGCACTGGGGCCACATCGGCGGATTCGCGGCAGGCATGGGCATCGCGCTGGGGCTCCGGCTGCGGGGGCGGGTAGTTCGCGCCGACGTCGTGGGTGGACGGCGGCCCACGACGAACTCTCACGAGCCCTTCAGACAGGCGGCCGAGGTGGAGCAAATGGCGGCAAAGAGCCCGGACGACCCGGAGGTGTGGTACGCGCTCGGCCGCGCGCGCGTTCTGGCGGCGCGCGCAGAGAATGCCGGGGAGGCCTACGGTCGCGCGGTGGAGATGTTCCTCATGAGGCGTGACGAAGACGGTGCCGTCCGAGCGTTCGACGGTCTGAAGGCGCATGGCGATGTGGGGTCGGTCCCGGCGCACATGGTGTTCTTACTGGCCTGCGCACTCTCGGAGCGAGGCCACGAAGAGGATGCCTTCCCGCTCTTCGTGCGTGCGGCCGTTGAGGGGGGACGGACCATGCAGGCCCAGACCTCTCTCATACGCGCCGGGAACATCGCGCGTAAGCTGCCCGGCTTCGAGGCGCAGGCGCGGGAGTGCTACCGGCGCCTGGTGGAGCAGTTTCCCGAGGGCCCCTGGCGTCACCGGGCTATGGCCCACTTGAGGGCGCTCGGCATGCCGGAGGAGGTCTCGCGGAGCACGGAGTCCGGGGACCACGGAGCGCGGCCGCCGGCCGACAGCGATCTACGCACCCTCGGCTCGACCAGGGACGGCGATGATCCCTGAGATGGAGTGAGCTACCGCGGCTTCATCAGCTGGATGAGGGCGATGCCGAGGATGACCAGCATCACTCCCAGCAGCTGGCCGCTCGAGACCCGGGCGCGGAGCAGACCCACACTGAGCAACACGACGACAGCCTGAGTCGTGCCGAGCATAATGGGAACGGCGTAGTCGGGGCTAGTCGCCTTGAGGCTCTGCCAGTAGAGGAAGTGGGCGATCAACCCGGCCAGCAGACCTCCCAGCGCAAGAAAGAGGACGGCTTTGGCCGAGAAGCCGCTCCAGTCGGCATAGCGACCGAACGGCACCGCCGAGATCCCAAGGGCGCACACGACCGCTCCTGACCTGATGAAGAGGGCCGCGTACGGCTGCGTCTGCTGAAGGCCGAGCTTCTCGACTACGGCGGCGCATGCCATCACGAGTCCGGCGGCGATCGCGTAGAGAAATGGGATCACGGCAATCCTCCCTCTGCTTCCGGGTGTGTGCGACGGGAGTCGCGACTATAGCACATTTGCGGAGGTGAGGGCGGCCCAGCGGGAAGGGCGCCGCGGCTGATTCGCGCCGTTTCCCACGCAAGCATGGCCCCCGAGCGGTGAGCTGCCGTGCGCCCGCGAGCCGTCTAGTCGGGGCTGGCTGCGCGTCGCTGTTCCTCCAGCCTCTCGATCTCCGCAAAGGCGGTGCGTATGTACTCAGCCGTTCTCTTGGCCGCCTCTTCGAGCATGTCCCTGCCCGACTCGGGCGAGGCTTTGCTCGGGGCTCCCCACAGGCCCGTCGGCGTGACTCCCCCCATTCCCACGTAGTCGATGAACTCGCGTCCCTCCTTGGGGGAGTAGTCGGGCCTCGCCTGATCCATCTTCACCAACTCTGGGTGGAGGTGCATAATGAGGGCCGTCTCCGACTGGCCGGCATGCAGTTCGGCGAACTCGCCCGTCCCGCTGGCCAGCCCCTCTGGGGCGGTGACGATGACGTGGAAACCCTTCCGGTCGAGGTTCATCTCTCGCACTGCTGGCTTGAGGATCCAGTTCCCGCCGTGCCCGACGAGGAGGGCGATCTTCTTGATGCCCATATGGACGAGGCCCGACACGAGATCTCGCACCAGTGCCTCCAGGGTCGAGGGCCTGAGCCATACGGTGCCAGCGAAGTCGCAGTGCTCGCGAGAGCAGCTATAGGGCAAAGTCGGCAGCAGGTAGCAGTTCTCAAGCTGCTCGGCCACGCGCTCGGCGAGCGCCTTGGCGATGAGGAAGTCCGTGCCCACCGGCAGATGAGCGCTGTGCTGCTCGATGGCTCCGATGGGGATGATGGCGATGTCTGGCTTGGCTCCCCCGATTTCCAGCGAGGTGTTCTCCCAGCTGAGCATTCTCCTCCTCCTTCTGGCGGCGGGACCGGATCTAGATCTCGGCCCCGAGCGCATATTCAGGGCCCTCACGCGTGGTCCCTGCTGGGCTGTGATGGGACATCAGCGGTGGGAGATGGTTCGCCTCCGCCGCAGGACATTCGTACATGCATGTGGCACTAACACAGATGGTAGGGAGTGGTGATGCGCATCTCCGTTCTGCCCAAGGCCGACACAGAGGAGCTGACGCCCAACGGCCTTCCCAAGGAGGTCGACGCCTGGCTCGGCGAGCACTTCGCGGGTGAGGAGGTGCAGGTCGTTCAATACGCCGACCTGCACACCCCGGGGCACTTCGGCGACGCCTGGGTGATCGCCACCAAAGCCTTGGTCGTTGCCATCCGCTGGGACGCCGACGGACTGAAGCTGCAAGCCCGCGTCCCATTTGAGGAGTTGGAGCGTCTCGAGCTGCGGGAGTTCGTCGGGAACGGCCGGCTGGAGGCCTTCTCGGACGGCCAGAGCACGGCGCTGGCGCGGTTCACTCGCTCGCTGGCGCAGGATGTGGAGGCGACTGGACGTGAGATAGCCCGGCTCGCCACGGAGAAGCGCAGGGCCCTCGGGAAGCCCGAAGTCGAGCTCGTGGGGGATGTCGGAGAGCGTGGGGCGGCCCGGTGTGCTGTCTGTGGTCGGGTGCTGGGGCGGCACGGCGTGTGCGCCCAGTGCATGAACCGGAGCAAGCTGGCCTGGCGGATGCTCCAGTTCGTGCAGCCCTACGTGTGGTACGCGCTCGGCGGGCTGCTCCTCGCCGGCATGGCGACGGCCCTCGAGCTAACGCCGCCGCTGCTGACCAGGCAGATCATCGACGGTGTTTTGGGGGGAGGTCAGTACCACCCTCTCGGGCGGATCATAGGCGCCCTGATCGCGATATTCATCATGCGCTCGGTGTTGACTTACGCCCGCGTCTACCTCCTGGCATGGCTGGGACAGCGTGTGGTGGCAGACGTGCGCTCGATCACCTACCGGCATCTGCATCAGCTCGCCGTGAGCTTCTACGAGCGCCGCCAGACGGGGCAGCTCATGTCCCGCCTCACGCACGACACGGGGCACATTCAGGACTTCGTCGCCCACTACCTCCAGGAGATCGTCGTCCAGACGTTCACCGTTGTCATCATCATCATCATCCTGTACGTCCATCAGCCGGTCCTGGCGACGTTGGCACTGATCCCGCTTCCGTTCCTGTTGGCGACGACGATCTACGTGCGGCCCCGCGTCCGCCGCTACTACCGCAGCGCGCGGCGGCGCATGGGGAGTATCCACGCGGTGCTGGCCGACGCCATCCCCGGCGTGCGCGTCGTGAAGGCCTTCGCGCAGGAAGATCGCGAGGTCGAGCGCTTCGACATTCGCAATGAAGGCGTCATGCATTCGAGCCTCGACGCTGCGCGGCTGCGCGGCGCGTTCATGGCCACTGTGATGCTCGTCGTTTCGCTGGGGACGGTACTCATCTGGTACTTCGGTCCGGTGCTGCATTTCAGGGACCCCTATGGGCTGACCATCGGGACGATCGTCATGTTCACCGCCTATCTGTGGCAGCTCTACGGGCCGATCGGACAGATCAGCAGCATGTATGAGCGGTTCCAGTTCACCGCCACTGCTGCCGAGCGCGTGTTCGAGGTGCTCGACACACAGCCGGAGGTCGATCGAAGCCGCGAGCGCCGATCGTCCGAGGGGATCGAGGGCGCGATCAGGTTCGACCAGGTCTACTTCAGCTACGAGGACGGCGAGCCAGTGCTGCTCGATCTCGACTTGGACGTGAGGCCGGGAGAGATGATCGGCCTCGTCGGCAAGACCGGGGTCGGGAAGACGACCGTCGTCAATCTGGTCTGTCGCTTCTACGATCCCGATAAAGGCGGCATCTACGTAGACGGGCACGACCTGCGAGAATATGACCTGCGCGGCTGGCGCAGCCAGATCGGGATGGTGCTGCAGGAGCCGTTCCTCTTCCACGGCAGCATCGCGGAGAACATCGCCTACGGGCGGGAGTCGGCCTCCGAGCAGGAGGTCATCGCGGCGGCGAAGGCGGCGAACGCGCACGAGTTCATCATGAACATGCCGGACCGCTACGACACACAGGTGGGCGAGCGTGGACAGCGGTTGTCGGGCGGCGAGCGGCAGCGAATCTCCATTGCGCGGGCCATCCTCCACAACCCGCGCGTGCTCATCTTCGACGAGGCGACCTCTTCGGTCGACACGCAGACGGAGATGCTGATCCAGGACGCAATCCAGCGGCTTGTAGCAGGACGAACGACGTTGGCCATCGCGCACCGGCTCTCTACGCTGCGGCATGCCGACCGGATTGTCGTGCTAGTAGAAGGCCGTATCGCGGAGGTCGGCACCCACGAAGAGCTGATGGCGAAAGACGGCACGTATGCGAAGCTCGTGAAGGCGCAGACCACGATGGGGTCCGAAGCGGCCATGTTGGACATCTGAGGGGAAGCAGGCGGATCATGTCCGAGCCAGAGGCGAGTGGAGAATCGAGAAGCGCACAGGACTCCGTGCCTGTGCTCGATCCGTCACAGGTGACGGTCCGCCTGAACGAGCGGGGGCAGACCGAGCTGCACGTGGCGGGGGGAAGATCGCACACAGATGTCCGGGTGATACCGGCCTTCCCGATCTCCCGGCCCAACCGCTTCGTCTACTTCCTCGACGCAGAGGGGAAGGAGCTGGGACTGCT
>JALGXV010000014.1 GCA_029821885.1 Candidatus Hebobacteria bacterium
AAACGCAGTACCAGCCTTCGTACTTGCCGACGTACAGATCGCCGCTCCGGTAAAGGCTTTCGAAGAAGGCCTGGACAGCTCGGTGCTGACGCTCCTCGGTGGTGCGGATGAAGTCGTCGTAGCTGATGTCGAGCTCGCGCCATTCTTGCCGGAAACGGTCGGCCACCTTGTCGACGAAGAGCTTGGGCTCGAGCCCCTGCGCCTCGGCCGCCCGGACGTTCTTCTGGGCATTCTCGTCGGTGCCGGTCGTGAACAGGACTTCGTCGCCGCGGAGCCGATGGTAGCGGGCTAGCACATCGCAGGCGACCGTCGTGTAGGCGTGGCCGACCGTGGGAACATCATTCACATAGTAGATCGGCGTGGTTACGTAGAACTTCACCCGCTCGCGCTCCGAACTGGAATATGCGCCGCCGCCCCGCCGCAGCGCCGGGCGGGGCGGGCAATCACCTTCTCGTCGAACGGATCGTCACGGCTGGACGCTGCGCTAGTGACAGGTGGCGCAGTTGCCGGAGCTGCAGCTGCCGCAGCTTGATCCGACTGCTGCTGTGCTCCCTCCCTCGCCCTTGCTCCGGGCGCTGAACACCGACATGAGACGACGCAGCTTGCTGCCGCCGCACGTCGGACACGTCAGGCCCTTGCCGTTGCTCCCCATGCGGCAGAGGCGCTCGATCACGTTCTCGCACTTCTCACAGCGGAATTCGTAAAGGGGCACGCTTCATGCCCTCCTACGCGCATCCTACCCACGACCCGCCACTGACTATATCACTGCCTCGTTGCCCGTGTCAACGTGAGGGCCGGGGCGGGGCCTGCGGGGGTTGCCTGCGGAGACCTGGGCATGGTATAATCCGCTCCGATGTGAAGGCGGCGGCCTCGATGGGCCGCCTCTCTCTCGCCTTCCTGCTCCCGCGAGGAGCCGCACAAGACCATAGGAAGGAGGACCCCTCCTATTCGCGACTACGAGATCATGTTCATCACCGAGCCGACGCTCTCCGACGCAGATGTCGAGAACATCCAAGAGCGCCTGCGTGAGCTTGCCGTCGGACGGGGGGCTGAGGTCAAGAAGATCGCCGTCTGGGAGCGGAGGCGGCTCGCCTATACCATAAACGGGCGCCGCGACGGCATCTACATCCTCGCCGAGTTGCGAGCCGATCCCTCCACCGTGAGGGAGCTTGGGCAGCAGCTGTCCGTGACGGAGAATGTGCTTCGGCATATGGTGGTCCGGCTGGACGAAGACGTGCCGCCACCGCCAGAGAGCTGACAGCGCCCGCCCACAACGTCACCCCCGGGATGTCCGGCCGCCGGGGATACACTGAAAGGATAGCGTGATGCTTAACCGAGTGGTGCTCATCGGTCGCCTGGTAGCGGATCCGGAGCTGCGCTATACCCCAAGTGGCGTTCCCGTGGCGAACTTCCGCATTGCCGTCGACCGCCGATTCACCAATGCAGCCGGGGAGAGAGAGACCGACTTCATCAACATCGTCGCATGGCGCCAGAGCGCGGAATTCGCTGCAAACTATCTTGGCAAGGGTCGCCTCGTGGCGATCGACGGACGGCTGCAGATTCGCCAGTGGACAACTCAGGATGGGCAGCGCCGTCAGACGGCGGAGGTTGTTGCAGACTCGATCCAGGGGCTGGATCGGCCGCGGGAAGGCGGCGCCCGCGCCCCCGAAGGGGAGAGCGCCCCGGCCTCGGAGTCGAGTGAGGAAGGCGGAGACGATGTGCCAGGCCCCTGGGCGGATGAGTGAGGTCCCGGTGCACATGGCGCGCATCATCAACGTGAGAGGTAGATGACGATCATGTCCGAGACGGAGAACAGTGAGGTCCGTGCTAGCACAGATTCCGGGGGGCCCAAAGAGGGTCCCGCTGGCCCCCGAGAAGGTGGCCCGAGTCCGCGGCGGGACAGGGTACACACCGGCTACCAGGGCGGGCGGGGCGGCGACAGAGGGAGAGACCGGGGTGACCGAGACAGAGGCGGCCGGCGCGGCGGGGGCCGGTTCCGCCGCCCGCGGCGGAAAGTATGTGCTTTCTGCGTGGACAAAGTGACTCACATCGACTACAAGGAGCACCAGCGGCTGCGGGATTTCGTCTCAGATCGCGGGAAGATCCTGAAGAGCAGGATGACGGGCACCTGCATGCGACACCAGAGGAAGCTCGCCGCGGCCATCAAGAGGGCCAGACACGTTGCGCTGCTCCCGTTCGTTGCCGAATAGGGCAGACCAAGTGAGTAGCGCGTGGCTGAATGATGAGTGAGCCCAGCCGCGACGGCACGCACCGGGTCGACCTCGACGCGGCCAGCTCCTACCAGGGGTGGGACCCAAAGGGGATGCTCCGCTTCGCGCGGGAATTCCCCGAGCAGGTCAAAGAGGCGGCGCAGATCGGACGCGAGTTCGCGCCGCCGAGCGCCTTCGGGGGCGCGAAGAACATCGTGCTCTCCGGGATGGGCGGCTCCGCCGTTGCGGGCGACTTCCTGGCGCGGCTCTGCGAGCATCGACTGGCGGCGCCGTTCTTCGTCAACCGGGGCTACGGCGTTCCGGCCTTCGTCGGCCGGGAGACACTCTTCGTGGCCTCGAGCTACTCGGGCGACACCGAGGAGACCCTGGCGGCCGCTGGCGCCGCTCTCCGTCACGGGGCGCGGATCCTGTGCACGGCAACAGGCGGCAAGCTGCACGAGTTCGCCCGGAGACACGGCCGGCGCAAGGTCGCGTTCCTGCAGATACCGAAACACGACCCGAACATGCCACCCCGCTCAGCACTCGGATACTCCCTGATCCCCCTCGTGCGCGCGCTTGAGACGCTGGGGCTGTATCCCAACGCCGGCCGGCAGATCGGAGAGTCGATCTCCTTGCTGGCGCACCTGCGGGACCGCCTCCACGAAGGGGTGCCCGGCGAGCACAACCGGGCGAAGCAACTGGCGCGCGACCTTCACGAGCGCATCCCCTGGGTCCAGGGCACGGTTGGGATCATGAGTGCGGTCGCCTACCGATGGCGCACTCAGTTCAACGAGAACAGCAAGATGCTGGCCTATTCGAGCGAGTATCCGGAGCTCAACCACAATGAGGTCATCGGCTGGGAGGGGGCGGAGCGGCTGCGGGACGTGGTGGCGGTCGTCATGCTTCGCAGCCCCAGCGATCACTGGAAGGTCCGCGCTCGAGTCGACATCACGAAGAAGAAGCTTATCGCGCCCAAGGCGCCTGTGCATCTGATCGAAGCCGAAGGGGCCTCACCACTGGCGCAGTTGCTGTGGACGGTCTACCTGGGCGACTGGGTGAGCCTCTACCTGGCCCTCCTCAACGGAGTGGATCCGGCCTCAATCGACTCGATAAACACGCTCAAGAGGGATCTCGCGGACGTCCTGCGGCCTCGCCAGTAGCAGCGCCGCCGCCGATGTGGTAATGTGAGATTGACGGCGCTTTGGGAGTCTTCCACAAGACTGATTCGACCTGGAGGGAGGAAGATGGCCCGGAGACGGGGATCGAAGAGACCATCGCGAGACCGCGGCAGAGACTACTACGAGGGCCTGCCGACCGACGTCCAGTACAAGAGGACCGCCCATCACCGGGCCGCCCACAGGAGCATCAAGGGCTGGATCATCCGCCTCGGGGTGCTGGCCGTGCTCGGCCTTCTGGTGTGGGCCTTCAGCGATGACGTCGCCAGGTACTTCAGAGCCCACGCCTACCAGACCAGCGAGGGATTCCAGGAGGGGGCAGGTCACATAACCGAGGGACGCGACCGCCGAGCCGGCGTCGACTGGGTAGAAGGCGAGTAGGGCTCGCCGCGCCCGGCGCTCCGCCGCAACAGCACCCGATTCCGTGCCCCAATATCCCCCGCTCTCCCGCGAGGGGGCGCGCGCCATGGCAGCGAACTCTCCTGAAGACGATTCGGGAGGAGTTTCATGGCCAAGACCGAGGTCGGCCCAGCGGACAACGTGCCAGAGACGCTGCAGGCCCTCGCACACCCCGGACTGCTGCTGGTTTCGCTCGACCGAAGAGGGCGCCCAAACGTGATGACGATCGGTTGGGGCTCGGTGGGCATCTACTGGGGCCAGCCCATACTCGTGGTGCCGGTACGGAAGTCGCGGTACACATATCGCTGCCTCGAGACGACGCGTGACTTCACGGTCAACGCGCTGCCCCGGAAGCTGGCCGACCTCGCGACATTCTGTGGCACGGTGTCGGGGCGGGATCACGACAAGTTCGCCGAGGCTGACCTCACCCCAAGCCCAAGCCTCCGCGTCAAGTCGCCGATCATCGAGGAATGCCTGCTGCACTACGAGTGCGAAGTCGTGCACGTCAATGACCTAGTGCCGAAGTCGCTGGCCGCCAGCATGCTGGGCTCGGCCTATCCGCAGGGCGACTACCACCGGTTCTTCTTCGGGCAGATCCTGGCGGTGAGGGCGGAGGAGAACCTGCGTCGGCGGCTGTAGGGAAATGGCGGAAGAGCTGTCCGGGCCCGCCAGGCTCCGCGCCCTTGTCTCCGGCCGCGTGCAGATGGTCGGCTTTCGGGCCTTCGTCGAAATGCGCGCAGCCTCCTATGGGGTCACCGGGTATGTGAGCAATCTCCCGGGTGGGGAGGTGGAGGTGGTGGCGGAGGGTGACCGGAACCTTCTCGAACTGCTGCTGCTCGATCTGCGCCGGGGGCCGAGCGGTGCCGTCGTCCGCAACGTGACCGTCAGCTGGGAGGAGCCCAGGGGGGAGTTTGAGGACTTCTCCGTGCGATACGGCCGGTGGTGAGGGCCGACTCGACGGCTGCTGTGATGGTAAGGAGGAGCGAATGGAGATCGTGGCCATCTGTGGGAGCCCCAGGCCGAAGGGGAACACGGCGACGCTGATCGAGGCGCTGCTGGAAGGAGCGCGCGAGGGGGGAGCGAAGACAACGCGCCTCGACCCGGCCCAGATGCGGATAGAGGACTGCACGGCCGGTGATGAATGTCTTGTCAGTGCCGAGGCGAGCTGCCGAATCGATGACGACATGCAGCAGATCTACGGCGCTCTCCGGCGGGCCCAGGCATGGGTCTTCGGCACACCCGTCTACCACTCCCACGTCACGGGAACGCTCAAGCGCGTGATCGATCGCATGTACGCCTTCTACACGAATGCGGGAGGAGAATGGCGCCTGGGGCTGGAGGGGCGTCGGCGCGGGGCCGTCATCGTGGTGCAGGCCGACTCTGAGGAAGAGACGCCGCGGCGGGTCGCCGAGTACTTGGAGCAGATCATGCGCGCCTACAACGTCGATCCCGTGGGCTGCGTTGCGGCATCGAGTCTCACAAAGCCGGGCGACGCGGCGGCTCGGGAGGACCTGCTCGCACGGGCAAAGGAGCTCGGCAGAGAACTCGCCAGCGAAGCGGGAGCTGCCCAGTGAGCCCTAAGCCAAGGGGGGGCGCTCGGGATCCGCTGTCTGAGACCGCTCTCGACCGCCTGGTCGAAAAGGCGAGGCGCAATCTCGCCGCGCGCAGATCCCCTGGAGCGGGATTGCGCCCGGTGGAGGCGGCGGCGCTTGCGGAGCGGTACTCCACGCTGGAGGATGTGCGGGACGGAGACGGCTTCCTGGCGGATTCATGCCTCGCCATCCACCGCCCGGACACGCCTCGTCCCTGGCTCCACCTACTCTGCAGCCCTCACGACCGGGCCTACGAAGTCATGGGCTCCTTCTGGGATCAGACCGGCCTGGGCTTCCTCTGCTACGAGAGCGTGCTGGCGGGGCCGGTGACATCGCACAAGGACACGAGCTACGTTCCCACCGCTCCACGCAGCACCGATGTGCGCGAGTTCCACCTGCGGGAAGAGGTCGGCAGGCGACCGACTATCTGGCACATGGTCCCTCAGGTCGGGCGGGAGGCCGAGAAGTACCGAGGCTACTGCTGCCGCCAACATCCAGGCTGGATCGAGATCGAGAGCTCACGAAACGGGGTCAAATCGCACCTCCGCGTCTTCATCCCGGTAGACGACACCTGTGAGGTGTGGACGATCAGGCTGCGGAACGAGAGCACCCGCCAGCGAAGCCTGAAGCTCTTCGTGCGCGTGAACTGGGGCCTGGAGAGCCACCCGTCCTACTACTTCGATCCGCGAGTCACCTCGCAGGGCGACCACCTGAAGGACCTCCGGGCCATCGTTGCTCTGAACCGGCACAAGGCGAACGCGCTTCCCCGCACCGGCTTCATGATGTCGAGCGCGGCCTTCAGCACATTCGATCTGAGCGGGGAGGAGTTCACAGGCGGCGGGTACTCCAGGCCGTTCCCCAGGGCGGTGCAGGAGGGATGCTGCCGCAACTCCGTGGGACTGCAGCCCTACCTGGGGCTTGTGGGGGCGCTTCAGTTCAGCGTGAGTCTGGCTCCGGGGGCATCGCGGACGGTGCACATACTCGTCGGCCGCACGGAGATGGAAGAGGCCGATTACCGGCGTCACCTTTCGCGTCTGCGCAAGAAGTTCTTCTCCGGGCGCGGGGTCGAGGACGAGTTCCGACGGACGCAGGAGGCCTGGCGAGAGAAGCTGTCCCGAGTCCAGCTGAAGAGCCCCGACGAGGAGATGGACCGCACCTACAACGTGTGGCTGAAGTATCAACAGCACAACACCGCTCGGTTCACCCGCGCGCTGGATCAAGTCGGCTACAGAGATGTCCTTCAGGATGTGCTCGGCCTCTGCAACTTCGACCCCGAGTATGTGCGCAGCTTCCTTCCGATCACACTCAACCATCAGCTTCGCGATGGCCGCGCGATCCGGCAGTTCTTCAAGTATCCAGGAACGAACGCCTCCAACGACGAGCGAATGTACGGCGACAGCCCCGTGTGGATCGCGGACACCTTGGTCACATACCTCGAGGAGACCGGCGACTTCGCCCTGCTGGATCAGCAGATCGGCTTCTACGATCTCGAAGCACACCGCCAGGACAACCGCGCGAGGAAGCCGGTCTACCAGCACGCCGTCATGGCGCTGGAGGGGCTCTTCGAGAACCGCGGGCAGAAGGGTCTCTGCCGGATCGGCTACGGCGACTGGAACGACGCTATGGACGGCCTCTCCAAGGGCGGGGAGGGCGTGAGCACGTGGCTGTCGGCGGCCCTGATCTTCGGCGCTCGGAGAATGCTCTCCCTGGCGCGACACCTCGATGGCACGCTCATCGTGGAGTCAATGGAGCGGATCATCGCGACCACCACGAAGGCCATCAACGACAATGCCTGGGACGGCGATCACTACGTCTTCGGCTTCAACGACGATGGGGTCGCAATCGGGTCCCAGAGCAGTGAGGAAGGGCGGATCCACGCGACTGTCAACGCGTGGATGCTGTTCACCGGAGTGGCGGCCGCGGCCGGTCGCGAGGAGAAGCTGCTGGCGGCCCTGAAGCGCCTGTGGACCCCGATCGGCACGGCCTCCCTGGACATTCCCTATACCTCGAAGAGTCGGGATCTGGCCGGCCGCATTGCCGACATAGCCGGCGGGCAGTTCGAGAACGGCGCCGTCTATACCCATGGCCACTCGTTCTTGCTCTACGGCCTGGCCGCCACGGGACGCGCCGACCATGCCTACGACGAGTTGAAGCTCTGCCTGCCCGGAAACACCTTCCCGGACATCGGCACAGGCCCGCCTCATCAGCAGTCGAACTTCGCCGTCGGCCCGACCCACCCCAACTTCGGCACGAATCTCTACAGCAACTTCACTGGCTCGACCGCGTGGTACCTCAAGGCGATTGACCGGATGATCGGCGTGCTGGCAGATTTCGACGGTCTGCGGGTTGCCCCGGCCGCGCCGTCGGTCTGGCGGGAGTACGAGCTGCGGAAGCGCTTCAGGGGCATCGACTATCACTTCCGCTTCCGGCACGAAAGCGGGAAGAGCGAAGTGCGGTCCGTCACCGTCAATGGGAAGCCATTGGCGCCAGTAAGAGGGGAGTTCAAGATCCCGCTGCCGAAGCGCAAGCCGAAGCACGCCGTCGAGGTCGAGGTACTCATGTGAGCCAGACCCAACTCGATACGCTGCAGGCGCTCGTTCGCACCTACCCCGCGCTTCAGCAATGCGAGGCGGAGATCGGCGCGGCCCGGGAGGCGCTGACAGCCGCCTACGAGAAGGACTGCAAGCTCCTGCTCTGTGGCAACGGCGGCAGCGCGGCCGACTGCGACCACATCGCGGCTGAGCTGCTCAAGGGCTTCGAGCGATCGCGCCCGCTGCGCGCTGAGCTGCGATCGGCCCTCGCGGCACAAGGGCCGGGCGGCCGGGAGCTGGCGGAGAAGTTGCAGCAGGGGCTGCCGGCGATCTCACTTGCCGGACACCCCAGCTTCACCTCGGCCTGGGCCAATGATATGGAGGCGGATCTTGGCTTCGCGCAACTCGTCGCCGCGCTCGGCCGGCCGGGCGATGTGCTGCTGGCGATAAGCACCTCGGGCGAGGCGCGCAACGTGACGCTGGCCGCCTGTGCGGCTCGAGCGCTTGGCATGACCGTCATCGGCCTCTCTGGAGGGGACGGCGGCGCGCTCACGCCGCTGTGCGACGTCCGCATCACTGTTCCCGGCGGGGGCGTTGCCGAGATACAGGAACTCCACCGGCCCGTCTACCACTACCTGTGCCGCGCCGTCGAGGCGCACTTCTTCGGTGAGTAGCCGCCGCCAGTGAGGCCGCGATGGTAATCCTCGACGACTCCAACCTGTCGGAGTCCACGGACGGCCTCGAGATTGTGCGGCGCGTGGGAAACCGCGAGATCACACACGTGATCCATGACGTCGACGGCACCCACAGCCTCATCCGCAACTGGGTGCCGGTCATGAGCCTGAGCCTGCAGTACGCGATGACCTCCGGGCTGCCGGACGATTTCGACAGCGAAGACAATCTGCGGCAACTCGTCGCTCGCGTCGGGGCCGAGCCGCTGCCTGAGACCGATCGGTTCTGCGTGGAATCGGCCGGCATGTCTGCCATCACGCAGATGGAATGGGCGATTCGCAGGGGCATCGAGGAGGGAACTGTCGCGCTTCCGGGCGGGCCGCTGCCCGCAGGGGAACGCGCGGTCAACTCCGAGATCGTGCGCCGGATGTGGGACGGTCACGAGCGGTTCCCGGACCTGGAAGAACCCGACCGGATCGCTGACTACATCGCAGACCGCGCGCCCAGGCTCTTCCGTCTTTACGAGGCGATGTTGAACAAGGCTTCACGTGACAGGAACCTGGCTCGCGCCCGAGAGGATCCAGAGGCCTGGCGTGTTCCGGGGTCACTCGAATTACTGCAGCGCCTCTGTGCGGGGGGCGCCACGAACTACTTCGTCACCGGTACGGTGATCTCGACCGACGATCCGCCAACGGGGATGATGGAGGAGATCCTCGCCCTTGGGATGGAGGTGGGACCGGGACGTCTTGTCGAAGCCGTGCATGGTTCGAGCTGGGACACGAAGATGCCAAAGGACGAGGTGATGAGCGGGCTGCTGGCTGAGCTGAGAGTCGCCGCGCCCAATGTGCTCGTGGTGGGCGACGGGCGGAGCGAGGTGGCGGCCGGCGCAGAGATGGGCGCGGCAGTGATGAGCCGTCTGCCGGCCGAGGCGGCTCGGCAGCGCGAGCTGCACCGCCAACTGGGCACCAACTACATCGTCCCAGACTACACGTCTCCGGCTCTGCACCAACTGCTGCGCGCGCAGGAGTAGGATCATGAAGTATCGCGGTTCATTCGCACTCTTCGACACATCAGGCATCAAGACGTATCCGCTGCGGGAGCGAAGCAACAAGGTGGACGTGGAGGGGTTCATCAATTGCACGAAGCTTCGCAGTGCAGAGGTCGTCGTAGACGACCCAAAGGGCCTGGGGCTGCGCGGCAAGCTCGAGGCGCTCGCCGACGCGGTGGCTGAGGCGCACGGCGATGGGAGCCCAGTAATCCTCCAGACGGGCGCGCATTCCATCAAGAACGGCCTTTCTCCGATCTGGATCGACCTGATGGAGCGGGGCATCGTGACCCTGCTCGCCACAAACATGGCGGCCGTGATTCACTCGTTCGAGTTCGCGTTGACCGGCGCCTCATCTGAATCGGTCGACAAGGTGCTCCCGAAGGGCGAGTTCGGGATGGCCTTCGAGACGGGGGTGTACCTGAACCAGGTCATGATCGAAGGGCACCGTCGGGCCTGGGGTCTGGGTGAGTCCGTCGGCCGATTCTTCGTGGAGGCCGAGTTCCGGCGCTGTGTGCTGGACGCTTCCCTTGGCGGTGTCGCGGACCCGAGCCCTTACTACGCGCCCTACGACGGCTTCCCTTACATCGAGAGCTGCGTGTACGCGCGGGCGCAGGAGCTGGGCGTCCCCGCAACCGTCCACGCGATGATCGGCACCGACATCACCGACCAGCACGTCAACTTCGACGGGGAGGCGAAGGGCGAAACCAGCGCCCGCGACTTCCTCATCTACACGGAGCATCTCAGGCGGTTCTCTGCCGGCGGCGGTGTCATCCTCAATGTGGGGACCGCGGTCATGGGTCCGGAAGTGCTCCTCAAGGCCGTTTCGATGGTCGCCAACCAGGGGCATCCGCCGAAGGGCATCGTCACCGGGGACTTCGACATACGGCCCTTTGCCTTTCAGGACGACGTGCGAGACGAAGGGCAGTACTACTACTACCTGCGCGATCAGAAGACCATCGCCACCCGACTCCCTCGCGTCTTCGGGGGGGCCGGCTACTACATCGAGGGCGACCAGGTCGCAACGGTTCCAGCCTTCTACCAGCTTCTGATGCGAAAGCTGGGCGTGGTGTGAGCTTGCATCATGGGAGGACGACAGTATGAGTAACGCGCCCGAGGCACGGGCAAGACGGCCGTCAGGAAGGCGGCCTGTGATGCTGCGGGAGATCCACGAAGAGCCCGAGCGCGTTGTCACCCTCATAGACAGAGAGTCGGCTGGGCTGCAGAAAGCCCTGCAGAGGTTCAGGGAGATCCCTCCCCCGCTGATTCTGGTCGCCGGCCGCGGAACTTCCGACAACGCTGCCACCTACGGCCGTTACCTGTTCGAGCACTTCGCGGGGATCCCGGTCTCGGGCGCGGCCCTCTCACTGTTCACGCTCTATCCGGCGCCCATGCACCTGAAGGACGCGCTGGCAATCGGCATCTCGCAGTCCGGCGAGAGCCCGGATGTTGCTGCCGCCTTGCAGGCGGCTCGCCGCGCGGGCGCGTTCACTCTAGCGGTAACCAACAGTGCGCGCTCATCCCTGGCCAAGGCGGCCGATCACACGGTCCTCCTACATGCTCGCAAGGAGCGTGCCGTGGCGGCCACCAAGACCTATGTCGCAGAGCTCGCGGCGATGGCGATGATCTCTCGTGCTCTGGACGGCGAGCCGCGGCAGAGCGAAATCGAGCGACTGCCGGGCCTCATCCAGGCGGCCATCGAGTGCGAGACCAAGATCGAGGAGGTGGCCCCCTATTACAGGTACGCGCCCCGCTGTCTGTGCTTGGCCCGCGGCTTCAACTACGCGACCGTCAGGGAGATTGCACTCAAGTTGATGGAGACGTGCTATCTCGGTTCGGCCGGCATGTCGGCTGCCGACTTCCTGCACGGGCCAATCGCCTTCGTGGAGGAGGACACGCCGGTGCTGTCTCTTGCCGCCATGGGGCCCACCTATGAGTTCATGCTGGATCTCACAAAGCGACTGGAGGGGCAAGGCGTAGACGTTCTCACCTTCTCGAACCACAAGGAGGTGCTGAAGCACTCGGCACTCGGGGTACACTGCCCAGTGCGGGCGCGCGAAGCCCTGACACCGATTCCGTTCGCTACCCTGGGGCAGCTGTTCGCCTGCCACCTGGCGCTGATACGGGGGCTGAATCCCGATGCGCCGCGGCGGCTGAAGAAGGTGACCCGGACGCTCTGAGCGAGGCCCAGAGCGCCCGTGAACTAGTTCGAGGGAAAGGAGTTCGCATGCGAGTTGTGTTCCTATCGATGTTGCTGATCGGTGCGTTGACCGCAAGTATCGGATGTGGAGCGACGATGGCAGACGATACGGAGACCAAAGAGGAGACGTCTCCCGCGCAGCAGCCGGAACTTCGAGAGCCGACCGCCGAAGAGGTCGAAGCCGCGAAGACGGCCGGGAAGGTGCAGGTTGTTCTCGACACGGCGAAAGGGAAGATCACGCTGGAATTGGACGGCGCGGCCGCGCCAATCGCGGTCGCCAACTTCCTGAATCTCGTGCGGGCCGGCTTCTACAACGGGATGCCTTTCCACCGCGTCGAGCCGGGCTTCGTGATACAGGCGGGAGACCCGCGCCTCGTGGAGAGGCCGCCGGTAGGCTACACCATCGAGGACGAGAAGTCCCCCATCAAGCACCTTCGCGGAACGATAGCCATGGCGCGGGTCTACCGCGGCGGGCAGATGGTGCCCAACTCGGGCAGCACGCAGTTCTACATCTGCCTGGGTGATGCGCCCCACCTCGACCGGATGGGCTTCACGGCCTTTGGGAAGATCACCGAAGAGATGAAGGTCATCGACGAGATAAGGGTCGGCGACAAGGTCGTGGCTGCGAAGGTACTCGAAGACAGCTAGCGCGTCGGAGCACCCGATCGTGTCGTGGACGTAGCCTCTGACTGCGCCAGAACAAGGGCCGGAGCGACACAGCGCTGCCCAACTTGGCGGGCCAGGCGCGCTACCGGACGAGGATGTCAGCGCGCTGGAAGCTCTGACCGGCGGCCGCCGCCTCGATAGTCGGGAAGCCGGGCGAAGCGGAGATGATCTCGGGCCCTTCGGGCGTGGCGATGATCGTGTCCTCCGACTTCGTGCCGGTGATGGACGGGTTCCAGGCGAAGGCCTGGTTTGTCTCAACCACGTCGTCGATGTCGACCGTGGCGCGATAGTCTCGCGGGGCATAGCCGCATGGGCCGCCCTGGTGGTGAAGCTGCCACTCGTCTGGGTAGCCTTCGGCGGCGTAGGCATCGAGGCCGGCCTTGAAGATGTCGCCGATGCGCGCGCCGACGCGGGTGGCGCCGATGAAGGCGGCGTCCACGCGGGCGACTGCGTCGTGCCTTGCTCGCAGGTCGTCGCTGAGGGGTCCGAAGCTCACCAGCCTGGTCGCGGAGACGATGAGCCCGTGTCGTCGGCCGCAGACCACCAGCATCACAGTTCGCTTGATCTCGTTGTCGGTCGGGATGGGGTGCCGATACTTGAGGATCCGGTCGTCGGCCGCCACGAGCACCACGATGGGGGCGATGCCGCGCCGCATATGCTGGGCCGCCACCTCGGCCGCAGCCGCGTGTTCGCTCATACCCGGCTCGACCGTGGCGGAGGCCTCGCCCATTGCCTCCCCAACATCGGCGCCCAGGGCGCGGCAGCGATCCACCTCTTCTGGCGTGAGAGACCAGCGAAGGCGTGCGATGTCCTCGGGACAGGCTGTCACGCCCGGCAGCACGACGTCCGAAACGATCTTCTCGCCGGGCGCGGTGCGCGCCACGGCCGGCGCGAGGGCATCCTCCACCCAGAGGCTGATCTCCTCCTGGAACCCCTGATTCGCGAGCTCCTCCTCCAGCAGACGTGCTCGCTCCACATTGTTGGTGATGAGCGTCTTGCGATTGCGGCGGACGAGCAGCGCGCCGACTCCGGTCTCCTCCGCAGTGTTGACATGGGCATCCCCGCCGCACGTGAACCAGGCGAAGTTGGCGACAGTGGCGATCAGCATGGCGTCATAGCCACCTCGCTCGAGCACATCGTTCACTCGCTCCTGCTTCCGGGCACTCTCCGCCTTCGATGCCATGAGCGGCCTCCTCATCTGGTTCTACAAGCGGCTCGCTTCGAGCCGGACGCTTCTGCGCGTCTTGTCGGTGACCCTGAAGTCTCCGCTGACGCGATGGCCGACGATCCAGACGATCGCATCCCCACACAGCACAAGCGGGATGCGGTCGCGGTCAGCTCGCGGGACCTTCGCGTTGACGAAGAAGTCCTGGAGCTTGACAGTTCCCCTCATGCCGACGGGGCGAAGGCGGTCCCCTCTGCGCCGAGTGCGCACTGTAAGGGGCCCCGGTATCTTGTCCGCGTTGACAAGGGCCGCCATCGGATTCGGCGGCGGCCGCTTGGCACGTGAGCGCTTGGCAGCGATCTGGAACCCAAGCTCGGCAATCGACACCTCGCCGGGGACGGGGAGCACCCACTCTTCGTCGGTCAGAGCCCTCTCCGCGGGGGTGGGGGCGATGACGAGTTCGCCATAGGTGCGTTCGGCTCGCAGGCCGCCCGGAAGCTCGACCACGGCGCCGGTTCTGCCGATCAGCGCGAGTTGGACGAGGGCATCCACCCGCTCGAGTTCGATATCCAGTTCATCTCCCTTGACCCTGGCAATGGCGGCCCTGAGGACGCGGCGCTGCAGGGCTGGAGGAAGCGTGCTGAAGAGGCTGAGGAGCACGCCCACCTCTCCGGGCCGCTGGGAGGCGGCGCCGCGGAGGGCGTTCTCGGCCTGCTCCGACATGAACTCGTCCTCCGCGCGCATGATCTCGGCCAGGCGGCAGAGGCCGTCTACCAGGCCCGGCTGCAGCCGCTGAAGAGATGGCATGATCTCGTGCCGTATGCGGTTGCGAGCGAACGACAGATCCTGGTTCGACTCGTCGATCCGGTATGCGAGCTGGTGTCTATCGCAGTAGCGCTGCACGTCGGCCCGAGGGATCGAGATGAAAGGACGGATGATCTTGCCCCGAACCGGCGCCATGCCAGCAAGGCCCCGCGGGCCGGCGCCCCGGAGCAGGTTGAGCAGAATGGTCTCGGCCTGATCCTCGGCCGTGTGGCCGGTGGCGATGCGCCGGGCACGAAAGCGACTGGCCAGTGACTCCAGCCACTGATACCTGACCTCTCTCGCCGCCGCCTCCAGGGAGAGGCCTCGGGTCTCGGCATAGGCTGGGACATCGGCACGATGCTGATGGAAGGGCACGCCCAGCTTGCGTGCAAACGCGCCTGCCGACTTGGCGTCGGCTTCCGCCTCGAGGCCCCGGATGCCATGGTTGACGTGGGCCGCCCGCAGGCGGAACCGCAGCTTGGGCCTCAGCTGGGCCAGCGCGTGGAGAAGAGCCGTGGAGTCCGGCCCGCCGGAAACGGCGACGATCAACAGATCGCCCGGTACAATCATGCGGTGGGCCTCGACCGCTTCCTGTACCTGATCCAGGAACTCCGCGTTCCTATCCCTGGAAGAGGAAGTCGATGACATGCCAGCCTTCCTCGATCAAGCGCCCGGTGCTCGCGGCGTTCTCCTCATCAAATGCCTCGGCCGCGTCTCGAGACAGGCCGAGCACGGCAAAGGGAACCGGCTCCGGCGCATGGGTCTTCGTCGAGATCTTCGTATAGTGGTCGGATATTACCATTATCCGGCCACCAGGAAGTGCCTGCAAGCGATTCAAAAGCGGCCCTACGACCTCTTTGTCGATCTGCTCCAGGGCCCATACCTTGCGCTCTGGGCTGGCCTGGTGGCTCGCCTCGTCCGGGGCCTCGACGTGGACAACGACCAGGTCGGTCCTGCTCAGTGCCTCCAGAGCGGCCCGGCACTTCGCCCCGAAGTCCGTCTCCAGGTTGCCCGTGGCCCCCGCCACGGCCGGGGTGTCGAGACCGGCGCACTTGGCCACTCCCCTCACAAGGTCCACCGCAGCAATGACGACACCAGGCGTTCCGCGGGTGAGGACGAAGGACGGCAGTTCGCACTTCCGCCCTTGCCCCCAGAACCAGATCATATTGGCCGGCTGTTTCCCTTCGTCTCGACGCCGCTTGTTGATGTCATGCCCGTCGAGTAGCTCGAGGGAGTCGAACATCAACTGCCGGAGCGTGCGCTCGCCGTCGCCCTGCGGCAGGTGAGGCTCGATCGGCTGCCCGATGATGTCATGCGGGGGTGTGGTGTTCACCTCGGAGGACCCGTCTCGCCACACCATGACGTGGCGGTAGCTGACACCGGGGTAGAACTGCACGCGCTGGCTGGCAAGCCTGTCGTTGAGCAGAGCGATCAGCACGTGGGCATCCTCGGTAGGGATCTCACCGGCCGAGTAGTCGATCAGGGTCGTCCCATCGGAGGTGACCAAGTTGCAGCGGAAGGCTACGTCCGCCGGTTCGAGAGGGACATCGAGGCTGGCAGCCTCGAGGGGCGCGCGGCCTGTGTGGTAGCGGACCGGATCGTAGCCGAGGATAGAGAGGGCAGCGATGTCGCTGCCCGGCTGCATCGACTCCGGGATGGTGCGCGCGAGGCCGCAGAGCCCCTCTCCTGCAATCGTGTCGCAGTGGGGAATCCGGGCGGCCTGCAGCGGCGTGCGGCCGGCGAGTTCCGGCTGGGGGTCGTCCGCGGCCCCGTCCATGATAACGATGACCCGCTTAGGTCCGGAGGGGGATGAGGGGCTCGCCATTGCCCCAGCAGTATATCAGGGCAGTTGTCCTAGCGTCAAACTCCAGCCGCCGGAACGCCTCCAGACCAAGTGTTGAGTCGCGGCCCAGGTGAGGAATAAGCACTCTGGTGGGCGGCGGGCGGCCCGCGTGCGCCTGGCCGACCGTCGAGACAGCAACCATCTACCGGGATGCGGTATTGTTCGGGTGGAAAGGGCAGCCGCATGGCACAGACAGTATTGGTGGTGGATGACCACCGCCCGACGGTTGAGCTCATAAGAGATGCCCTCAGTCCGCAGGGCTTCGAGGTCATTGCCGCCGAGAACGGCGTAGAGTGCCTCGTCGCCGTTGAGGAGCAGCGGCCCGACTTGGTGATCCTCGACGTCCATATGCCGGTGCTGAACGGGCTGGACACACTGCGCCTGCTCCGCCAGAGGATGGAGGAGCAGCACCTGCCAGTTATCATCCTGAGCGGACGGGTGAGCTTCTCGGACGTGAGGACCGCCTGGAAGCGAGGGGCCGACATATACCTGACGAAGCCGGTCAGAGTTGGGGCAGTCGTCGCGGCAGTGAAGTGGCTTCTGCGCGAGGGAGGCGGCGTCGACGAGGGATCAGACCAGCCCGGTGCCAGCGAACTCATGAGCGGCGTCGTGGCCAGTGACCTGTGAGCTGAGACATGGGCGAGAAGATACTCGTAGTGGACGACCATCCGGCGGTGGTAGGGCTCATCTCGGATGCCCTGATGGCCCAGGGATTCACCGTGCTGTCGGCCGAGAACGGTACGGACGGATTGGCCGTCATTGAAGAGCAGGACCCCGACCTGGTGATACTGGACATCACGATGCCCGTGATGAGCGGACTGGAGGTCCTGCGGGCGCGGCGCAGCAAGCCGGAGACGCTCTACCTGCCGGTCATCCTCCTCACCGGTCGCGACGGTCACGCCGACGTGCTGGACGGCTGGATGGGCGGGGCCGACCGGTACCTGACCAAGCCGTGCAACATAGGAGAGCTGCTGGCCGCGGTGAAGGAGATGCTGGGGGCCCCCGCGAGGCACTGATAGCCGAGCGAGTCGCGCTTGCACGCCCGACAGAGGGCGCCCCTCCGGCCTGTCCAGGCCCCGCTCGAATCCCCGCTTGTCGGCTTCCGTTGGTAGCAGAGGCGTCGCCGCGCCTCTGACACGAATGGCCCGGAAGGACAAGCCGCGTTTGCCCCTCCATCAACACAGCCGATCCCCGCGCTCTGCCCGCATTGGGGCAGGCGTCGGGGGCCCAGGCGCCGCTGGCGCGGAACGGACGACAGGGGACGAATCGCGCCGGGGAGGGGTCATGCACGGAATCCCCGGTGCGCGGCGTGGGAACAGCACGCCGTGAGTCGTTGCTGCCGAGGATTGCGAGGGAATCGCGTCGAGAACCAGGTCCGGCCCCGGTGCTCAACTCACCGCGTTGGCGCCCACTTAGCACGACTCCCGGGGCCGGACTCAGCTACCATAGCACAGAGAGGAGCAGTACGCAACTCGGTTGCACTATGCGCAACGCGGCCTCCTCCGTGCGGCAGAGACGGGACCTGTTCTCGCAGGTCTGTTGGCCCGGCCCAGGCGGTCCGCGAGCCGGCCGCTACGCCTTGCCCTCCCGCCGCCACTGCCGGGGCGGCCTTCGCACTCTGGTGGCGTCTCGGCGAGCGGGTGGATCGTCGACCAGGTAGGTGACATTGGCGCCGCGGTGCGCCCCGGCGGCGGGCGTGGGCCTGTCTCGCGAATATGGAATAGCTTACTCGGGGGCCTCCTGCTGTGACTCCCGCTGATGCTCCCCAGGTAGTGCTGCTGCGCTGCCGGCAGTCAGTGTAGTGAGGGCCACTGATGGGAACGCGAGTTCTCGTGGTAGACGATAATGCAGAAACGGTAAGAGTCATCTCGGATGTGCTCAGTCGAGAGGGGTTCTCTGTCATATCGGCGAGCAACGGCAAGGAGTGTTTGAGCAAGGTCGAAGCAGAACATCCCGACGTCATCATTCTGGACGTCATGATGCCGGTGATGAACGGGCTCAAGGCCCTGCGAGCACTTCGTGAGAATCCCAAAACGCGGACTCTACCCGTCATTGTGCTGACCGTGCGCGACCACCAGGGCGACGTGCTGGCCGGCTGGATGGCGGGTGCCGATCTCTACATCGGCAAGCCGTGCAGGGTCGAGGAGCTTGTGGCCGCCGTCAAACGGGTGACGACCGCTCCCGCCCGCGCATGACGCCGACCTGAACTTCTGCACGAATCACTCTGCAGGCCTCCGCCTGCACCATCTGGCGCGCATTCTTTGCCGCTGCCAGACGAACCCAGGGCAGACATCCGCCTGAGGCCGAATCTCTTCGGCCCTCCGGCCGGCAGCCTGAAACCTTCTTCTCCTTCCGTGCGTATAGTATGTCGAGGACGATTCGGGAGGAGTTGAGATGTCGGCGCTAGGCTTGGTGTCCAGAGAAGGTGCGGAGAGGGCCGCTGACCTGATGGCAGAGACTGAGTTGGCGATGGAGGACAAGGCCCGGCAGTACGCAGAGCTCGCCACCCGTATGAGAGAGAGCCTGCAGGAGGGCCAGATCCAGCGGCAGGCCGCCTGGTGCGGCGATGAGATTGGCGCGGAACATCAGCCCCTTCTCGTGACGGCTTAGCACCGCGCGGGGCAGAACGACAACACTTCGGGCGGGGCAGGACATGAGACCTGCCCCGCCCTCGCGTTGGCCGTCGGCACACGCGTCATATCGCTCCAATGCCCATGGGCCGCGGAAGCGCAGGCACAGCAGGCGGCAGCATGGTTGAGGAGAAGAAGTCGGCGAGGGGTCCTGAGTTACCGCCCTGATGTGCCCCTACTCTGGTGTGCCGACGCACTGGCGAGGGTGACGACATGGCTGATACGCCCGACCGGACTGCTGGCGGGACCGGGCCGCGGAGAGTTTGGGTCCTGCCGTTGGTTAGCTGCTTGTCTTCCCTCGCGGCCTTCACGTTTCAGTGGCTCTACGCAGGTTGGCACTGGCGCTTCTTCTGGTCACGCCGCACGGCGTGGAGCCGCCTGCGTGGATGTCGTGGACTCTGATAGACGCCATGCACCTGCTCGCGATGCTCTTTGCAGTGTGCGCGTTCGCGACGGCCATAGTCGCAATGAGTCGGGGGGCACTCGTTGGAGGATTGCTCGCGCTTGCCATTTCGCTGCCAGTCGGGTGGTTTGCGATGCTGATTGCGTGAGGAAGCAGGCACTGCCAGGAGGGCCGGCCGGCAGAGCCGAGAGGAGGAGAGCAACATGCGACCCAAGTGGGCGATAGCGGTAGTAGCGGTGTGTGTGGTGGTGTCGGTGGCGGCCGTAGCGCGTAGCAACGATGAGGAGGCAGCCCCCGGAGCGATACGAGCACAGCGGTTTGAGTTGGTGGACGAGGAGGGGCGCGTCGTCGCGGCCCTCGCTACGGGCCCAGACGAGGCCGCCCAGCTGCGGTTCTGGGATGGCGACGGTCGGTTACGGCTGGCCGTCGGCCTGCGCCAAAACGGCGAGCCATGGGTACGGCTCCATGACAAGACCGGCAAGCTGCACGTGGCCGAACTGTCGGTGTGGGGACCTGAAGGGGACGGCATGGCGGAGCTGCAGCTAACGCACGGCGGGTGCCGCGGAGTGAACCTCTACTCTGACGCCTCTGGCTCCCGCCTCTCCCTGTCGGACTGGGACAGGAAGTGCGACTCCTCGCTGAGCGTCGGCTCGGACGGGCATTCGGTGCTCTATCTGAGCAACCCCGAGACCATGGCGGACGCGCTGCTCGAGCTCACCCCCCAGGGTCGCGCCGCGCTCGCCCTCAACGCGCAGCAGCGGGAGGGGGCAGTCTCCTTGGAGGCGGCGCCGGGCGGCCGATGCGGTCTCGCGTTCTTTGGCAAGGGCGGGCACGGTCGTGCCGTCCTGGCCACCTGGCCGGACGGGAGTTCGCGGCTCCACCTGAATGACGAGCACGGGAATCCCCGGGGCGATTTGGCCGTGGGCGAAGACGGGAGCCCGTCATTGGTGCTGCGCGATGCGGTTGGCACTGAGTGGGTGTCGCTGGGCGCCGGCACGGCGAGGTGAAGCCTGTCACGGAAGGCTAGGCGACTGGAGGCAGAGCCGGCTGGAGAGCTACGAAATCGCGGTCAGGAGGTTGTGGGTCCGCGGTCGGTTGTCTCAGCAATCGGATGAGGAAGCGACACCACGCGTCCGGCGGGAGCACGCCTGGGGGTGCGAGAGACAAGTCGGCCTCGGGGAGTCGCTGCTGAGGTTCGTCTCCCGCTGGTCGGGGCGGGCGGATTCGAACCGCCGACCTCCTGCGCCCAAGGCAGGCGCGCTGACCAAGCTGCGCTACGCCCCGACCGCCGCGAGTATAGCCCGCGCCCTCAGAGGCGTCAACCGTTCTCCTGCGCCACTCGCTCCCGAAGCAGCCTGGCCAGCTCCCGGAAGGCGCGGCCGCGGTGGCTGATGGCGTGCTTCTCCTCCGGGGTGAGTTGGGCCATTGTCCGCGACTCGCCCTCGGGAACGAAGATCGGGTCATAGCCGAAGCCGCCGAAGCCCCGCGGCTCATGGGCGATGCGGCCCTCACATGTCCCCTCTGCGAGCAACGTTACGCCGCTTGGCTCCGCGCAGGCGGCGGCGCAGCGGAAGCGGGCAGTTCGCCTGTCGTCCGGGGTGTCCCGCAAGAGGGTGAGTACCTTTTCGCAGCGATCCTGATCGGTAGCGTCTTCGCCGACATAGCGTGCCGAACGGATCCCCGGCTCGCCATTGAGAGCGTCGACCTCGAGCCCGGAGTCGTCGGCGACGGCCGGTAGGCGGGTCGCCTCGGCCGCGTGCGCGGCCTTCAGCAGCGCGTTCTCGGCGAAGGTGCGGCCGGTTTCGGCTGGGAGGGTCACCTCCGGGAAGTCGGCGAGGCTGACGACTTCGAATTCCAGCCCTTCCCCGAACAGGATGCGCTGAATCTCCGCGGCCTTGGCTCGATTGTGGCTAGCAACGACCAGGCGGCTGCGCTGCCTCACAGGCCGGCCTCTTCGAGTGCCCGCTGCTGGGCTGCGGAGAGCTGCTTCATGCCCCGACCGGCCAGATCCAGCATCTCGTTGAGGCGGTCTCGGTCGAAGGGCAGCCCTTCCGCCGTGCCCTGTACCTCCACGAACTTGCCGCCGCCGGTCATGACGACATTCATGTCCACGGCGGCCATGCTGTCTTCGGCGTAGTTGAGATCGAGAAGTACATCGCCGGACACGACGCCGACGCTGGCCGCTGCCACCGAGTCGAAGGTCGGAATCTTCGTGAAGACCCCCTGCTCCTTCAGCCGGTGGAGCGCCTCGACGAGCGCCACGTAGGCGCCCGTCACCGCTGCCGTCCGCGTACCGCCGTCCGCTTGAATCACGTCGCAGTCCAGCGTCACCGCACGTTCGCCCAAGGCGTCGAGGTCGACCACCGCCCGGAGCGAGCGGCCGATGAGGCGCTGGATCTCGGCCGTTCTGCCGCTCGTCTGGATGCGGCCGCGGGAGGTGCGCTCGGTGCCGGCGCGGGGGAGCATGCCGTACTCCGCCGTCACCCATCCCCGATGGCTGCCGGCGAGGAACCGCGGCACCTCGTTCAACACCGAGGCCGTGCAGATGACGACTGTATCGCCGATCTCTACAAGGCACGATCCCTCGGCATGCTTGCTGTAGCCTGTGTTCAGGGAGACCGGGCGGAGTTCGTCGTTGGCACGGCCGTCTGCCCTCGGCATCGCTTTCCTCTCGAGAGGAGGATTTCGGGAAGTGCTACGTCTTCTTCGGAGCGCGATTCAACTGGAGGCGAGCGTAGGGAGGAAGTGGGCCGCCGATAAGAGGGCGAGCGTAATCGATGAAGGCCGCCGTAACATCGTTGCCGTCGGCGCTGATGAACTCGTCCGGCACCGGTCGCTCAGCGTTGGCTACTTCCTCCAGAGGGGCGAGACCAGTCTCACACCGATAGGGGTCTTGGCTGACGCGCTCCAGGGTGATCATCTTGTCGCTGACGCCGTCACACGCGCGCCGGACGGCCGCCTCGCCCACCATCTTCGCCTCCGCGACATCGACTTCGGACTGCGCCAGCCCGAAGGCGCGCTGGATCGTACCCGCCTTGTCGAAGCGCGCCTTGATCCCCAACTCCTCGGCGATCAGACTCACCAGGTAGTCGCCGACGCCGCCGAGCTGCTTGTGGCCGAAGGAGTCGGTGCCGACCGCGTGCTTGAACGAGACGAGGGGCTCTCCCTCCGCGTCCCGCAGACCCTCGCAGACGGCGATGACGCATCCGCGCCCCTTGTCGACCTCGCGCTTGACATCGGCGAGGAAGGCCTCCCGGTCGAACACGCGCTCTGGGAGGTAGATCAGATGGGGCGGGTCGGCCGGTTCGTCTCGCGCCAGCGCGGTGGCCGCCGTGATCCAGCCGGCGTTGCGGCCCATCGTCTCGACGATCTTGACTGTGTCGACCGTATGCATGGCGGCCGTGTCGCGGCCGGCATCCCTGGTGGCGAGCGCGTTGAAGCGGGCCACACTCCCGTACCCGGGGCAGTGGTCAGTGTAGGCGAGATCGTTGTCGACGGTCTTCGGGATGCCTACCACCCGCATCTCCCAGCCCGCCTCTTCCGCGAGAAGGCCCACCTTGTGGCTGGTGTCGGCCGAATCGTTGCCGCCAATGTAGAACCAGTAGCGGATGTTGTATGCCTTGAAGATCTGCAGGAGCCGTACGAAATCCTCGCCGCTGAGCTTCTTCCGGCAAGAGCCGAGCGCGGCCGAAGGAGTGTTCGGCAGCAGCGAGATCGTGTCGTCGCTCTCCGAACCCAGGTCGGCGATGTTCTCCTGGAGGAGGCCCTCGACGCCGTTGATGGCGCCGTATACCCCCTTGATCTCCGAATGTCGCTCGCTCTCTTCGATGACACCGGCCAGGCTCGCATTGATCACAGCGGTGGGACCGCCTGATTGGCCCACGATTGCGTTGCCGTCAAGCGCCATAGCACGTCTGCCTCACAGGGGCCGTCTTACCGGGTCAGCCACCGTGTCAGCGCGTCGAAGCTCTGGTTGCGGCTCGCCATCAGTCTGTCGAGAGCACCCTCCGGCTCTCTGCCCTCGCGGACCACTGCATTGACGGCCAACGCGAAGGAGAGGGGATCATCGTCACCCGGAAAGAGCACGCTTCGGCCGATGAGGCCGCCGCGCACATTCGTGCGGGCCCGTACGGCGTCCGAGAGCTGGCTGAGCATGGGCGAGGGATCTTCGGCTGCTCCCCCCGCGACGACGAGGAGCGGGAGGCTCGTGCTGCGAGCGACTCGCTCGAAGCCGTCAATATATGGCACCTCGAGCCAGAGGCCGCGGGAGGAGTCACCAAGGGCAGATGCCACGCCGATCACCTTGACGATGTCGGACACAGTGCGGCGAAGGCGGAGCCTGCCGTCCACCTTGGCCACGGGCACCGGCTCGGCAAAGACCGACAGCCCACGCTCGTTGCATCCCCGGATGGCCCTCGCGCAGTATTCCAGGGTGCGATTCGTGAGCTCGGCCTCCTCCGGACAGACTCGGACGACGATCTTCCCACCGTCGAGGCCCAGATCGTCCAGCGAGTCCGGCGTGAAGCAGGTGAGCCGATCGTCCGTCTCCCAGGCCGAGCCCGCAAGGCCCGACCGGTTCATCGAGCCGAGGAGGACGCGTTGGTCGAGGAAGCTCGGGCCTCCGGCCTCTCTGACCAGGGCGTTGATGATGAGCAGATCCTCGATGATATCCGTTGTGGCGATAACTCCATCGATGCCGGGGGTAGCGATGATTCGGAGGACACGGCCAAGGTACTGGTGTCGGTCGCCCATGGCGATCGGGTTCTCGCCGACGGCGGTCAGCATGCGGGCGGGGTGATCGGCGGCCAGCATGACGATCCGTCCCTGCGGGGCGAGATCGGCCCGACGCTGCCTTCGAGCGGCCTCCTGGAGGATGAGCTGCGGACGACGGACGCGCACCTCTGTGACGCGGTCGAAGACGGCCATCGGGAAGAACGCAGAAAGATCGAAGACATAGTCTTCCAGTGTGTACGAGATCATTGCGAAGACACCTCCGGATTCACGAGATTGGGCGTCCGCCGCCCCTCCGTCCCGGCAAGCTGGTTGGCCGCGATTATGTGCTGTGTCCCCACGGGGGCCGCGCCTCCGGCCCACGGGCTGTGGCGAAGCCGGGCGCCCCACTCAGGCCGGCGAGCGGACCCGCGCTCCGCCCGAAACGCCTGCAGCACTCTCTCACCCACTGGAAGCCTCACGTAGACGTGGGCCATTGCCTCACTCCTGACCAGCACAGCTCGAAAGGACGCCATTCGGGAGCTGCAAAGACACGAATCACCCCACCGGCCCCAAGCCAACAGCAGTTTCTTCGGCGGCCGCGCGGCGAACTCCTCGTCTCGTGTGTGGCGTCTTGGGACAGTTGCGGCAGTCAGCCCGAGCGAACCCAGGCCTCGCCGCGACCCGGCCCCCTCTATCTCCTCGGCGCGCTCTCAGGCTGCGAGCGACCCGCCTCTGCGGTGTGGAGCCGACATGGCCCGGCCTCAGAGCCTCGCCCAGGCATGGGCGAGTGTTCGCTTGGCATTGGCGATGACAAGCTCCGGCGACTCGCCCTCGGCGGGCCTGACCTCGAAGCTCACGACCGGCATCGTGGTCGGCGTGTTTCGCTTGAAGTAGCCTGCATAGATCAGGGCCTCGAGGAAACGGCGCACTTCCTCCGTTCCCACCGCGCCGCCAGACACATCGAACCGGGGATGCTTGTCACCGTAGGCCGCGTGATCGGTGTCGGCGATCACGCAGTTGCCGATATGGACGTGTATCAGGTGATCGACTGCGGCCAGGGCGGTCTCGTCGATGCGCTCGTTGAGTTGTGGCAGGTGGCTCAGGTCGATAGTGAGCCCGAAGTTGCTGCACTCACCCCACACCTTCTCAGCGATCTCGGCCGCCTCTTTGGTGGGGCCGACGAGCTGGCGCTTGTCGATATCCCGGTCGAAGTTCTCCAACGAGATTGAGAGCATGCGTTCCTCGGCTTGCTCCTGCGCGTATCCGCACAGCTCCTTCAGTGACTCCACGAGGAGCTCGGCGGCCTTCGGCCGATCCGCCTCGCCGGGATCGGCCCCGCTCGGCACGGCCATCAGCGCGGCGCCGAGCTCGTAGGCTTGGTCGATCAGTTGCTTGCCCTCAGCAACTGCCGCCTTTCGCTTGTCGGCATCCAGGTCGCACAGGCTCAGGTTCTGCTGCAAGAAGGCCGGCTGTGCGGCGAAGATCACCTCCAGACCGGACGTCGCCAGCACATCGGCGGCCTGGGAGCGCACCTTCGGGTCCTTGATCCAACTCACCTCGACCGCTGAGAAGAAGGTGTCGGTCGCGATCTGCGAGAGTGTCTCCAGTATGGGTCCTTCTCCCCCGAGGCAGTCGGGGAAGGCCATGGGATGGACTAGGCCGACATGGCAATACGCTTCGAGTGGCTCCTGCATCTCTTCCTCATTTCATCTCTGGGCCAGAACCCAGGAGTGCTGTGGATCATCGCAGAGGCGCATGGTCCGATGCTCCCCGGCGAGAATCCAGAGGTAATACAGCTCATATCCGGGCGCAGCCGCGACGGCGTGATAGCCTTCCGCGATGGTCACGACATCGCCGTCGCCCACTGCGTACGCGTCTTCGAATCCATCGCCATAGACTGTCTGAAGGGCGAATCCCTGAGGCGGATTGAGGCGGAAGTAATACGCCTCTTCCAGGTTGGACTCCTCAGGCGGATTGTCCACATCGTGCTTGTGTGGCGGATAGCCCGACCAGAGCCCGGGCCGATTGTAGGTCTCGCCGACGATCAAGCGCTTTGCATCCGCATTGGCGGGCACAGCGATGTCATGTACGCTGCGCTGGAACGTGTCTTTCCCCACCTCACGTACCTGGACGCGGTCCGGCAAGATGAGGGCCGGCTCTCCCGTGCCATCGGCCTCGCCCGAGCAGACGGCGAGCGCGACCTGCCCCCGGCCGACAACGCGACACATCGAGCCGGGCGGGCAGTAGGCGGCAGTGGCCTTCCCTCCGAAGACATCCTTGCGCTGGCCGATATCGGTCCACTGCTGCGCGTCCACTTGCACATCGCACCGCCCGCCCAGGATCACGAGGACCGATTCGGCTCCTTCGAAGGTGTGCTCCCAGCGCTGGCCGTCGGCGAGCGCGAGCAGTCCGAACTCGATGTAGCTGAGGTCTGGGTGCTCGGGTCCGACGACGCGACTGTAGCCGCCTTGCGCGGGCGTGCCCCGGATCAGGGCCATGACCACCTCGTCTCTGGTGAACTCCGCGTATCTTACAGGTGGCGGAAACGGGTGTCAACGCAGGGCCCGCCAGACCGGCGCGCGCCATGGGCCGATGCGCGCGCACCGGCAACTGAGCGCTGCACCGAAGACGCGCGACTGCTATAATCGGCTGGGACATGAAAGAGTCAGACCGACCGATGGCGGCCGTTCACGACGAGCAGGGATCGGATACTGGGGCCCCACTGCGGGAAGTCCGAGGCATCCTTGTGTTCTCCTGCAACCTCCTCGGCGACAGCATCTGTCGGCTTCCGGCCATCGAGGCGGCGAAGGACACATACCGCGAGGCCCATCTTGTGGTGGTCGCTGATCCGGTGTACCGCGAGGTCTTCGAAGGACGGTCCTTTATAGATGAAGTCTGGCCGTTGAGCCGCCGTGGGAGCCGCCTGCGCCAGGCGCAGGAGTGGCTGGGTCTGATGCGGCGTGTGCGCCGGGCGCGGCCGGACCTTGTGCTGGACCTCTACGGCAGCAAGCGCACGGCCTTCGCCTCCTGGGTCAGCGGAGCGCGGTTCCGGACTGGGCTCCATCGCGATGGGCTCTCCCGGTGGTACAACTTGGCCGATCGTGTCCACGCTGACGCCCTCCACCGCGGGCACATCATCGAGAGGATCAACGCAGCCGTGGCGCCGGCCGGGATAGCGGCGCGGTTTTCCTACTGCCGGATTCCCATCGGCGACGACGAGCGGACGGCCGCCCGTCAGCTGCTTGGGGATTCAGGGCCGGGAGAGGGCGAACCCATCGTGCTCCTGAACCCCTCGGCCCGTGTGTCTGCGAAGCGATGGCCCATCGAGCGCTTCGCACGGCTGGCGGAGAGCCTGGCCGCGCGGCCTGGGGCCCGATGCCGGGTGATCACCGCTCCCGGGGAGCAGGCATTGGCCCAGCGGGCAGTAGCGGGTTCGCGGGGAGCCGCGGCGGCACTGCCGGAGATGAGCATCAGGATGCTTGCCGCGGTGTTGGAGGAGGCCGACCTCCTCGTCACCGGCGACACCGGTGTTCTGCACCTGAGCGCGGCCATGGGAACTCCCTCGGTCGTCCTGGCGGGGCCGACCGATCCTCTCCTCTTCGCGAACCCGGAGGGCCGGCAGGTCATTCTGTTCCATCGCGAGGCCTGCGAGCGGTGGGAGGGTGGGGAGCAGTGCGCCGGGTACAACGAATGCCCGGACCGGCGATGCATCGAGGCCATCACCGTCGACGAAGCCGCCGCTGCCGTGCAGAGGCTGCTGCGCGGATAGCGGCTCAGTCTTCGTCGGCCGGTGGAGTTCCGAGCAGGTCCTCCTCGATGGCTCGTGCCAGGGCTCCACTCCTTCTCCGAAGGTAGGCCTCGATGATGGCCGCGGCTTCCTCACGGCTGAGCGGCCCTGACCAGCGGGCGAGCTGGCGCATCTGGTGGCGGAGCCGCTTTCGGGTCACCCGTTTGATGGGATGGATCTGATCGAGATCGGTGAGCCAGTATTCGAGGCCGGTCGGCGAGCTTCTCGTGAGGACATTCGTGACCAGGTCTCTCAGGTAGACCCCGCAGTCGTGCCAGCGGCGAAGGTGACGAGCGAACTCGCACAGCATCTCCCGTCGCTCGGCCTCGCTCGTCACACCGCGCAGCCGCACGTGGTACGGCACGGCCTCTGGAAGCCACTCTGTTGCGAGGTATTCGGTTGCACCGCCTTCGCCGAGCGCGATGGCGGCGCCCACCGGACCGGGCGTCAGTATCCCCATCCGAGGCAGTAGATGTGCCGCGCGCCAGGCGCGGTCCATCCGGGAGCAGCGCAGCACGCGCTCGACATCGTGCAGGGCGTGCTGCCTGGGGAACTCCTTGAAGAAGAAGCGGCGCTCTTCACCTGCCGGCCTTATCACGACGCAGCGGAAGTTGACTTCCTCTGTCTCGCCATCGCCGGCCTCGCCCAATCGAACGGCGAGGAGCTGGCGCACCAGCTCCGGCCGGTAACGGGCCGCGGCCCGCACGGTGCACTCGGGATACACGGCGCGGGAGGCGGGCGCGCCAAGGCCCAGGTAGAACTTGAGGCCCAGGCGGACGTGCGCGCCGAGCCGATGAAGTGCGGAGGGCGGGCCGGGAAGGCTCGGCGTCGACGATCCGCTCTTCATCGTCATCGTCTACGAGCGGCCCTGCCGCTGCCCGGCCAGGGCTTGGGGATGAGGACTTCGGTGTCGACCTCGGGGACGAAGGCCGGCTGCGCGCGGCGCTCGTCCAGGAGGCGCTGCACGAGCGGATCGACCTCGGCCTTCGTCAAGCCGAAGACCCACCCAATGTCCGCCGGCGTCGCCATGGCGACATTCTTCAGGAACTTCCGGGCGATCTCGTACCGCGCCTCCGCCACGGAGAGCCGGTCGGCCGCCATCAGTGCGCGAGCAGGGACCCAGCGATCGACCAAGTCCCAGCGATGGTGGCTCCAGCCGGCCGTGTCGCCGCCGGCCGCCGTGATGAAGAAGCGAGTCTGCAGGTCCACCAGGATGCTCTTGACGCGGCGAGTGTTCTGTTTGCTCCGCGGGCCGAAAGCCAGTCGAACCTCGCGTGTCATCATCGGCCCGCGGTCGGCGAGCAGGTCGAGGATCTGCTTCTCCGCGCGATCCAGAAGCCCATCCCGATAGAGGCGCCAATAGGGCCGCGGATCGGCATGGGCGCGGTAGAAGTACGGGAACCACTCCCACGAGATGAAGGTCCCTCGGCGGCGAAGCACCTTCGCGTAGTAGCAGGCCTTCCGCTCGGGGAGGGTCTGCTTCCAGTCCCACCAGATCCAGTCCCTGCGCGCCGCTCTGTGAACTGAGGGCAGGTCCGCGCCGCTGATCGGCATCAGCAGCACAAAGCCCAGCTCCTTGATGAAGCGCAGCGCTTCGTCCTCGTTGGATATCCGCCGCGCAGGGGCCGTGCGCCAGCGGCGAGCGCGCAGCGTCTCTACGTCCTTCAGGGATACCTGTCGGCGGTCGGCAGACACGAGTTCCGGATTCCGCTGTCTGTCGGCGCCCTCCTTCCCGGCGTGGGCCGGTTTCATTTGACCCGCGTTCCTTCATCTCGCTATAATCACACCGATCTCATCCCACAGGTGGCCCCATGCTCGACATCCGACTCATTCGCGACAACCCGGAGCTCGTGCGAGATGCAATACGGCGCCGCGGGCAGGACGACGAGCCGCTCGACGCGCTGCTGCGGGCCGACGAGCGGCGGCGGGCGCTCCTAACTCAGGTCGAGGGCCTGCGGGCCGACCGCAACCGCGTGAGCGAAGAGATCGGGAAGCTCAAGCAAGCGGGCGGCGACGCCTCCGAGATG
>JALGXV010000133.1 GCA_029821885.1 Candidatus Hebobacteria bacterium
GGCTCGGCGCGATGGGCCGCAACGGTCTGCTGCTCACCTCGGACTTCGGGCCCTGTGTCCGACTGTGCAAGGTGTTCACCGACCTGCCCCTGAAGCCCGACGTCCCGAGGGCCGACGATGTGGAGCAGTGCTGCGCGGCCTGTGGTCGGTGCGCGGCGGCCTGCCCTGCGGAGGCGATCTCCGACGCGCCACAGCCGAGCCTCGACACGGGCGGTCCGTGCAACCGGCGCGGGGTCCGCCGATGGGCCGTGGACGCCGAACGCTGCCTCGCCTTCTGGGAGGAAAACGGGACGAGCTGCTCAACCTGTATCGCGGCGTGCCCCTACGGTCTCGACTGACAGGACGCCGGGCGAGCGCGGCCTACACGACGACGCGCTCGTCGTAGACTGCCCTCAAAGCGCGCGTCACCGAACGGTGAACCTCGCCTCCCGCTCCAACTTCCCACCGAGGGGCCCCACATCTATGCTCGCCCTGGCTGTGTAGCTGCCTCGCCTGGCCACTCGCACGGAGTAGCAGGGGCCGCCTCAGGTGAAGCCAAACTTGCTTAGGTCGCCCGTCTCCTGCTTGACCACCTTGCCGGCACTATCCAGCACGCGTAGGGTGACCGTCTGGCTTTTCCCGTCTCTCTTGACATCTGCTAGGCTTGCCTCCCCGCTCATCACCTGCGCGGCGATTCCCATCTCCCGTCTTCTCTCCCTCTCCCGCCGCTCCTGAGGGGTCACTCTCAGGCTGAGGCGTTTGATGGGGGGCATCCCTATGGTCGGGGCCGTGCGCGGCCGGCTGCCGGTCTCGGTTCCGCTCCAGAACCAGTAGCTCCATTCGTGGCCGCTCTCATCGCGCACACAGAGGCCGACCCGGCCATGGACGAACGAGTTGTATATCCTGCCCGACCAGCGGCCCGTTCCCTTGATCAACTGGAAGTTCAGGGCCAGCTTCACGCGGTCCACTCCGGCCGGCAATTGCCCGGGCGGGAGGTCGAGGACGATCTCCGGATATTCGTACTGGTACACCTTCTCGTGCGGTCCGACATCGTCGATCTTGGTCTGGGTCGGTTTGATGGCCGGTAGGTCGGGAAGCAGCTCGGGGACGACCGCGATGCGGAGTTCGCCTTCCCAGATGAGCCCGTAGAGGGCGGAGTCCGGGGTGACCTGGAGGCGGAAATAGGATGACTTCGGTCCCGCCGTCGCTTCGCCCGAGAGGCCCAGCGAGGAGCACAGGGCTCCTACGACGAGCAGTGGAAGCCGTAACCAGTTGGCGCGCCGGAGCAGAATCATGGACCCGGTTCTTGCGTCAGTAGTCAGCTATCCACTTAGACTCAGGATCCGGCAGATTGGTTCCGCGCAACTGCCGGTCGAACTCCGCCTGGTTGACCTCGACCGTGGCTTCCTCAGCCGAGCAGTTTCTGCAGCGTGGATCGGGCCGCTGCAGGGCGGGCCTTCTGCACCACGATCTGCTCGCAGCCGTTGAAGGCGGCGAATGAGCGCAGTGCCGCGGCAAGCCGCAGCAGCAGCTCCTCGCACCTGCCGAAGCCCGGCTCGAACAGCACGTTGCGGAGCAGCAGCACCTTTCGCTTCCTGTCGGCCTTGGGGTCCATTCGCCCGACGAAACGGTCGCCCCAAAGCACCGGCAGACAGAAGTATCCGTAGCGACGCTTGGCCGCAGGGAAGTAGCACTCGAGCTTGCAGTCGAAGTCGAACAAGGCTCTCAGGCGCCGCCGGTCGATGACGAGGCTGTCGAACGGAGAGAGGATGCGGACCTCTCGCAGACGTCTCCGCGTCTTGAGCGCGGCCTCAAGCGCCTCCGTCCACGCGTACTGAGGCTGCGCGTCGAGCCCAACGACGCGCACGAGTGCGACCTCTCCCGACCTGAGGAAGCTCTCCAGTGCCCCGCGCAGTGCAGCGCTGTCGGCGAGCCGCCCCCACCTCAACTGGTCCACCGAGACGACGCCGCGCGAGCTGACGGCGCGTCGCACGGCGAAGTGCGCGAGCTCCTCCGAGGACGGGGTCCCCGTGCGAAGCGACGCCGGCAGGACGCGCTCAGTGAGATCGTAGACTCGCTGGAAGTTCCTACGTTCGGATACCATCAACTCGCCAACCGAGAAGAGCATCTCGAGGGCCTGTTTCGCTGGCTTCCAGTCCCACCAGGAGCCGCGCTTGCGTCCCTCTGGTGCGGAGAAGTCCGCCGATGTGAGAGGGCCTTCGCTGCGAACCCGGCTCAAGACATTCCTGACCAGGTCGCGGTTCGCCTCCAGCCAGTCGCGCACGCTCGCTGAGTCGGCGTATGCCCGCATCCGCGGCAGGTAGTACGGGTAGTCGTCGATGGGAAGATAGGAAGCCCCATGACACCAGTACTCGAAGACGCGGCGGTCCCTCCGCTGGAGTTCGTGCAGCATGTCGGGCTCGTAGTCCGGCTGTCGGCACCAGAGGGTATGGTGGTGGGCGCGCTCGACCACGGCGATGGTGTCGATCTGCACGTAGCCCAGGCGGTCAATGGTCCGGACCGCGCCCCTCTTGCCGGACAAGAGTTCCCAACTGCCGTCGAGGCCCTGCGTGCGGATGGCCAGGCGCCTGGCGGTCGCCGCTGAGATGCTGCGCGGCCGTGTTGAGCTACCGGGCATCGAGCTCGACGCTCTCGGCGGCAAGGCGCGCCCTCGCTTCGCCGCGCTCCTCTTCGGTCATGGCCTCCAGCAGTTCGAAGAAGATCTGTATCCAGTCCCGAGTCCAGTACTGGTTCCCACCGCGCAGCCGGGGCCCACTCGGGTCGGGCAATATCGAAAAGTCCAGCTCGGCAAGCTCTCGTGCCGCCCGCATGACCTCGCCGTAGCGGCCGTGTGTGAAGGTCGTGATCACCTTGTATCGATCGTGCCAGCGTCGCAGGTAGGCGGCCATGCGTTCGGCGAGGACGGGACGCGCGAGGTGATAGTCCTGTGGCGACATGTGCTTGACTCCGCCCCCGCGCTCGTCGGCCGGGTAGGTCGTCTCGAGCTCGTAGGGGACGGGGCCGATGACACTGCTCAGCACGACGACGTGACAACGGCAGTCCTCGAAATCGGCCTTCGGATCTTTGCCGGTGGCCAGACGGACCGCCTTCCGCATCGATGCGTGACTGGGCGACTTGGAGAAGGGCCGGCTCACCGAGCACTGGAAGATGGCGAGCATATCCTTGTCCGGGGGCGGCTCGTACTCAGTGACGATGTACGTGTGGAAGTCCAGCACTGCCTTGCTGGTGAGGCGGATGTCCTCCTTCCGCTGTTCTTCGGTTCTCACCACGCGGCGCATTCCAGGAGCGGCGGCCGCGCGGACGCGCTTGCGCAGCCGATACACCATCTCGTCGCGTACGAGGCGGAAGCCCTGGGCCGTGAGGACCTGCACTACGTCGTCCTGCTTCCACACGGGCTGCCTGTCGACGCGGCCCACGCGCACAGCCTCCCATGCGCTCCACCGGACCGCATATTCGAGCAGCGCGCTCCCCACCTGCTCGAGCACCTTCGCTCGTCGTCGAGACGAAGCGTCCGTATGGGCCAAACGAAGGTCGCGCACCCGGAGAAACCGGCCCTCCCCCGGGTGCCGATCAATGACCGCGAGCAGTTGTCCCCGACGAAGTACGAGGTAGCGTGTGGCCAGTGCGCGATCAGCGAGGCCAGCCGGCTTCACGACGCTCAGATGAACGGCCGCCGGGTCGAGGCTGTTGATCATGACGGCCGGGTCAGCGCGCCCCGGCTTCTCCGACCGCATCTGCTCGAGGGCCGCCGGGAGGGCAAACTGGTCGCCTGACAGCTCCCTCACAAAGAAGCCTCGGAGCAACTGACCGCGAAGAAACAGCTCTCGCAGACCGCGGGCGAGCTCTCGCGTCGACAGGCCCGACTTGGCTAACAGCACCTCGCGTGCCGCTACTCCATATCGCTCCATCAAGGTGAGGACCCGGGCCCGACAGCGACCGCGTGCGGCTGCTTCGTCGACTGCGGTATCGGCCACCTCGTTCACTGCGTACCAGTGCCCGCGGTCGGCATGGAGGCCCGCTCGACGCAGGGCCGCGGCGGCCTTCGCCTGGCCGGCTCCGGAGTGCTCGGCTTCCCCTCCCGGGTGGCCGAGCAACTGCCGCACCGACTGCGGGGTACTCGTCCAGCGACAGCGTGAGACCGACGAGTAGTCTGTGTTCGAGGCGAGACCTCGGCTGAACAGCCGCCAGACGATGATCTCGATCGCCTCGGTTGGGAGACCGATGGCCGACGCGAGGTCCGCCAGGCGAGTTCCTCCCCCTTCTCGCAGGCAACTCACAACACGAAGCTCCTCCGACGAGCAGCCCTCCGTCGAGGGAACCTCGACCAATCGGCGGGCGTTCTCTCGCCCCACGAAGGTCAGCCCGCCGAGCACCGGACGAGGGCCGGTCTCGCCCAGGCTGAACTGGCCCATGAGACTCCCCCCGGCCGACACTCTGTTGAGGAGCAATGACGCTGCCTTGTCCTCCGTGCGCGCGCCCAGTAGCTCGCGCTCCCAGACAGTAGGGTAGGCTCGATGGCCCGCCAACTGCCTCATGACGGCTGCCGTCAAGTCCGGGGCTTGTCGCCCTTTGCGGCGCCGGACGTGCTGCCATCGGAGGAGGAAATCCGCGTAGTGGTCGAGATCCACAGGCGCCACCTCCCGGCGGAGGGTGGCCAGGGCCATTCGATGGAGCTCTTCGAGATTCGCGCGCGTACAGACCTGCGGCGCCTTTCGGTCCGCGACGAAATCGCCCTGCTGGAGCTCGCCCGTCTCCAGCAGTGGGCGCAGGAGAGACAGTGTTGCCCTCTTCGTCAGGCCGTACCTCGACGCGAGGTCCACAAGGGGGACCGGACCAAGGGCACGAAGCGCCCTGAGAATCACCTGCCGTCTGGCCGCAGCACGGCCCGGCTTCCGCCTCGGCAGGGCGGAGACTGAATGCTCGGGAGCTGTCCCACCGCCCTCGAATATGTCGTCACCGAAGGCCCGCGCGTAGATGGCCGCATCCTCGGCCGCGATCCATCGTCGTGGGTCAGCGGCCTTCGGCAACGTGATCGCGACCGCTCGCCCCTCTGCGGACAGCTTATCCAGCCAGCCGCGCCATCCGTCGGAGGCGCGTTCGCCCATGAACAGGTCGCTATTCTGATCGTCGGCGAGCTCGCCGCAGCGCCGCATCAGCCGCAGCAGCTCCTCGCGGTCCCGAGCGCGGTGACGGCGGCTTGTGCCCTGTCGCCGCCCCTCCAGATCCCTCACGACCTTGGGGCTGAGCAGCTCTCGAATGCTCTCCTCGTCGAGGATCTGCTGCAGGATCTCCCGGTGCAGCGAAAGCAACTCGGCCCTCCGCTCGCGCCGGGCCGCCTCGCCAAGAGGACCAAACTGCGCGCCAAGCAGCAGTTCATGGCTGAAGGGGCTGGGCACCCGGCTCTCCGAGCATACGAGCCTCAGCTGACCTGACTCCAGTTGGCCCAGCACCTGCCGTAGGCCGCCCAAGTCCAGATGATCCTCCACACACTCCCTGACAGTCTCGGCAATCAAGGGCAGACGGTCGAGGGTGTCCACCTCGCGCTCGAGCCGGCGAGCCGCCGCCTCCTGCTGCCAGACTCGCCGCCGCTGTCCCCCCGCCATGCGGGAGACGGCCAGGGCTCGCACGGCGACATGCCGGAACCGGATCGTGAACAGCGCCGAGGCCCTGACGTACGAGTCCACCCAGCCCTGTAGGCTGGAGGAGGTGACGAGGGACATGATCTCCTCTGCGGGCACCGTGCAGTCGCCAGGCAGGTGCAGCCCAAAAGCATCATCGTCGTAGGCGGCCTGTACCTCGAGGCCCAGCTCTCGCCTGGCTGCTTGGACTAGGGCTTCGGCCCAGGCCTCGTTCACGGCTGCGCCATAGGCGGAGTGGCAGACGAGCTGGCGGTGCCCAAGAGGATTGCGCGAGTCTTCGACGACGATGTTATCCGCCCCGGGCCAGGTGTCGAGAGAGTGGGCCTCCTCCACAAAGTACTCGACGACTTGCTGCGCGCCGGATTCGTCCAGCCGACACTGTCGCATGAGCCACCCACGGAGAGCGGCAGATCGCGTGAACAGTCTCTTGAAGACGGCCGATCGGAAGTCGCCGACTCGCTTCCCGAGCCGGTAGGACCGCGGGATGTAGTCCGGCCCGGCCCACCGCGGAATCGTTGGGCTGCGGCCGCGCCCATCTCGAACGTAGACGCGGTTCCGCTCCACCCGCAGGAACTCCCAGGCCCGCGTTCCGAGCACGAAGATCTGGGCGGGGCCGAGCCGCTGCACGAACCGCTCATCGAGGGCACCGAGCTTCTTGCCGTAGTCCTCGGCGTGGACTGCATACTCGGCATACTCGGGGATCGTGCCTACGTTCTGACGGACGACACCTGCCGCCCCCTGGGTCGCCGAAACCCGGCCGCTGCCGTCATCCCAGTGAACGCGCGCGGGCAGCTCGAACAGCTCCCGGTCCTCGAACCTGCCCGAGAGCTGGCGAAGCAGGCCGGCGAAGTCATCGTCGCCAAGCTGACGGAAGTTGTACGCGCGGCGAAGGACTCGGAGTATGTGAGCCGCCGAGTCGGTCTCGACCGCAGCCATTGCCGCTGTCTGCTGGGCGGCGACGTCGAGGCAGTTGCAGGGGATGTGGACCGGATCGAGGCGGCCGGCCAGCATCTCGCGTGTGATCACCGCCATCTCGACGAGGTCGTCTCGACTGGTCGTGAAGAGCCGGCCTTTGCTGGTCAGGCCAAGAAGGTGACCCGCCCGCCCAACGCGCTGCAGTCCGGCGGCAACGCTCTTCGGGCTCTCCACCTGGCACACGAGATCGAGGTGGCCAATATCGATGCCCAGTTCGAGGGAGGAGGTGGCGACGATCGCTCGCAGCGCGCCCGACTTGAGCTCCTCCTCCATCTCCAGGCGGAGCGCGCGGGACATGCTGCCATGGTGCGCGCCGATCCTGACCTCGACCTCACGCTCTTCGGCCAGCATATTGAGCTTGGCGGCCACCCGCTCCGTCAGATGCCTGGTGTTGCAGAAGACCAGTGTCGTGCGATGGCTGACGATCAGATCGAGAAGCTGCTCGTAGATGGCCTCCCAGACATCCTCCGGTTTGGCCTCCGCCAGGTTGGGAACCGGCGCGATCACCTGAAGGTCGATATCCCGCCGAACACCCAGATCGACGATGGTGCAGTCGCGCGCCTCACCCTCGTTCTCTGAGCCCACGAGGAAGCGAGCGATCTCCTTGACCGGTGACTGCGTCGCCGAGAGGCCAATGCGGACCAACGGAGAGGGTCGACTATCGGTGCCGGCCTCCGCCTGCCCGCCCTCCCTCAGCAACTCCTCCAGGCGTTCCAGCGTGACCGCCAGGTGAGCTCCGCGCTTGTCGCCGCAGAGATAGTGAATCTCATCGACAATCACATAGCGGACGGCGCGAAGATGTTCCCGGAAGGAACTCGTCAGGAGCAGGTACAGAGACTCTGGTGTGGTGATGAGTATCTGCGGGGGGCGGCGCAGCATCCGCCGTCGGTCCTGCACCAGCGTGTCCCCCGTGCGCACCCCCACCCGGATGTCGGGGAAGGGCACTCCCCGCTCCTCGGCCCGCTCTCTCATCTCCTCGAGGGGGCGGAGCAGATTCTTCTCGATGTCGTTGGCGAGCGCGCGCAGAGGCGAGACGTACACTACGTAGGGCGTTGCCGGCAACTCATCGCGGCCGGCCAGTTCGACCAACTCGTTGATCGCCCAGAGGAAGGCAGCGAATGTCTTGCCCGAGCCAGTTGGGGAGAAAACAAGCGTGTTGTGTCCCGTCGCGATGACGGGCCAGGCGAGTCGCTGCGCCTCTGTCGGCGCGTCGAACGCCTGCGCCATCCATTCGCGGACAACTGGTGCGAATCGCGGCGCGCGAGCTCCCTGTGCTGTCGGCTTGACGACCGTTATCACACCTGACACTCCACATGATAGGCCGGAGGCGGCCGGTCTAACAGAGGTCTGTTCGACAGGCAGAGCGCTGTCTCCGCCTTGCCGGTCAGATGCGGCGGTGGCAGGCGTTGGCGCTGAAGGCGCAGAACCGCGGGGGCTGACATTCCGCAGAGATCCTCACAGGTGGAGGCGGGGCGGGATACGAACACAACACAGCGCCGCGCCGGCGATGTGTTGTGGAAGGGGCATCCGCTCTGCGCGGTCAGGGAGTTGGGCCGGTGTCGACCGATGCAGA
>JALGXV010000423.1 GCA_029821885.1 Candidatus Hebobacteria bacterium
AGGCCGCGGCCTATGTGGAGGCGACGAGGTGCACCTTGGGCGAGTACACAAAGCTCTTCCAGACCTCCCGGGAGACGCTGTGGAAGGGCCAGAAGCCTCCGCTCGGCTACAATGAGACCGTGGGCACCACATGGGCGGTGGCGATGGACCGGGTGAAGAGGGAATGCGCGCCCGCGGCCGACCTGCTGAACCTGTGCGCCTTCCTCGCGCCGGACGACATCCCGCTCGACGTCATCGGCGAGCACGCGGAGCATCTCCCCGAAGGGCTTGCGGAGGCCGTCGGCGACAAGGCCGTGCTCAACAAGATGAAGGCCGCCCTGCGGCGGTACTCGTTCGTGAAGGTGGAAGGCGATTCGCTCTCAATCCACCGCCTCGTCCAGGCCGTCACCCGCGACCGGCTGTCGGAGGAGGAGAGGAAGGAACGGGCCGGGGCCGCCGTGCGGCTACTCGACGCCGCGTTCCCGTTCAAGGAGGAGGACCCCGCCACCTGGGAGGAGTCGGCTCGCCGGCTGCCACACGCCCTCGCGGCCGCGGGGCATGCCGAGAAGCTCTGTGCCGAGCTCGCCACGGTCGGAAGTCTCTACAACAACGCGGGTGGGTACCTGTACATCCGCGCCGACTTCGGGGTGGCCAAAGCAACGTTTGAGCGAGCGTTGGCCATCGGCGAGAGGCTCCAGGGCCCCGATCACCCGGATGTGGGGAGGAGCGTCGTCAATCTGGGCGGCATGTTGCTGGAGATGGGCCAGCCTGAGGAGGCAAGACCGCACTTCGAGCGGGCGTTGGCCATCGACGAGAAGGCCTACGGGCCCGACCATCCTGAGGTGGCGATCGACGTCAGTTGCCTGGGCTTGGTGCTCCAGGACCTCGGCGACCCGAAGGGGGCGAAGGCGCACCTCGAACGGGCGCTGGCCATCGACGAAAAGGTCTATGGGTCCGACCATCCTAAGGTGGCGATCCGCCTCAACAACGTGGGGAGCGTGCTCCAGGACCTGGGTGATCTGCCCGGGGCGAAGGAGCGCTTCGAGCGGGCGCTGGCCATCGACGAGAAGGTCTACGGGCCGGACCATCCTGAGGTAGCCACCGATGTCAACAATCTGGGCGGCGTGCTCCGGGCGACGGGTGACCTGGATGGGGCGAAGGAGCACTACCAGCGGGCGCTGGGCATCGGTGAAAAGGCCTTCGGGCCGGACCACCCCAAGGTGGGGATGTACGCCGGGAACCTAGGCAAGGCGCTCACCGGCCTGGGTGAACTGGAAGCGGCTCGACAGTGCTGTGAGCGGGCACTCGCCATAATGACGCGTACCTACCCAGACGGACACCCGTACGTGGCTGTTGCCCTGAGCGCCCTGGCCGACGTGCTCCAGGACTCGGGCGACCTGCAGGGGACGAAGGAGCACTACGAGCGGGCCTTGGCGATCCTCCGCAAGTTCCTCGGCGAGGAGCATCCCAACACGCAGATCGTGCGGCGGAAGCTGGAGGTGTTGGGCGAGGCGGAGGGGGCGTAGCGATTCACGTGTACGAGACGGGGTCCCTTCGGCAGGCTCAGGACAGGGATGCGCTGTCTCCTTCGCTGAAGCTTCGGAGAACAAGTCGCTCAGGATGACATCAAGGCAGGACGGAGGGGGAGGACATGACCCCGGGACTGGTGATCAAGGAGGGGCCGCGTATTCGGATTCGCCAATTGGGCGAGGATGATATTCCGCGCATGGCCGCCGGCGCCTTCGGGGGCGAGGAGGGGGCGAAGCGCTGGTACGCCGAGGAGCTGGAGAAGGGCGACGGGCCCTCCAAAGACTTCCGGCAGTTCGCGGTGGAGACGAAGTCGGGCGAGTGGATAGGCTGGACCGGCTTCTACGGGGAGCCCGGCGGCGATGCAGGCGGCTATTTCACCATCGCCGAGCCGTTCCGCGGTCAGGGGTACGGCACTGAGCTGGTGCGGTGTGTCCTGGAGGTCATGTTTCTCGACTGCGAGGCCGCGCGCTGCACCATCGACTACCACGATTGGAACGAAGCTGCGGCGCGCACCTACGCGAAGTTCGGCTTCGAGGAGACCCAGCGCATCCGCATC
>JALGXV010000134.1 GCA_029821885.1 Candidatus Hebobacteria bacterium
AGCGGGCGCCGCCGGCTTCTGCTTCGAGCCGAGCAATGACCTCGAGATGTTGGCGAGCAAGTACGGGAAGACACACGCGCTGATCGGCGGAGCAGACTGCCGCACCCTGGCCTTCGGAGGGAAGGAGGACATCGAGCGGGAGCTCCGTTGGGTCTTCGACGTCACACGCGACTGTCCCGGCTTCGTCTTCGCGACGGGCAATCACTTCCCGGCCAACATCCCGCTCGACAACGCGCTCTACTACTTCGACCTCGTCGAGGAGCTTGGGAGACGAGGGTGACGCGGCCCTCGCCACAGCCCCCAGTGGCAGGCTTGTTGTCGCGCCGAACTTGTCGGCCATTCCTCGCGTCTAATCATGGGCGGATGAAGAAACTCCTCGCCAAGCTGCATGTCGCTGTGCTTGTCACGGCCACTCTGGGCATCGCCGCTACCTGCGGCTGTGGCAAGCGGCCACCACCGACCGCCACCACGGTGACCACGAAGACGGTTACTGGGCAGGTCGTTGGGGTCGCCGGAGATCCGGTGGCCGGTGCAGCGGTCGTCGTGGACACGGACCTCTCTGGCGAGAACTTCGTCAGACTCCAGACGGACTCCGAAGGTACGTTCACGTTTGACATAGGAGTGCCCACGTGCGAGTCGCATCGCCACGGCATCTTCGGCCGCGCCGCTGTCCGCGCCCGTGGGTACGCGGTGGGTGGGGGAGTGCTGCGAGATGGGGACAACGTGATCTACCTCAGCCGACCGGCGGAGGTCTCGGGAAGGGTGCTTGACTCGTTCGGCCAGCCTGTGGCCGAGGCGTTGGTCGAGCTCAACTCCGTTCAGGACATCCGACGCAACAGCATATTGCTGGATCTCCTGGGCGAGGATTTCACGACGAGGTCGGGAGCCGATGGTAGCTGGAGCATCTCCGGTGCTCCAGCCTCCGGTGGGGTCGCGTACGTTAGGCTTACTGACCCGCGCTTCGTCGGCGTGCAGACTCACGCGATCATACGAAGCGGCCGCGCCGAAGATGTCGTTCTCGTTGCCCGTCCCGGCGGCTCGATAGCGGGGCGCGTCGTATATGAGGATGGCGCTCCGGCACAGGCCGTGACAGTCTTTGCGCAGCCGCACGGGGGCGACCAGCCCGGCAGCACCCAGTGGTCGAGGGCGGAGACGGGTGCCGACGGAGCGTACGTGCTAACGGGGTTGGACGAGGGGCAGTACAACGTACTCGTGGACGAAGTGTCCGGCGACTGGGTGGCGGCCGCGCAGGAGGCGGTCTATGTAGGGCCTCCGGGCGAGACCTCCGTCTCCGATCTCGTGCTCACCCCGGGCGCGGTGGTGCAAGGGCAAGTCATCGACGGGCAGACGGGGGTCCCGCTGCCGGGAGTCCGGGTTGGCGGCCACGGGCCGAGCAGGCCTCTATCCTCGGCGGCGATCTTCGGAGTGCACACCGACTCAGCCGGCCGGTACACGTTGCGCTTGCCCCCAGGCGAGAGCGGGCTGTCTGCCGGGGCGGGAGATGCATTTGCTGAGCCGGGAGTGCAGACGGTGAACCTGCAGGCCGGGGAGACTTGCACTCTGGACTTTAGACTGTGGCCTGCCGGGCCTCAGTAGAGCAGAATTCGCTGGTGGCCGTTCTGAGCGGCGCCTACGCTCTTCCTACGTCGGATGGGCCTCGGCCTCCGTCGGCGTGTGGTCCAGCCGCAGCGGTGCCAGCGACAGCCCCGCCGCCGTCATGAAGAAACCGCCCACGAGGAAGGGCGCGCTCACTCCGAAGTGGCCCGACAGCACCCCCGCCAGCCACGGCCCGATGATAGTTCCGATCCCGCCGTAGGCCTGGATCTTCCCTAGCTCCAGCGCCCGCCGCTCCGGGCGTGTGTAGTTCTGGATGATCAGGTTCTGGACTGGAATCCAGATACCGGCGCCGACCACATCGTGCAGCAACCAGACAGCGGCCGCCGCATGGAAGGTGGGGATGAGTGCTGACCCCGACAGAATCAGGCCCTCCATCACCCATGCCAGCATGTAGGCCGCCTTGAGATGCCGCAGGTGCAGCCGGCCAATGAGCATGAGTGGCACCACCGCCGTCAGCCGGTGCAGCATGAGCACCCAGGACACCGCGTACCGGCTTGCCCCGAACTTCTCCGTGAAGAACAGCGGCATGATGAACGAGTGGCTGGTCCACATTCCGATGTTGAAGATGAAGAACGACACGGTCACGATCTTCAGATTCCGGTGCATGTCGAACGAGAACAAGTCCCGCGCCCGAGTCGCCGTCGGCAGCGCCGTGTCCTTGCGTTCTCGCTCACGATACCCTCCCCAGAACCCCACCGACCCCACCGCCATGAGCGAGCCCGCCACCAGCAGATTGCCGCCCGTCCCCAGACCGGCCTGGAGCAATCTCCCCGCCAGCAGCACCCCCGCCGCCTGGAAGGCGAACTCCATCCCCCGCGTCTTGCCCATGAAGTCAAGGAATCGTCGCTGGCCCTCCTCGTAGAGTACGACCGGGTGCAATGTCTCCCGGGTGAGGAACATCGCCTCTCGCAGCGTCTTCAGCAGCGTCTGCCCAACGACCGATCCGCTGAGCGGAGTCAGCCACATGGCGACTGCACTTCCGCCCAGCGACAGCCCGTAGAACGGCTTCCGCCCCCAGAGGTCGGCCAGCCGGCCCATCAACACGCGAAGGAGCAGCATGCCGGCCGCCGCGACGGCGAAGACTGTCCCCATGTTCTGATACGACAGTCCGCGCTCGTCCAGGTAGTAGGGGAGGACGAACTCATAGATGCCGGTCGCGCCCCCGAAGAGCACGGACACGAGAAGGACTGTCTTGACGTTGCGACTCATCCGGCCATCCCAGCGTGACGCGGATAGCCCCCGTGATTCTCGAGAGGGCCTCGCACTCGGCCTCTACGCGGTCGGCCTTCGGTCGAGACGTGATCGCGCGCTCCCCTGGTCAACCTGTCATCCGGCCGCCGCATTCTCATCCCCTTCGATACTGTGCAGGTGCTCGATTGCTCCGCGAGCCGCGCTCGCCGCGTCCGGCAGCGGCAGGAATTCGCCGCTCACATACCCCGTGTAGCCCACGTGGCGCAGCAGCCGGAGGATGGCGGGGAAGTCCAGATGTCCCCCGCCCGGAGGCCAGCGGTTTGAGTCTGCGACATGGAAGTGGACGATCCGATCGGCCGCGCGGCGGATGCCCTCCTCGATCGATCGCTCCTCGATATTCATGTGGAACGTGTCCGGCAACACCCCAAGCTTGTCGGCCCCGACTTCGGCCACGACAGACAGCGCCTCCTCCAAGGTGTTGACAAGAGGTGTCTCATATCGGTTCAGGGGCTCCAGCGCCAGCTGTACGCCACACTCGTGGGCGGCCTCGGCGCACTCGCGCAGAGCCTCGACCATCAACGCTCTGGCCTGCTCGGATGGCGCGTCGCCCAGGGGGACGCCGCGGATAAGCCCTACGATGACCACCGCGCCAACTCGCGCCGCGAAGGGCAGATGCGATTTCAGACGCTCGACGGCCCGCCTCCGTACCTCGGCCTGTGGGTCCGTGAAGGAGAGCCGCTCCTCTCCCCATGCCTGCCCCGTCCCGATGGCAGGGATCGCCAGGCCATGTCGCGCGGCCAGGGAGGCCAAGGCATCCTCATCGACGAGGGCGGGATCGCGGATGGCCAGCTCGACACCGTCATACCCCAACCCCGCGATGTAGGCGACGTTCTCCTCCAAATCCCCCTTGAAGGTCGCCGCTTGGAACTGCGCTGGCTGCGTTGACAGCACCACCGCCAGCTTCATCGCAGCCGGCCCACTAGACTTCAGTTCCCTGTCCGATTCGCGGCAGCCCGTACACACTCCGCCACCCGGGGCTGAGCGGCTCCCGCAGGTACGGCTCCATATCCGCCGCTCTGCGAAGCGTGACCTCCTCGACCGGAGGCACCCTCCCAGGCGGAAAGGCCTCCAGGATCTGGTCGTTCACCAGCGTCAGATACCGGAGGACCGCCGCCACCGGCCGCTTCGCCTTGTCCGGTGTCGCTGCCTTCGCCTTACCGACCACGCCCTCGGGCGTGGCCGCGATCTCGATGGCGAAGTGACCCTCGCCCTCTGACCAGCGGCTGGGCCGTCCGAACGGGTCCACCGATTTGTCGAAGTGTCCCTCCGGCAGGTAGTCCTTCCCCTCCGTATCCACCGCGGCCGCCATGTCCACCATTTCCGGGAACAGGAGCAGACCCAGGGAGGTCTCCGACTCGTCGGCGTGCACGAAGTTGGTGTCCCACTTCCCGCCGCGGTCCCGCGTCCGGAAGAACTCCCGCACCGCCCGGTGCCAGTCGATGGTGCGGAAGATCCCGGGCAGCTGATGGCGCTTCTGGAACTCCTGCACGGCCGATTCGAGCATCCAGAGCTGGCCGTGGTTGTTCACGATTATCTGTTTGCGGAAGCCATCGTTCCACAGGCCCAGCATCACGTCGATCATCAGCTCCCGCACGACGTGCTCGCGCAGCACTACCGTCCCGGGCATGCCCATATGGTGATACGGGTGTCCTCCATACATGAGAGGCGGCAGGGCGAGGTTCACCGGCGCTCCTCGCTTCGCGGTGTAGCGCCGCACCCCCTCCGCTATGGCGCTCACGAACAGCGTATCCATCGCGCTTATGGTATGCCGCCCATGCAGTTCCGTGCAGCCTACCGGGATGAAGACGACGTCGTTCTTCCGGCGGCTCGCTTCGACCTCGTGCCGGATCGTCGTCTGGATGTACGATCCGGGCTTCGCCCACTCTACCGGCGAAGGTATCCCGTATTCCCCCAAAGTCGCGTCGATCTCCGGATCGCTCGCCTCCCACACCTCCTTCTTCAGCCGCCCCACCGCGTTGTCTTCGAAGAACAGGTCAGGCTGCTCGGTCGGCAGCAAGCCCTTGGGTGTATCTCGCTCGGCCATGCTATGTGCTCCTTCTACTTGCTCAGTTCGGCTTGACCAGGATCTTCCCGTCTGACCGAGAAGCCGATCGAGCGACGGCTTCGACCGTCTCCGCCAGGCCGTAGTGGGCGGTGATGATCGGGCTGAGGTCCAGACACCCCGCGGCCACCATCCGGATCACATTCGGGAAGTTCTCGTACCCCGAGTGCCCCTGTGCTCCGTACATCTGCGAGTGCCGTACCTGGAAGGCCTCCAGGTACATCGGCACGCGCTCCGCCGCTCGCCCAATCTGCACGATCCGGGCGTTGACGGCGAGCGCCTTCTCCATCTCCGGCACCGTTAGCTGCGGCGCTCCCGCCGCCTCCACATGGAAGTCAAAGCCCTGGCCCTTGCTCAGTTCCATCATCACCTCGCCAGCGCTGATCTCCCGCGGGTCGTATACCTGGTCTGCTCCGACCTTCGAGGCGAGCGCGCGCCGCTCCGGGGACACCTCAAATGCCGCGATCAGCGACGCCCCTGACGCCCTCGCGAGCCCGACGGCCGCCAGCCCGATGGGCCCGGCCCCGAATACGCTCACGTAATGCCCCGGTTTGAACCCCCCAGCTCGCGCGAAGATGGCATTGTACGAGACGCACGTCGGCTCCGTCAGCGCGCCCACGTCGTACGCCTTCTCCACGTCTCCGAGGCGCTCCGCAATCGCATCGATCTTCCAGCAGAACTTCTCGTCCATCGCTATGTAGTTCGCAAACGCCCCGGGGATCGTGAACCCGATCTCCTCCAGGTTCGTGCACTGGTTCGGGTAGCCGTTGCGGCATGGAATGCAGCGCCCGCACCAGATCATCTCCTCGGCCGTCACCATGTCGCCTTTGCTCAGCGCGGCGACCTCCGCCCCCACTTCCACCACTTCCCCGCTGAACTCGTGCCCCAGAATGGTCGGGAACTTCGTCAGCCCGGGGTAGAGAATATAGCCGTCCGCGTCGGTCTCGTAGAAGTGCATGTCGGACCCGCATACCCCGCACGCCTTGACCGCAATCACGACCTCCCTCGGCCCTGGTGTCGGGTCAGCCCATTCCCGCACTGCCAGCTTCGGGTGCCGCCATATGCTGTTGCCGGTGACCGCCTTGCCCGTCTGCTTCTCCCATTCGGTGACAGCGTAGTCAGGCTTCGGATCCCACTTCGCCTCAAGCACGAGTCCCTTCATCTGTTCAGTATCCTTCCTCTTCCCGCGTACTCCGCGTCCTTTGCATGCCTACAGCGGCGCAATCTCATCCAGCCGCACCGGCCGGTTCTCTTCATACGATCTGCGGGCCGCGTACCCCATCACCACAGGCACTCGTCCGTCTCTGCCCGTGACGGGGGGCTGCTTGTCCTCCAGCACACAGTTCACGAACTCCTGCATCTCCACGAGGTACGATCGCTCGTACCGCTCGAGGAAGAAACGGAGGGGCAACGGACCGTGGACCCCCGCCGCGTCACTCACCGCCGCCGAATCGGAAGCCTCATTGGAGGTCCCCACCATCCCCTTCTCGCCGAACACCTCGACGCGTTGGTCGTAGCCGTACGCCGCCCGGCGGCTGTTGTTTATCGTACCGATCGCTCCGCCCTCGAACCGCAGTGTCACCACGGCCGTGTCGATATCCCCGGCTTCGCCTATCCTCGGGTCGACCATCACCCCGCCGGCCGCGTATATCTCCTCCGCCTCGCTCGCCATCAGGTAGCGCGCCATGTCGAAGTCGTGGATCGTCATGTCGAGGAAGATTCCGCCGGAGCGCCTCACGTAGTCGATCGGAGGCGGCTCGGGGTCCCTGCTCGTGATGCTCAACAGATGCGGTTTCCCAATCCGGCCCTCCGCCACCAGCTCCCGCACCCGCCGGAAGTTCGGATCGAACCGCCGGTTGAATCCCACCTGCAGCTTCACCTCCGCCTTCGCTACCGCCGCCAGCGCCCTGTCGATCCGCGTGAGGTTGAAGTCTATAGGCTTCTCACAGAAGATGTGCTTCCCGGCCCTCGCCGCCTCCTCGATGATCTGCGCGTGCGTGTCTGTGCTTGAGCAGATGGCTACCGCGTCGACCTCCCTGTCCGCGAGGATCTCTCGGTAGTCTGTCACCGCCCCGGGTACTGCGAGGTCGCGCGCACACTCCGTCGCCGCCTGCTCCACAACATCCGAGATGGCCACCAGGCTGGCCTGCGAGACGCGCCGCGCCAGATTCCGGGCGTGAATCTGCCCGATCCGTCCGGCGCCAATTACGGCAATGCTTACCTGGCCCATCCCGCTCGATTCTCCTTCATGCAAGGGCTGCGCATTCGACATGACCATCCATCACTGCCGCGCGATCCGCTCTTGAGGGCCGACAAGAGGGCCTAAGTGTGCTCCGTCGAGGCGCACGGCGTCGATACAGCCAGCACGACATTGGCCCGCCAATCCACGCACTCACCTCAGACTAGAACAATCGCGCCCGTCCCCTTGGACGGCCGCGCCTCACTCTCCTTCGTCTCGGGGCTTCCGTGTCCTTCGACATGCCGGGCCCTTTCGGTGGGGCCGCCCTCCGAATGCCGTCTTCGGCCTATGCGCGACTGCTCCGGTGCGAGGTCGCCGCGGCGAGAAGAAAGCCGCCGCGCGCTTGAGCGCACGGCGGCTCTGGCAGCTCTGTGGCGGCGGCCCCTGACTAGGCCGGCTGCGGCTGTTCGCCGGTCACCGGCGGCTTCTCCTCGGCCTCGGGCTGCGGCGGGGTCACCTTCTCGTCGGCATGGGGCTCGGGCGCGGCGGGGACGGGCGGCAGCTCCTCGCCCCGCATGATGGCGCGGATCTCATCGCCGCTCAGGGTCTCCCGGGCGAGCACCACCTCCACCACGCGGCGAACGTCGTCAGTGTGCTCGGTGAGCAGAGCCTTAGCCCGCTCGTAGCAGTCCTCGATGATCGTGGACAGTTCCTTGTCGATGGCTGAGGCGACCTGCTCGGAGTAGTTCCGATCCTCCATCAGATCGCGCCCGAGGAAGGGCTGCTCGGACTTGCGCCCCAAGCTTATCGGCCCCAGTGCTTGGCTCATGCCAAAGTCGGTCACCATTCGGCGCGCGAGCTCAGTCGCCTTCTTCAGATCATCGGCGGCACCGGTGCTGATCTCCTGGAAGGTCAGCTCCTCGGAGACGCGCCCACCGAGGAAGACGGCTATGCGCTCGAGCAGCTCGCTTCGGCTCATGATGTATCTGTCTTCCTGGGGAAGCTGCAGGGTGTAGCCGAGGGCGAGCCCGCGCTGGAGGATCGAGACCTTGTGCACCGGGTCGGCGTGAGGAAGAGGCCGGCCACCACTCGTTCGACCGAATCTTCCAGCTCGGCCATGCCGATCTTCTCTCGGTCTCGTCTGGCCGCGAGGAGGGCGGCCTCGTTGGCGAGATTCGACAGGTCTGCGCCCGAGAAGCCGGGCGTGCGGCGGCCCAACACCTCCAGGTCCACATCATCGTCGAGGGGCTTGCCCCTCATGTGGACCTTCAGGATGGCGATCCTGCCCTTCACGTCCGGGTTGTCAACCTGTATGCGACGGTCGAAGCGTCCGGGCCGCAGCAAGGCCGGATCTAGCACGTCGGGCCGGTTGGTTGCTGATATGAGCACCACCCTGGAGTTCGGCTCGAAGCCGTCCATCTCCACGAGCAGCTGATTGAGCGTCTGCTCGCGCTCGTCGTGCCCGCCTCCCAAGCCGGCAAACCGCTGGCGCCCTACCGCGTCGATCTCGTCGATGAACACGATGCACGGACGGTTTGCCTTGGCCTGCTCAAATAGATCGCGCACGCGAGAGGCCCCGACGCCGACGAACATTTCGACGAACTCGGAGCCGCTCATGTGGAAGAACGGGACTCCGGCCTCCCCCGCGATCGCCCTCGCCAGAAGCGTCTTCCCTGAGCCCGGCGGCCCCACGAGCAAGACGCCTTTTGGAATGCGCGCACCCAAGGCCTGGAATTTGCGCGGGTTCTTGAGGAACTCGACAACCTCCATCAGTTCGGCCTTCGCCTCCTCTATGCCGGCCACGTCGTCGAAGGTGACCTTGGGCGAGGATTCGGGGAGGCGCCGCGCGCGGCTTCGGCCGAAGGACATGGCTTGGCTGCCGCTGCTCTGACTCTGTCGCACGATGAAGATCCAGAAGCCGATGATCAGCAAGCCGGTAATCACGAGGTAGAAGAGCCCGCTCACCCATACATCGGAGATCGAGGGCTGCTTGATGGTGACGCTCGGCACCTTCGCGACCAGGCGTTCCATGTAGGTCTGCTGGTCTGCAGGCAGGTCGACGACGAAGTCCTTCTGAACGCGCTTCCCGGTCAAGTGGTCCGTGACGTACTCGCCCTGCTGATTCCTCGGGTGGTACTGACCCTCGGCTCTATTCTTCGGCTCGACGATGATGGCCGTAACATCTCCGGCTTCGACCTTCTGCATGAGCTGGCCGAAGTCGAGACGGTCTTCCGGTTCCTTGCTCTTCATCGATAGCTGCAGGAAAACGACCGCTACCGCCACCAGTGCGATCCAGCCTACTATCCTCGCAAGCCGCGCCAATATCCAACTCCTTGGAGAGCGCTCCGGACCACTCCCACCATGCTATGTCTTCCCGCTCCCCCGGCGAGGAAACCACACGCTCTACACTGATTCTAGCACAAGGCTACCCACTGCTACAATCGCCCAGCCGTGCCCGGCACGCTCGAATGGCTTATTCCACGTACGTCGTGCCCTTTGCCCCCTGGAGGGCGGATCCTACAGGCCTGGCTCCTGTTCCCGGTCCATCTCGGACCGCGTCTCGACGGCCTGCGGCTGCTCCTCCGGCGCGGCCACCTCCCGCGCCTCTTTCCGGTGCCGCGAGAGCTCTCGCGCCGCCAGCACCGAACCACCGATTATCCCCGCATCGTCCCCGAGCTGAGCCGGGACGATGCGACAGGTCGAAGCGGGGACCATATGGGCCCTCGCTCGAACGGTGCGTGTTATGGGCTCGAATAGCCGGCGGCCGGCCTGAGCGATGCCTCCCCCGATTACAAGCGCCTGGGGATTGTAGAGCTGAATCAAATTGGCACAGCCGACCCCCAGGTAGTATCCCGTTTCCTCCAACACCTCGATGGCAACGTCATCACCCTCGTCCGCGCACCGTCCGATGAGTGCGGGTGTTATCGAGCCAAGGCGGAAGTCGACCATCTCCGCGATCGCCGTCTGCCGCCCATGTTGGATCCGCGTCACCGCGCGGCGTACGATCGCGTCTCGGGCCGCGACCGCCTCCCAGCATCCCTGATTGCCGCACTCGCAGAAGGGGCCGTCAGGATCGATCGTCATGTGCCCGACCTCTGCGAACCCCTCGGTGTAGCCGACGCGGAGTTCGCCGTCGATTATGGCGCCACCACCGATACCGGTGCCGAGAGTGATCATGACCATATGGGAATAGCCTCGCCCCGCGCCAAACCGGTGCTCGCCCAGCGTCTGGACCGCCACGTCGTTGAGCATGAAGGCCAGAAGCCCGAAGGCCTCCCGGATCGGCGGAAGCACCGGGACCCCGCGGGAGTCAGCGAAGTTGGGCGAGTAGATGGTGATCCCTTCGGCCGAACGGTGGGCCCCCGGCACGCCGGCGCCGAGGCCCTCCACGTCTGCCACAGTGAGGCCCGCGTTGTGCAGCGCTTCTTCGACCGCCTCTATGGCACGCGCGACGGCGGCCCGCAGCCCTGCCTCAGCCAGCGCCGGCCGCCGCGCCTCGCCCAGTATTCGACCTTCCGCGTCTACCACACCGGCGCGGATATTCGTGCCCCCGACGTCGACGCCGATGTACCGCTGAATGCCCGCCGCCCGTTCTTCTTCGCCCACAGGCGCCTCCCGGAGCGGCCGCTAGTCCTCGTCGTCGCTGATTGGTGTGAGCAGCTCTGATATCTGAGCGGCCAAGGTCACTGCGTTGAAGGGCTTGACCACGTAGCTATCCCCCCCCAGTGACAGGCCCTTCTCCACGTCCTGCTCCTCCCCAAGTGCAGTGAGGAATACGATCGGGATGTCCCTCGTCTGAGCCGAGCCCTTCAGCCGACGGCACACCTCGAACCCGTCCATCCGCGGCATCCTGACGTCCAGCAGCACGAGGTCAGGCTTTCCCGCTTGGACGGCAGCAATGGCCGCTTCGCCGTCTGGCGCCTCGAACACTTCGTAGGACGGGCCCAGCGCGTGCCTGATACAGGCGATACAGAGATTCCGCACCGAGGCCTCATCGTCGACCACGAGGATCTTCCTCTTCACATCCCTACCCGCCGTCTCGCTCATCGCGCTCCTCGGCCCAGGTCGTCGAACAAGAGGTTCGCCGAACTCGCTGCGCCGCCTGCTAGCGGAAAGCCACATAGCCGCCTGTGTGCAGTAGTTCTCCTCGACCTCAACGGAGCCGCCCTATTCTAGGCAGGCCCCCCGGTCTGTCAAGCCCGCAGTGCCCCAGGTGGGGGCGCTCAGGAAGGACGAAGGGCGCGAGGGCCCCTCGGTGGCGCAGCTTGTGTTTTGGCTGCCCGTGTGTTAGCATTCGGCCTGGCGCGCCGGTAGCTCAGTTGGACAGAGCGCGGGGTTGCGGACCCCGAGGTCAGAGGTTCAAGTCCTCTCCGGCGTACCACCTCCCGTTTGGTGTGTTCCCGACTCATCGAGGGTCCGCGGCGGGTCGCAGGGGCCCTCGGTCGCCTCTGTCCCTGACGTGGCCAACGAGGGGAGGTCGAGATCGGCCTTGGCCCAGGGACGGCACCGCCGAGCGCTGGTCGGGGCCTGCAGGTTGAAGAAGTGACCCCAATGGCTTAAGATAGGGCTAGCTGCCAGGCTGCCGAGTCCCGTTGAGTTTCCTTTCTGCCCAGCAAGCTGGCGCGACACGATTCCGACGTAAGGGAGAGCTGAGATGGTGTGCTTGCCGAAGTGGCGAATGAGCCGGCTTGCGTGGATAGCGCTCGCCGCCTGCCTACTGGCGCCGTGCCCGTGCCTCGCCGAAGAGGGTCTCCTCCTGAGGTATCAGCATTCCCCGCGCGACAAGGCGCAATACCATGTCGACATAACCTGGAACCTGCGAGTCGAGGAGGAGGGCGGCGAAACCGCCAAGGTTGCCGGGAATCTCAGCCTGGAGTGTCTTGCTGAGTGCCTTGGCGATACGGCCAGTGGTGACTGGGGCATACTCGGCACCATAGTCTCCGGCCGGGGGGAGACGACGGTCGACGGGGAAAAGGAATCGGTCGAGTTCGGGAACATCGTTGCCAGGTACATCGTCTCTACTCGAGGCGAGATAACGAGCTACCGGCTCATCCGCGGAGAAACACCCGACTTCCTGCATCCCGACAGTGGAATTCTGTTGGAGCCGGCCGACGCGTTCCTCTTGTCGGGCATGGCGGTCCTCCCCGACAAGCCCGTCAAGGAGGGCGAGAAGTGGGCCGGCGTGGCGAAGATCCCGTTCCTCGAGGGCGGAGGGATGGAAGAGCTCCCGTACGAGTCGACCTTCCTCGGCGTCGTGCCCTATCGCGGCTCTGAATGCTGGGAGATAGAGACCACTACCAAGGTGGACCTCGAGGAGACGATCCCCGGGCCCGACGGGTTCGGGCAGCTTGCCCTCGCGGTGAAGGTGTCCGGAAAGGCCACCTGGCTCTTGGATCCGAAGCGAGGGGTCCTCGCCTCGGGGCAAGAGGTTGAGAACATAGCGCTGACTGTCACCTTCTCGGAAGGCGGGGAGAAGAGAGTCAGTGCCACGGTTGCCGGAGTCGTGAACTCCCGGAGCGAACTCACGGAGTTCAACGACGTCAGCGTCGCCCCTGAGTAGCGCGGCCGGTTCACCAGGGGTGTGTGCCGATAGGCGGCATCCGGCCTGCCCATCTGGCACCTTTGGGCCGCGCGTGGTATCCTATATCTCGGATGGCGCGTGGCGGCGCGGGAGCTGTTGACAGTTTCCGCGCAGGCCAAAGCAAGTTGAAGGGAGAACGCGTGGCAAAAGACCCGCGCAAAGCGATCGAGGCCGAAGGTGTTGTACGGGAGGTGCTCCCGAACACCCAGTATCGTGTTGAGCTTGAGAACGGCGTGCGCGTCCTGGCGCAGGCCTGCGGTAAGATGCGCAAGTATCGCATCCGCATCCTCCCGGGAGATACCGTCAAGCTCGAGCTCAGCCCGTACGACCCCACCCGGGGACGTATCACGTACCGCTACCGATAGCTCACTGGGCCGGAACGGGATCCCTGCCCAGTTTCCGTTCCCCTCTTCCCCTCCACCTGCTCTGCGGGCGCGAGCGCGGGCCGCGCGCCTCGCCGTTCTCGGCACGCCGTGCAGGACATCCCTCCGCGGACCGGAATCCTTGCGCCGGGATTCATCGACTTCGGAGGCGCCCATGAAGCTGTCCATGCATTCTATCTGTATCGAGAGGAAGTACCCCCTGCTGGAGGCCATTCCGCGTGCGGCCGCGCTGGGCTACGGCGGCTACGAGATCGACATCGGGGACTTTGGGAACACCGGACTCGGCCTGCATTGGCCGGAGGAGTTCACCGCCGAGCGGGTGGGCGCCGCCGCGGAGGCGGCCCGCCAGGCCGGGATCGAGATCAGCTCGCTCTGCCTGGGAGTGCTTTGGCGGTTCTATCCCACCAGCCTCGAGCCGGAGGTACGGGCGCAGGCCACCGAGATCATCCGCCAATCTGCCTCGCTCGCCGCAATTGCCGGTGCGAAGGTCGTGCTGCTGCCTGTCGGACAGCCTGAGTCTCTCACCCCCAATCAGGCTCGCGATCAGCTCGTCGAGGTGCTCAAGGAATGCGCCCCCGCGGCCGAGGCTGCCGACGTGGTCTACGGGGTCGAGAACGTGGGGCAGCCGCTCGCGCGCACCGTGGATGACCTGCTGGAGATCGTGACGCGCGTCGACTCCCCGGCCTGTCAGGTCTACTACGATGTTGGCAACGGTGCTCACCAAGGGGCCGACCCCGTGGCCGACATCCGCCGCCTCGGCTCGCAGCTCGCCATGGTGCATGTGAAGGACTTCCGCCGCACCGAGGCGCGCAGAGAGACCGTCATCATCGGCGATGGCGTCATCGACTGGGGAGCGGTGCTGGGAGCGCTCTCCGAGATCAACTATGACGGTTTTCTCACCCTTGAAGTCCCCGGCACGGCCGACACGGCCGATGACATCGCCGAGCGCAGCCGCGACGCGCTGCGGCAATTCATGCCCTAGCTCTAGGAGGAGGAGCAATGCCCGAGAAGCTTCGTGTAGGCATGGTATGCGCCGCCGGTATCGGCGCGAGCCATGTGATGGACTGGCGCTATCTGGACAAGCAGGCCGAGATCACCGCCGTGATGGACGTGGACGAGGAGATGGCGCGCAACACCGCGCACATCTCCGGGGGCGTGCCCTGGACGACCGACCTCGACGAACTGCTCGCGCGCGAGGACGTGGACGCAGTGGACATCTGCTCTCCGCCCTTCGCCCACGCCGACCAGGTCATCGCGGCCGCGCAGGCCGGTAAGCACGTGCTGTGCGAGAAGCCCTTCACCGTGAACCTGGAGGACGCGGACCGCGCCATCGAGGCCTGCAAGCAGGCCGGCGTCAAGCTCATGCTCGCCTTCCCTCGCCCCTTCAGCGCGTCGAGTCGCCGGCTCAAGGAGATGGTGAAGACAGAGGAGTTAGGCAAGCCCATCCGCATCTACAGCTCGCACCACATGCGGGCAGAGTGGCTGCGCAAGCGCACGGGCTGGTTCTTCGATCCCAAGAAGAGCGGCGGAACGGCCATCGAGGGAGTGATCCACGATTTCCACTTCTTTCCGTGGCTCTTCGGGCCCGCCAAGCGCATCTACTCCGAGGCCGGCACGTTCATCTTCACCGACCGCAGCCCCACCCTCCCCGATGACCAGCTCGTCGTGTTGTGGCGGTTCCAGAACGACGCCATCGGCATCATCGACGGGGGCGCCAACCAGCCGAGCAACTTCGGCGGACACATGAGCGTGTTCTTCACCGAGGGAGGGGTGAAGATGGAGCGCGGCGGCGGCTTCGCCATCTACCGCGGCATGAAGGAGTATCACCCCGTCGTGGAGCAGGTGCGTCACTTCGGCCGCATGGGGGATGACACCGATATCGCCCAGTCCCCCTTCACCCCCACCGGGCATGTTGGCGAGATCGAGCACTTCATCGACTGCGTGGTGAACGACAAGGAGCCCGAGACCGGCGGCGAGGATGGCCGCTACGCGCTCGAATGCGCCTGGGCCGCGATCACCTCCTTCCAGACCAACGAGCCCGTCACACTGCCGCTGCAGAAGCCGTATCCGAGGTACTAGGCCGCATCGCATCGAACCAGCACGATAGCATGCGCACGGGCACGGCACATTTGCCTCTCCACGGCGGGCGCGCGCCGCGGTGGTTATTCGGCCGCATGGTCTCGCTCTCCCGCGAGATCGTGCGCGTGCTGGTGGCGGAGTACGGGCCGGGCGAGGTGCTGGCGCGCGTGTCCGATCCCCACTGGTTTCAGGCCCTCGGCTGTGTGCTCGGGTTCGACTGGCATAGCTCCGGCCTCACGACCACCACCACCGGCGCGCTGAAGGAGGCGGTGAAGGGCCGCGAGGCCGACCTCGGCCTCTTCGTAGCCGGGGGCAAAGGCGCGGCCTCGCGCAAGACCCCGGCCGAGATCATC
>JALGXV010000424.1 GCA_029821885.1 Candidatus Hebobacteria bacterium
AACGGCCTCACGGCCTCCTCGTTCACACTCGAGGCTCTCAGTTCGTATGTGCAGTCGAACAATATCCCGGCCACCATGCTGAAGGGACAGACCTATCGAATCACGGTCCAGATCTCGAACGGTGGCAGCATGCCGTGGACATCGGCGGACGGGTACGCTCTGGCCGCGACCTCGCCGGAGGGCACAGGTCGCTGGGGCGTCACCCGCGTGGCCCTGCCGACGAGCACAGTCCCGGGCGGCGGGACCGCCACCTTCACTTTCGACGTGACCGCGCCGAGCGAGCCGGGCCTCTATCCCTGTCACTGGCAGATGGCGCGAGGAGATCTGCACTTCGGCGAGATGGCCACCGGCGCGACGAAGGTCCGCCTGCTGGACGACCCGGAGTGGGGGCAGAGGGCCCCCGCCCTGGATGGCGAGTGGGCCGCCTTCGAGGACTATAGCGTGGTGCCGGGACTCCCGGCCACCGTCCGGGTGAAGAACGTCGGCTCGGGCGCGCAGATCGCCTTGCCGGACGACATCCCGTTCCCGATGGAGGGCCTGGGCGGCGTTCCAGTAGAGCCCTACACCGAGTACCTCCGTAGCTCTCACCAGATCCCCGACGTTTCCGGTTCCTGGGTCACTTGGGTCGTCGATGACTACTCTTGGGGAGGGAGATGGTGGTTCCAGATCACTGCCCAACAGGCCGATAACCTGGGCGTCCTGCCGCTGCGCCTCACCTACCATAACAAGGACTCGATCTTTCCAGCCATAGATGGCAGTGTGGTAGTCTGGGAGGACTACCGCAACGATCCCGATGGGAGATGGGACTACAGCGACAATCCGGACATCTACGTCTGCGATATCTCCGATGTAACCGGCCCGGACGACCACTTCCCTCCTGTCTACCCGCTCTGCACGGCTCCTGGGCCGCAGTTCGCGCCCAGGATCTCCTACCCCTACGTCGTCTGGGAGGACTGGAGGGACACCTCCGAGACTCAGTCCGACCTGTACCTATATAACCTGTCACTGGACTCCGACGGCGACGGGACGCCCAACTGGAAGGAAACCGTCAAGCCATCGCCCGACCCGGCAGAGATTCAGCTCACGCACACGTACTGGCCGGAGCAGTGGCCGGACATAGATGGGACCACCGTCGTCTACATGGATTTCGGGCGCGATACCGGCGACAGAACGATGATCGACATCTATGCCAGGGATATCGACTCGCCGACTGCCGTAGCCGTGGCCGCCGAGCCTGCGGCTGAGCGCTGGCAGCCACGCGTGTCAGGCACGAAGGTTACATGGGAGGACTGGGCGCAGGGCCAGCCCGACATCCACTGGGTCGACCTCGCGACCGGAGCCGGCGGACCGATCGCCGCCAGCGGCACCGACGACTGGTGGCCAGCTGTATCCGGCGACCGAGTCGCCTACCTGAAGCTCCGGGCCACCATCACGAAGGTGGTAGGCACCGACCTGGTGGACTGGCCGGTCTACAACGTCTGGGTGCAGGAGATGCTGCAGGACGGATCTGTGGGCGTGCATACCTTCACGGATGTCGTGCCGAGCTTCTGGGCCTGGCGACATATTGAGGCGACTGCGGCAGAAGGCGTCGTCCAGGGGTACGGGGACGGCACCTACCAGCCGAGCTTCCCGGTCCCGCGCGATCAGATGGCCGTGTACATCTCGCGGGCATTGGCCGGCGGGGAGCAACACGTGCCCGAGTTCACTGGCGTCCCCACCTTCCCGGATGTGCCGGAGGGGTTCTGGGCGCTCGACCATGTGGAGTACGCGGTCTCCCAGAACGTGGTTACCGGGTACGAAGACGGCACCTATCACCCCGAGTATGAGGTGACCCGCGACCAGATGGCGGTCTACGTCGCTCGCGCCCTGGTGGCCCCAGACGGCGAGCTGGGGCTGGCAGGCTATGTGCCGGCCGAGGCGCGCAACTTCCCCGATGTGCCGGATACCTTCTGGGCCTATAAGCACATCGAGTACTGTGTGGAGAACGGCGTCGTTCACGGCTACACCGACGGCAGCTACCATCCGGAGATCGTGGTCACTCGAGACCAGATGGCGGTGTACGTGG
>JALGXV010000425.1 GCA_029821885.1 Candidatus Hebobacteria bacterium
CTCGGTCGTCATCGCCGCCGATGATAGCCCCAGCCACAGCCACTGTCAACGTCAGCGCGGCCCAGGGATGACGTCGAAGCAGTCCCCCGGACCGAGGCAGACTCGGGCGGGAGGCTTCGCATTACACAGTGGCGAACCCACAGGTCATTCCTGGAGGCTTGTGCATGCCTGACAATGGCCCGGTAAGCGAACTGCCCTCGCACTCACCCACGTGGCCGGAGCGGCCGCCTTCCACGATCGGCTGGTGCGGGACGGAGGCGCCGAGCCTGCATGACCACTCGGGCTCACTGCCGCGAACGGAGCCGGCGGAGGCCGATGGACGCCATGCACCGGACTGGGATGGCCTACCGCGGTGAAGCGCAAGTCCCGAGGTGAGCCCCGCGAGGAGGGGCCCCGGCTCGTCAGGCGGGAGGAGCTGGACGACCTGGCCGACCTGGCCGCGGTCTCCTTCGGCGGCGTTGTTCGACCGCGCCGCGGCCGGCGCCGTCGCCGGGTGGAGGCGCGATCCGGCAGCTATGTCATCGCCCGCGACGGGAAGCCCGTCTCACACATACGGGTGGTCTACAACGTTCTTTCGCTCAACGGCTGTCGGCTCAAGATCGCCAGCATTGGCGGGGTATGCACTCACCCCGATTACCGCGGCCAGGGGATTGCGAGCACGTTGCTCGACCACTGCGTCCAGGTCGCAGCCGATGCGGGAGCCAGCCTGCTCCTCATCTCGGGAGAGCGGGGTCTCTACCGTCGGGCGGGTGTCGCCGGGCTCGGTAGCTGTTTCGACCCCGGCGCCGTGTGCGCGCCCGGCGGAGCCGGACGACTGGGCGGCCTGCGCCCGCCTCTACCAATCGGAGCCCGTTCGATTCGTGCGCTCAGCTGAGTTCTTCAGGCGGGCGTTCTCCGGGCACGGCGGCCGCGGCGCCTGGATCATCGAGTGGGGAGGCGAGGTCGCAGCCTACATGCTACTCTCCCGCCCCTGGGGGAGTCCTAGGGATCACCCGCGCCGGCTGGTGGCGGAGTACGCGGGATCCCGGGCGGCGCTCCTGGAGGGCATGCCCTCGCTGTTCGAGGCGGGGGGCTTCGAGCGGATCACCCTCCGGGCGCCCGCGTGGGACGGCGAGTTGGTCTATCTCCTCGATCGCGCGGGACTGGCACCGAAGCCGACGACTCTCCCCGAGCACACCCTTCGCCTGCTCGACCTGCCGCGCCTCATGCGGCGACTTCGCTCCTGTACGGCCGAGCGACTTTCGCGCGCCGATATTCGGGGGCTGAGCTTCGAGCAGGAAGGCTCTCGCTGCACCTTCGGGTTCGGTGACGAGAAGCTCCAACTCGACCTGAGGCGGGCGGCCGCCCTGGTGCTCGGCGGGCCGGAGGCGCCGCTGGTGGAGGGCGAGCTGGGCCGCGTCGTGGCCTCGTTGTTTCCAGTGCCGTTCCCGCTGCCGGGGCTGAACTACGTCTGAGTGAGTCGCGGATTCGCTCCCCGGAGGCTGTGCCGATCTGACACAGACCGGCAGCGAGGCCAGTAGAAGGACCGGAGCGCCCAACGGGCGCTCCGGCCACTGTTGTCAGAACGAACTGACCCGTTTCGGGTGTCTTTAGTAGAGGATCCCCGACGCCGGGTCCGCCCCGCACGTTGACACTCTATAGATGTCCAGGATGCCGACCTCGCCATCCTTGTGCTTCGCCAGGAGTGTCTCAGAGTTGATCCACGCAGCATGGCCATCCAAGTAGCCGAGGTTCACACCACCCATGTGTCGCGTGCGGTTCTTCCTCAGCTCGGGATTGAACAGGTAGGCGCCGTCGCTGGGCGCCATGTTGTACAGGCCGCAGTCGGCCGCCCACGTGCACATCTCCCAGTCGGTCCACGCCCACTCGCAGGAGGAGCAGACGAGAGCGCAGACTTCCGGGTAGGCTACGTTCGCCAGACAGCACGTCCCGCCCCCCGGGCCGCCCTTCGGAACAACGATCACGGCGTTCACTGGATCGTCCACCTCGACCAGCTTCAGGTTATACTCGTGGCAGATATCTATGGACTGGGTAAACGCCTTGTGCGCGGTATCTCCGTAGCCCGCGTAAGGGATCCCGTACCTCCCTTGGGTGAAGGTATCGGTGACATCGCCGCCCCAACCAGGTGGGTACGTGAACTGGCAGATCTCGAACTCGTAGTCGGCGATCTCTCCCCACTGGCCCTCGCGGGCCAGCAAGTAGGTGAACCAGTCGGGCCCCGGGATGATCATGCGCGCCCCTCCAAACATCCTCGCGCTGGGGCAGTTCCAGACGTCGCGGTTCTTGACGTACTCATCCAGAATCACCACATGCCGCAGGTAGGGATTGGCGTTTTCCTCGCACCAGCCCGGCCACTCCTCCTCGCCGCCCCCAGGGCACCTCTGGAAGAACTCAAGCACCTCAGGGCGCTTCTCGTCCGGCGACATAGTGTCGTTGTTGTCCGCCAGGTACATCTGGACTGCCAGCGCGATGTTCTTCACGTTCGACAGACACACCGCCTTGCGGGCCGACTCGCGAGCCCGCGCAAAGACCGGGAAGACCATGGCAGCGAGGATCCCGATGATCGCTATCACTACCAGTAGCTCAATCAGCGTGAATCCGCGTTTCTTCGCAGTCTTCATCTAGCCATACCCTCCCTCTGAATGCAAGTCTGAACT
>JALGXV010000135.1 GCA_029821885.1 Candidatus Hebobacteria bacterium
CCATCGGTGAAGCGGAAGTAGTGACTGTGACTGCCCATTCCGAGGTCGGCGCCAGTCGTCTGGTAGCCGTAAGTCCCGTCGGCGGCCGTGCCGGTGACCAGGTCCATAGTGTAGCCGTCGTCGTCTATGAAGACACGCTTCGTCGCCGGGGCATCCCCGTCCTCATCACTGTAGTGCACCGTGAAGGTGAACGTGGTCGTCTCGTCGCCGGCCTCCGGCGCGAGAGTGCCGTTTGTCAATACGGGCGGGATGTTGTCCGGCACTACCTCCGATTTGTGCACCTTCACGGTGAAGTCGCCCGTGAAGGAACCCATCGCTGAGACTTTCAGGAAGTAGCGCGTGCCGCCGGATAGCTCCTCGTCAAGCCTGGAGTGGGGGGCCGTGTGGTCGAGGTCGCAGTCCGAAACCTCGCAGGCGATGTTCTCAGCCAGAGGCGTGTCGTCATCGATGGCCGCGTACAGCCCCAGGACGGTGTTCAAGCTCGTAACCGCGGTCCACATGGTCCATATGCCACCCTCGCCCTCTGGCACATCGAAGTAGTACCACACCTCCTCCCCAGCGCTGGAGATGGACCCACTCGCCTCCCCCTCAAAGGGCGGGGTGCCGCTCAACGGGATGGGGCTGATAATGGCGTAGATGAAGCTCACGGTCACCGTCTCTGAGTCGCCGGGCTCCCCGTCCCGACTGACCGTGAAGCTGTCGCTATAGGCCTGGCCCGACGTCAGCCCCGTGGTGTCTACGGTGATGGTGAGGGTGTCCTGCTCTGTGCTCGTCGTGCCCGACATCGGGTCGACGGTAAGCCAGTCCAGGCTCTCGCTGACCGTCCAATCGAAGGAACCCGTGCCTGCGTTGTAGACGTAGACAGAGGTGTCGCTGGTAAGTTCTTCGATCCCGCCGAGATCGACTTCGTTCTTGTTCACCGCCAGGTCGGGCATCAGCTGATACTCGAAGGTCACCGTCACCGTCTCGGAGTCGCCTGGGTCACCGTCGTTGGTGACGGTGAAGCTATCGCTGTAGACCTGCCCCGGTGTCAGTCCGGTGGGGTCTGCAGTGATGGTGAGCGTATCCTGCTCTGTGCTCGTAGTACCCGACATCGGATCCACTGTGAGCCACGCAACGCTTTCGGTCACCGTCCAGTCAATCGAACCGGTGCCCGCGTTATAGAGGTAGACGGAGGTGTCGCTGGTAACCTCGTCGATCACCCCGAGATCAACGGACGTCCTGTTGGCCTCGAGGCCGCTGGGCGCCTGGTACTCAAAGCTGATCGTTATGGTCTCGACGTCGGCAGGGTCACCCAGGCGAAGCACGCGGAAGTCGCCACTCTGTGGTCCGCTCGCGCCAAGGCAGGACGGATCGATCTGGATCTCCAGGTAATCATACTCATCGCAAGTGTTGGTGTCGCTGCCGCTCGCCGCTGCTACGGTGAGCCAGCACTCCTGGGTGCCGCTGATGTTCCAGTCAAAACAGGCATCGCCCGCATTGTAGACGTAGATGGAGGTGTCGCTGATGGGCCCTGAGACTTCGCCGAGGTCGAGGCTATTGGCGCTGACCTCGAGGTCGGGGGCCGCGACGGCCGCGGGAAGCGCCGCCGACAGACAGAAGACGACGGAGACGACGAGACCGACCAGCAGACGTTGTGTGTCCATTTGACTTTCCTTCGCACCATGCTCCGCGCCGGGCGCGGTACCGCTGTTTCACGGGACTCAGGGAGGTAACGCAGCCAGATTCTATCCTCCTGGTTGGTCTTCGACACCACGGCGACTCTCCCTCTACGGAATCGCCGTCCTCGGAGCGCAACGAGCCCTGATCGAGAGCCGTGGGATCGATTCCGCCGTCAGGGCCGCCGGCCTACGACCCATCGACATCCACGTTCCGGGGCTGCTATTCGCGGCTCGACGGTTCGCCCTCGGGCGGGATGTCTCTTGAGTCCCCGAGCAGGTGCGACTTGCTGAGCATCTCCGCGAACACATCCAACATTCGCGGCTCGAACTGCCCCGGCGGAGTCCCAAGCATGAGCGTCAGGGCCTCCTCCGGGCCACGCGTGCGACGGTAGGGGCGCTCGCTCGTCAATGCCTCGTAGGCGTCCGCGATGCCAACGACGAGACTGTAGGCATTGGGCGATTGAGGCCAGCGCAGTGTGGGGTATCCGGTCTGGTCGTGACGCAAGTGATGTTGAAACGCCACTAGCGCTGCCGCTGTCGGCACCCCCGGCTGTAGGCTGAGACAGCTTGCGCCGCTGACCGGATGTCGCTGAACCAAGGTGAGTTCCTTCTCGCTGAGCGGGCCTGGCTTCCTCAGGACCTCAAGCGGTACCTGGGCCTTCCCGACATCGTGGAGAAGGGCCGCAAGGCCGAGTTCGTGAAGACGCGGCCGATCCAGACCCATCGCCATCCCCAGGGCAAGCGCCAGGATGCAGACGTTCAGCGAGTGCCGGAAAGTGTACTCATCATGCCGTCGTATCGACAGCAGTTCCAGCAGCTTCGCCTGATCTTCGATCATGTTGTCCGCCAATTGCCCGGCGAGGGCCTGTGCTGCCGACGTGTTCAGCACTCTGCCCAGGCTCGCCTGTTGCGCCGATTCCTGGATGAGCGAAAGGGCGATCTCATAGGTGGACAGCAGAGAGGCATCCGCTGCGGAACGATCGTGCTCGAGACTCACCTCCCCGCTTGAATCCTGGATCCCACAGACAATGCCCGTGACTCCCTGCTTCGCCAGCGCCAGGTAGATGCCGCCTCGGCGGTCGAGTTGCTCCCGACTCTCGCCCAGAAGATGAACGAGCACGGCCACATCTTCTGCCACGACCTGGCCGGAGAAGACGATCTGATCGATACCATGGCGAGCGGAGGCCTTCACCAGATCAGCAGCAATACCCTTAGTTGGGGAGAGGGGCTGATCATTCACCAGGATGCTGACGTAGCTCAGTCTGATGTCGAACTCCTCTTGCTCGCCCAAGAGAAGTGAGAGTGCGTCGGCCACCTCCTCGCTAGCTCGCAGCACGGCGGGATGGAATGCTCCGTAAAGCGTCTGCTCTCTGAGGGCGAGTGCCAGGTGCCGCACAACGTGCTCGCCCCGGCTCTGCGCGGTCGCCGATCTCAGCCTGAGGAACCTACCGAGGTGCCGCATCGCCCACCTCGGCTGCCAACATGGACTGCCTCAACTCCAGAGCCCGCGTGCAGATGCCCGACAGCTCCGACTCGCGCGATGCGGCTTCTTCGCGCAGGATCTCCTCGGCATCGGGATGGGGAATCGCGGCCAGCGCCTCCCCTGCCAGCACCCGAAGCTCTCCAGCTTGATGGCGACGAAACAGGCTCCTACGCTTGAGCAAGGCACGCAGCGGAGGCAGACATTCGACCCGGCCAATCTGAGCGAGCGCCCTGACCGCCGACCTGGCAAGGTTGATCCGGCGGAGGCCGAAGGGGCCGGTGAGAAGCGAGCTAAGAGCAGCGACGGCTCGGCCTGACGGATGTCGGCCCAGGCTCAGCGCGGCCGCGTTCTGCACTTCCGGGCATCCGGTCTGGAGCGCGTCGAGAAGCACGAGTTCGGCTGTTTCGTCGCGACTGTGGGCGAGTGCCTCCATCAAGCCAGCGACCACCGCGGAATCGGGATGCTCCAGCGCCCACAGCACTCGCTCAAGGCCCTCCCGGGCACCCGACAGTGCCAGGGCATGCGCAAGTCCGATCGCCTCTTTCGACGCGCCCGAGGTCAAGGTCTGATAGCAGCCCTCGGCCGATCTCTCCCCCATACGCAGGATAGCCGATCCTGCAGCGCCGTGGAGCCACGGGAGCGACGTTTCTGCTGCGATCTGGAGGAGCGCATCGAACCCGCCTTCCGCTCGACTCATCGCCCGGAGAACGACCAGGTTCTGCTCGTAAGGTTCCCGCAACACGTAGCGCGCCATTCGCCGACAGAGATCAGGCGAGAACGCCTGAGTCACGCAGACACGGAGCAGCCGCTTCTCCTCCGGCGACAGGGCCTCCAAGACAATCGCCTCTTCCACTCGGCGAAGCAGGTCTGCCGCTCGGTCGTCCGTCGAATCGGAGAGAGAGTAGGAAAGCAGCTCGACGAGTTGTGTCAAGAGCCCCTCTCTCGCATCGCCCACACCGGGCGAAGAGGTCAGCTCCAGCAGCATCTCAAGCTGATTCTCCCGGAGGGCACGGGCTGATACGCTCGATATGATGTCGGCCAGGAGCGATGGCCTGCGCACCTCTCCCCTTGTCTCTCCCAGGCTCAGCGCCGGCGTGGCCGCGGACAGATTCCTTCTGAGCACCAGCGATACGACATTCTGGTAGCTCTCTTCGGTCATGCCGCGAGATAGCAGCGCTGCCTTCACCAGTGGCTCCACCTGGTCTGCTCGTTCCCGATCTGGCAGCACCCGCTGCAGGACCGCTTCGAGTTGTTCAGAGGCCTCTCCCACCACGGCGCTCGGATAGTCCACCACGAGTTCAGCCGCTTCTTCTGGTTCAAGGAGTGAGGCTACCTCCCGCAGCACATCCGTATCATGGCACGGGTAGAGTCGGAACAGCCTGCCCCTCAGGGCGGGCGTGAGCCCTCTTACCGGGAGGACGACCTGCCGCAGCCAGAGCTCCCGGTTAGGAGAGCCTTGGGAGAAAGTCGCGGCAGTTGCGGAGAGCACCTCCGTCAGCCAGGCCAACATCTCCTCGCTGTCGGGCCCGATCGCGCTGACCTCCGGAGCTGCCCGACACGGCTCTGGGCACAGGGAGAGCAGCTTCTCGAGGGCCGTTCGGTCGGCAGCTTCCTGGGCAGAGAGAAACGACTCCCAGCTGGCCTGATAGGAAGGGGGGCCGCTGGGGGCATCCAGAAGGATGCGCTCCACCCCGGCCCGCCTGAGCCAGAGCTCCGCGCCCCCTTGTGCCTCAACCACATCTGGCGCAGTCCCGAGCACTCGGAAGAGCTCCAGCAGCTCTTGCTTGCTGGTTCCCTCGAGGAAGGTGACGGCCGGAATCTTCCGCGCTCGGAGACGCTCGACAACACGGTCGAGAGATCCGTCGCGTGGGAGGGGTTGCCCCATGAAGCTAAGGCCAGCAGAGCCGAGCTGAAGCGTGCAACTGGGAAAGAGGGCCAGCAGTTGGCTACAGCCGTCAAAGGCCAACTGGAGTGCCCTCTCGAATCCCGGGTGGTCCGGTGGATAGAGCATCGCCTGCTGACCACCGCGCGCAAGGCGCCTGATAGCCAGCCAGGATTGACGGCGCGAGGAGGATGGCGCCTGTGCTCCTCGGTTCGTCTCCACGTCCTTGGGCTGCCTCGTGTCCGTGCCCATGGCTGCCTCTACAGACTAGTTCCATATGCGAAGGCGCGGCGGCGTTCGCGACCAGGACCGAACGAGGCGTGTGTTGCTGCCTATGGACTCATGGGGTCACCGGCAGGAGCTCAGGCCAGGCGGCCTGAGGCAGCTGCCTGCCTCTGGGATTCCGCGTGCTGTGGCCCTGCCGGGCCACCTACATCGGGGATCGTCGCGCCGGGGTCACTCGCACATGCGGTGGGGAGAGTGCGGATCAGTCGGCGTTCAGTGCCAGCAGCGCCACGATGCGTTGGGCCGCGCCTGCCCGCATCTCGTCGAGATTCAGCCACTCAGGACGGCGGCGCTCGCTGATCCGGATGCGGCTGGCTATGTCCGCAAGGAACGACTGCGCCTCGGAGGCCGCTTGCCGCGCCTCTCCCGAATCGGAGACCGCGGCGGCCTTCGCCAAGTTCTCCAGCGTCTGAAGATATCGGAAGTCGTTCATCCCCTCCGCGCACTGCTCCAGCAGCAGGCTTGGCCGCAGCCCATCGGAGGCGAAGTAGATCATCCTGGGATCGGGCTCGCGCCCGTCGAGGTCGAAGTAGTCATAGCCGTGTCGGATGAAGGCGATCCACTCGTAGCGGCCGCTCACGCCCTTCGCCCTCTCGCTCCACTGATAGGCGCCGAAGGCGTACCTGCTGCGGCCCTGGTTGTAGATGTAGACGTCTTTCCCGAGCTCCCGCGCCTTCGCCATGGCCAGCTCGTCGTGGCTGTTCAGCATCGACACGTCGAGCGCTCGGAAGTACCCCTGGAGGGCCAGTTCCAGTGGATCCTCCGTCGGTTCGAACGACACGCTGTAGCCGCCCGTCGTGCGAAGCTCCGGCGCCACGCGCTCGAGCATCCGCATGAACTCGAGCTGTTCTCGCGCCAGCTCGGCCACTCGCGTCTCATCACACAGTGTGTAGCTGAACGGGAGCCAGTTGTGCTCGCGGGCGTGGGACAGGATGGCGGACCAGACTCGGCCGGCAATCTCCTCGAACGGCAGCCCGTACCTCTCCTCGAGCGCGCTGCCGGTTTCCCCCTTTGTGTAGCTGTAGATGTCGTACAGCCCGGTGACCACCAGGCCGCCGTAGTTGTTGATCTCCCAGTCGAAGCCTGCCGCCCGGGCCTGCGCCATGAACCGGTCGGCCGCCGAGAAGTCGATCACAGGAGCGCCCTGGGAGTCGAGGCCCTGGAAGTCGATAAGCGGCCCGCCGCTGAACGTGTTGAAGCCGCGCTCGCGGAACGCTCGGAAGACCCGGTCCTGCATCTCGTAGCGAGCCCGGTCCTCCAGGGGTAGGTCGTGCTCGATATGGAAGAAGCCGGACAGGAAGTCGGCTTCATCCAGCGCGAGCGGCAGAACCTCTAGGCTCAGAGGCATCTCGATCAGCTTTCTGCCCTCTGCCCGAAGCAGCAGGCGCCCATGATAGCGCCCCGCCGGAGCGTCCACCGGCACGCGCACGGTAAGCCAGACCTGCCGCGTCAGGCCGGCAGGCAACGACACTTCCTGCGCGGGTTCGAGGTACCGAGGGGTGATGCGGTACATCAGCGATCCCAGTCCCCGCGTCGGCAGATGGCGCACCACGGAGACGGTGACGCAGTCGGAGGGGAGCACGGCACCATCGCCCACGAGGTCAGAGACCGACAGCACAGTCCGGCCCAGGTCGACAAACGGCCGGATCGCCAGCGTCAGCGAGCGCACCTCGCCTCGGCTGACGAACGTGTCCAGCCGGAGGCGCAGCTGCTCCGGGGTCGGCATGGAGGAGAAGTAGACGGTGTCCTCGATGCGGGGGGCGAACAGCACATACCCGTTCGCCTCGTCCTCAGCAGTGACCGGCGCTGCCCCTAACATCTCGGGGAGGGGTCGCTCCACCGCACGCGAGGGGAACTCATCTCTCTGCCTGGACAGGGTGCCGGACGCCCACGCCTCCGCCCGCGCGTCGCCCTCCGGATAGATGATCAGACCGGCCAGGCGGCGCGCGTGGGGACCATCGGCGGCCACGTGCAGGTCGAAGGGGTCCTCCCGAATCGAGACGGTGGCGGACACCGGGCTGAAGAGATAGGCCAGATAGGTGTCCCACAGATCGTCACCCGGCAGGGGCTCAGTGTCCTGGAAGTGATAGACTGCATCCAGCCTTCCCCATTCGTCTCGAGTGTCGGTCACGCGCCAGCCGCGCCCGAACATCTCGCGGCGTGTGAAGCGGGCCTGCTCCCCGGACCAGTAGCCAAGCCCCTCGAAGAATGCCATCACCCGATAGCGGCCTGCGGGGAGCTTCACCAGGAAGGCCGCATCCTGCATGTCCACGCTGTCCTGCAGAAGCCTGCTGGGGAAGGTCACATCCCAAGCGCGGCCCGGGCGCGACTCCGGGGCCCAGCCACAGGCTGCGGCGTCGGAGTAACCATCGTCGGGCGACACCGGGGTGAATCCTCGCGCGACCGATTGGGCCGCTGGACCGAAGTCGAAGGCCCACACGCTGTCGGGCGCGCCCGTGCGCGTGAGACGCATGTTGTCGAGGTGTATGTAGCCGTCGCTCTCGCCGGTCGGCGTGAAGCCCAGGTCCAAGCGAACGACGCGGGAGGCATCGATGGGCGTCTTCAGATCGTTGAAGCGCGACCCGACTTCCCCGCGGTAGAGTGCACCAATCGGGATGGCGAGCGTGTTCGCGCCGGGACGGAGCGCGAAGCTCGCGTTGTACCGGTTCCAGTAGGTAGACCGCTGCTGCCAGGCCTCGTCCCCGATGAGCACATAGACCGAAATCGGCTGCGCGAGATCAACGTGGATGTCCACCTCGAGGGCGTCGAAGCCGGTCCAGTCGCGCGGCAGATGGAAGAACCTGAGGTAGTCGTCCGCGGGCACGCGCAGCGAATAGGCTCCCTCCGTGACATGGACCGTATCGAGCGCAATCACCCTCGAATCACAGTCCACCGAGGCCACCTCGGTCTTGCTTTCGAATCCCAGCAGCGGCCTCGTCTCTCCGTGCGCCCGCGCCGGCGCGAGGCCCAGCACCATCACCATCAGCAGCAGTCCTGCTCTCATGTCTACACTCCTGCAGTCGCGAGTGATGTAGAAGTGACTGCCCCGGTCCTCCAAAGGCAATATGTCGGCCATGTCCTAGAGCACGCGATCCTCAAGCCGGCTTGACGCATCTCCCACCGCACCCTTGTGTCGCGGCCAGTAATCAGCTTGCCCTCCGTCATTGGTGGGAACGTCTCACAAGGGCCCGCCAGGGAGTGGCGATTCTGCGGCGAGACGGCCGCCACGCGTGTGCCGATGCACCCTAGTCGGCGCGCCGCAACGGCTCGATGCCCAGTTCCTCGGCGAGGCTGTCGAGTTGCGCTAGGTCCCTCTCGATGATGGGAATGCCATTCGCCTCTCGGTCGGCCTGGAAGGCCTTCTCGGGGTCGCCTGGCACCTGAACGGGCGTATCCGGATCGCGCCGCGGCTGACGGCGAATCCGTTCCGCCAGATCCTGTAAGCGCGCCTTGAACCGCTCCGGCTCCTCGAACACATCGATCCGGAGCGCGCCGTAGAACTGACCGAGCAGCCTCTTCTCCGAGAGGGGATCATTGAACATATCCGATATGCTGTCGCCCGCCGGCATCCCGCTCAGCAGGCCGCACAGGATGTCGACAATCATGGCGATGCCGAATCCCTTGTAGCCGCCCATTGGCAAGAGCTGCACGACCTGCTCCGGCACTCTCGTTTCGTTGCCCTGCTCGTCCGCACCGCAAAGGGGCGGCAGTTCGAGTCCCTGCTCGCCGTACACCCGGATCTTGTTGGCGCTGATCTGCGTCGTCGCTCCGTCATAGCAGAATGGGCCCTCCGCTGCCATGGGCGCGGCCAGGCAGACAGGATTCGTTCCGAGGAACGTGGTGGTGGCGTTTGGCGTGCGCATCTTGGGCGTTCCGTGCGTGTAGGCGGTCCCAATCATGTCTTCTTTGCACGCTTCGAATGCGAAGTATGCCATGGCACCACAGTGGCTTGAATTGCGCACCGAGACGTGTCCGGAGCCGGCCTCGCCGGCCAGGTCAATCGCGAGGTGCATCGCTCGGATTCCCGCCGCATGGCCAAATCCATGGTCCGCGTCCAGCCATCCTGTCGACGGGCTGCTCTGCTCGAACCTGAAACTCGGACGCGGATTGATGCGGCCTCCCTGCACGGCCCTCACATAGTGGGGTATGAGACGGAGTCCGTGGGAGTCCACACCCCGGAGGGAAGCGAACCAGAGCCCCCTGGCCGTCAGTCTCGCCGATGATTCCTCGATTCCCGCTCGGAGGAAGACGCGCTCCACGAAGTCGTAGACCGCGTCTGCGGGAAACCGAAGTGCCTCTTGCTGCGCTCTCAAGATGAATCCGTTGCGCCTGTGAGATGGCGATGCCGCGCCCCCAGGCGGCTTCTGAGCTTGCCCGACTCGACGATCCATTCTACCATGTGCGACCATTCCTTCATGTCGACGGTCGCTGAGGCCGCCGCGCGCCCCTGACCTCGAAGGCTCCCTGCACGGCGCGCACGGCCGTGTAGTCCCATACACGTCGGCTACAGTCGAACGGAGGCAGACGCCGCAGCGGTGGCGTGCACGCGG
>JALGXV010000426.1 GCA_029821885.1 Candidatus Hebobacteria bacterium
GGTGGGCGCGGTGCCGGATGGGATCGATGTCAGCGGCGCCGGCGCGCGGCCCGGCGATGTAATCCTCATCAGCGGGCCGGTTGGCGACCACGGCCTGGCGGTCCTCTCCCGCCGCGAGGGGCTCGAATTCGATTCCGAGATCGTGAGCGACTGTACGCCGCTGGCGGGCATGGTACAGGCTCTGTTGGCGGCCGTGCCCGACGTGCACGTGCTGCGCGACCCGACGCGGGGCGGCCTGGCGACGGCTCTCAATGAGATCGCGCGGCAATCGGGCGTGACGATTGAGATCGACGAGTCTCTCGTACCCGTGCGGGAGTCGGTCGCGGCGGCCTGTGAGTTGTTGGGCCTGGACCCATTGTACTCGGCGAACGAGGGTAAGATGATTGTGGCAGTCCCTGAATCGGGGGCTGAGAGCGCGCTGCGAGCACTGCGGTCACATGGATACGGAGCCGAAGCGACCGCAGTGGGCGGCGTGTTGGAGGAGTCAACGGGGCAAGTTCTGCTGAAGACGGCCTTGGGGACACATCGTATTCTCGACCGTCATGTAGGCGATCAACTGCCGCGTATCTGCTGAGTGCAGGGCGCGTGTGCGGCGGCCTGGGCCGTCGTATCGTGAAGGGACATAGCGGGCCAGGAAGAAGTGTTCCGAAGAAGTGTTCGCTGGTAGGATGGAAGGGCGGATCCGGGGAATCCCGATCCGCGTAACCGCAGTCTTCTGTGCCCCCCGGCGCGGGAGCGGGTGGGGCTCGACAGGCGGCAAGACGCACCCGCCCAGCCAGGGGTTTTCTGTCGGAGTCGGCGCGGCAGTCTGTTACTACAGATGAGTTCACCGTGGCCGGCCCCGTGGGCCGCGAGAGCGATGTGCGAGTCTAAGGTCTACCTGGCCACGGATGCAGGCGAAGAGCTGGTATTGGCGGATGTCATCTCCATCAGGCCGGAGGGGGATGGCTACCAGCTCGTCACCCTCTTTGGCGAACAGGCTCACGTGCGCGGGCGCATCAAAGAGATTGACCTGCTGAAGCACCGCGTCGTCGTGGAGCCTGCTTCCTGAAGCTGTTTCCTTACGGGGTCGGCCGCACGGCTGCTAGAGGATGGCTGCGGTCGAAGGGGAAGAGTGATGAGGCGTGGGCGTGCCTGGGGGCCAGGTGCGCTCAATTTACGTGTGTGGGCCCGGCGCCGAAGGCGCTCGACCAACGTCTGCCAGGGAAGGGCGCTGTTCTCAAGGAGTGACTGAAGATGGGTGATAACGGAAAGCGGATGAGAGATCCGGCCAGCCAGGAGGCCCTGCGGACGGCTCAGGAGCGGGGTGTGCTGACCGCGCTGGATCGCTTCGAGTCTCAGCAGCCTTCCTGCCGTTTTGGCAAGCAAGGCATTTGCTGCCGGCTCTGCAATATGGGGCCCTGCCGCGTCGGCACGAGCACCAAGGGAGAGCGACTCGGGGTATGCGGCGCTGGCGCCGACACAGTCGTGGCGCGGAACCTGCTGCGGATGATCGCAGCGGGTGCGGCCGCCCACTCGGACCACGGACGAGACGTCGCGCACACGTTCCTCTTGATGGCCCAGGGCAAGGCGAAGGACTACCGCATCAAGGACCCCGTGAAGCTGAAGCAGGTGGCGACGTACTATGAGATCGAGATCGACGGCAAGTCGGATCAGGAGATCGCTCTGGCCATAGGGGAGAAGGCCCTTTCGGAGTTCGGCCAGCAGGAAGGCGAACTCAAGCTGATGCAGCGCGCGCCGGAACAGCGGCTGCAGGTGTGGAGGAAGCTCGACCTCATGCCGCGAGGCATAGACCGCGAGGTCGTCGAGTGCATGCATCGCACGCACATGGGGACCGATACCGAATTCCGGAGCTTGCTCCGACACGGGATCCGGACGGGCCTCAGCGACGGGTGGGGCGGATCGCTGATCGCCACTGAGCTGCAAGACATCATGCTCGGGTCGCCGACGCCTATCAGGGCGAAGGTGAACCTCGGCGTGCTGAGCAAGGACAAGGTCAACATCGTGGTGCATGGTCACGAGCCCATCCTCTCGGACATGATCGTCGA
>JALGXV010000427.1 GCA_029821885.1 Candidatus Hebobacteria bacterium
GACGGCCAGCTCCCGCACGGCACAAGGGGGCGACGAGACTGAGACTACCCATCCCGCGGTTCCCTGACGTGCCGCCGCTGGAGCGCAGACGGGCTGAGTGGTTTGAGCAGCTACGGGACTCCTTGAGAGTGTGCGTGGCCGTCCGCTTCAGTGTTTTGTGCGCCTTCGATTGCTAGCTCGGCCATCGTAAAGCATTCAAGAATGACACATTTTCTCTACTTTCCGCGGTTCATGCACTCGCGGAGAATGACGAGGAGGGATGTTGGCGGGGAGGACTGACCAGAATCTCAGTCGGGTCTTAGAATCCTGTGGCGGTGACGCCGTGGGAGTTCGAGTCTCCCCTCGCCCACTCCGGCCGCGACTTGACAGGCGCCCCGCCCCCAGCCTAGAATTCAGTGTTGACTGTTGCGAGCGGGAGTAGCTCAGTGGTAGAGCGTCACCTTGCCAAGGTGAGGGTCGAGGGTTCAAATCCCTTCTCCCGCTCCACGGATCTTGCATAGCACCGGTCACCCGCGGGCGCAGCTTGGGGCCTCGCCTCCACCTTGGCGAGGCCATCTTTTCGCGGCGGGCCGAGACCGCGGGTCGAGCCCCAAAGGAGCGCGCGCGTGAGCAGCCCCGATAGCGAGAAGCTTGATGCCGACGTCGAGGTGAAGGAGCTCGAGGGTGGGCAGGTTGAGCTCCAGGTGAAAGTACACCCCGCGTCGGTCGAGCGAGTCAGGAAGACCGTCCTCAAGGAGTTCGGCCGCAGAGCGAACATCCCTGGATTCCGCAGGGGCAAGGCGCCGCGGTCTGTGGTCGAGCGCTTCGTGGATCAGGACGTGCTGCGCGGGCAGATCATCGACTCGCTGCTGGACGACGCATACGACGCGGCCACCGAGAAGGCCGGCATCAATCCACTCGGCCGAGCGAGGATCAGCGATGCAGACATCGTCGACGACGGTGGGCTCTCGTTTTCGGCGACCGTCACGCTCCGGCCGGAGATCGAGCTGGAGGAGTATAAGGGCCTCAAGGCGACTCGCCGCATCACTGCGGTAACGGAGGAGCACGTAGGGGCCGAACTCGAGCGCGTGCGCTCCCGACGGGCGCAATTCGCGGAACTCCCCGAGGACGAGGCGGTGGAGAAGGGAGATCTCGTGATCGTCGACTACGACATGTTCGTGGACGGCGAGAAGAAGGATGACGCCAGCGCCCAGGGCTATCCGCTGGAGGTCGGGGCGGATCAGCTCTTCCCGGAGATGAACGAAGCGCTGCCCGGATCGAGAATCGGGGAGACCCGGGAGGTCGAAGTGAAGTACCGCGACGACCACTCCGACCCGGCCCTGGCCGGTAAGACGGCCCACTTCGAGGTGAAGATCAGGGAGGCCCGCCGGCGACAACTTCCCGAGCTGGACGACGACTTCGCCAGGGCCGTATCGGACCTCGACACGATGGAAGCGCTGCGCCAGCGCGTCCGCGAGAACCTGGAAGCGCTCGGGAAGGCGCTTGCGGAAGATGACGTCAGAACACAACTCATCCAGCAGGTCAGCGATGGGGCTGCGCTGGATGTGCCCAACGCGCTCGTCGGGCGAGAGGTCGACCGGCGGATGGAGGAAATCGAAGGCGAGCTGGATCGGCGCGGCCTCACTCTGCAGCAGCACCTGCAGAATACAAACCAGTCGTTCGAGGATTGGCGCGCAGACATCGAGGCGGACTCCCGGGGAGCAGCCCGTCGGGCGCTGGTCCTGGACGAGATCGGCGAGCGAGAGAAGATCCAGGTGACCGAGGAGGAGCTGCACGAGGAGATGGACCGGCAGGCCGAGCACGAGCGGACGACGCGAGACGATATCCGCGAGCGCTACTCGTCTGACCAGTCGCAGTTGAGCCGCCTCGTTACCCGGATGTACCACCGGAAGGTCGTCCAGTTCTTGCTAGACAACGCCGATGTTACAGAAGCAACGGTAAAGCCGGAGCAGGAGTCCGCGGGCGCGGATGCCCAGCCCGGCGAGACGCCGGGGCACCAGGAGGAAGAGCAGCCCGATCAGTAGGTGGCAGGGGCCGCCACCTCCCG
>JALGXV010000428.1 GCA_029821885.1 Candidatus Hebobacteria bacterium
TCGTACTTGGCGACGAAGTACTGGTGGGCGCGGATGAGGATGTCGCGCACCGGTATGTGGTGGCCGCGCTCGGGGCTGAAGTAGGGTTCGTGGGTCACCATCTCCTTCAGCGAGTAGAAGTCGCCGCCCTCTTCTCCGCCCCTGCCTTTCCGGCGGAAGTGCTTGTTGCAGTACAGCTCCCGCGGCACGACGCCGGCGCCGGGTGGGAGCTGGTCGGGGGGGAGTGGGTTGGGCATGCCGTCGCCGTTCTCATCCCGCCAGCGGATCGGGTAGGGCTCCGGCCGGTGATCGGCCTCCGAGCCGTGGCCCACGTACTCGAACACATCGCCGGCATGGTTGAGCACGACGTCGGCGATCACGTAGATGCCGCGGGCGTGGGCCGCCCGGACGAACTCGCGGAACTCCTCCTCAACCGACTGCGGGTCGGAGGCGAAGCGCGGGTCGAGAGCGAGGAAGTCCTGGATGCCATAGCCGTGATAGGTGTCACGATAGCGGCAGTTCTTCATCACCGGCGAGAGCCAGATGGCGCCGACGCCGAGCTGTTTCAGGTAGTCGAGCTGCTCGCGGACGCCCTCGATCGTGCCGCCCTGGAGCCCACCGTACATGGTGTCCCACGGCGCGTGCGCGGGCGCGCCCTGCGGGTTGTTGAAGCGGTCGAGCATGATCTGATAGATCCACACATCGCGCCAGTCGGTCGGCGAGGGGAACGGCTCGCGCCCGGCGGCCTCGTCCAGCGCGGCCTGAACCTCGGGGTCCCAGACATGAGTCGGCATGATCGCCTCCTTCCCGATCCAGACGTCGAAGAGTTAATGGGGAGAAGCGGGCGACCGCGCGGTGATCGTGGGGCGAGGTGTCGCGCTCGGTGAGGCGCTCGGAGAGGTCCCGCTCCTCGCGGCTCGGGCGGAAACTCAGGAGACCACCGGCCAGTATACACCGGGCCCGCGCCCTGGCAAGCCGCCAGTGTCACCCCCGCGCCACACGCTTGGGCGCGAACGGAGACGGGGGATGGGAGGGAGGAGGCGAGTCGCCCGAGGCGACCAAGGCTACCGAAGCAACGGTGACGTCGGGGGGACGACCGGCGATTCGCCCCCCCGAACCCCCTTCACTCGGTTTTGGCCTTCTTGGCAGTCTGCGGGACGGAGCCCGCATGGCCGGGGTGGCGCGCTTGCGAGGCGTACGTGTTGCCCGAGAGTACACTCTCGGGCGGAAGCCGTCGGGGGCCTACCGGCCCCCAAGCCCCCGGTTGACTTGTTGGGCAGCAGCTCGTTCACCCCGAGCGAACTCGAGGGGCCTCCTGCCTTCTCCAGTGGGGCAGGACCTTCGCGTCCTGCCTCAAAGCCCGGCGCTTCGCCCTCCGGGACAGCGGCCGGGGGGACTGCCAGCGGGGCGCGGTGACCCCGCCCTACACCTAAGTGCTCGGCGATAGGGTGAATGCGCTTCGAGAGGGGAGGGACACCCTCCCCTCTCGATTCTTCCCCCTCCCAACGACGGGGATTCACGCGGCCGGTCGACCGAACCTGGCTGTGATGCAGAGCCCGGATCGTGGAACAAGTTATCAATCACTTCCCGTGGGCGCGTGGCGTTCCGAGCCTGGGGGCAGCATTGCTAGTGGGGAAGCATGTAATGACAGCGATACAGATTGCCGGGAAGTCCTATCAGCCAAACGAGATCATCGAGCAGGCGAAGAAGGCCCGCGGCTGGTTCGCCGCCATCGCCGCCTTCTCGCTCATCAACTCACTGCTCATCATGTTCGGGGCGGAGGTGAGCTTCGTCATCGGGCTGGGCGCGACCCAGGTGGTGGACGCCGTCGTGGCCGTGATGCGCGAAGAGGTCGCCGCCTCCTCGGCCGCCGTACTCAGCGCGGTCGGCCTCGCCATCAACCTGTGCCTCATCGGTGTGGTGATGGCCATTTGGTGGGCGTGCGGCCGGGGCAGCACCGCCGCCTACGTCGTGGGCATGGTGCTGTACGGGTTCGACGGGCTGCTCTTCGTGCTGGTGGGAGACTGGATCGGTGTAGGCTTCCACGTCTTCTTCCTGTTCAT
>JALGXV010000136.1 GCA_029821885.1 Candidatus Hebobacteria bacterium
CCCCGGCCGGCTGCGGGGCTCTCCGGGCCCGCCGCGCCAGCTCCTCTCGCACCGCGGACTCCATGTTTCGGAGACGGTCGGGAGATCCGGAGGCGGCACGCCGCGCAAGCCAGGTGACGTAGTATTCCCGCTCCACCCCCGCCGGCACACCTGCCAGGATCGACACCGCGTCGCGCACGGCTTCCATCGTCTCACGCTCGCCCTTCCCGTCAGCTCGCTGCATCACACGGCTCAACTCCCACTCCAGTATCGGCAGCGCGCCCTCCACCAGCTCTCCGAAGGCGGCCGCGCCGCCGTCGCGTATCACATCGTCGGGGTCCATCCCCTCTTGCATGGTGATGACGCGGACGTCGAGGCCCGCCCGGGCGAACAGCTCGCGTCCCCTCAGCGCGGCCGCGAGGCCGGCCGAGTCCGAGTCGAAGGCCAGAGTCAGCTTCTCCGTCCGCCGCCGCAGGAGGTCTACCTGCTGACTCGTCAGCGCGGTGCCCATCGTCGCCACCGTCTCCGCGAAGCCGGCCTCATGGCAGGCGATGGCATCCATATAGCCTTCGACGACGATCGCCCGGCCCGAGTCGCCGATGGGGCTTCGGGCGCGGTCGAAGGCATAGAGCACCTGCCCCTTGTGGAACAGAGCCGTCTCGGGAGAGTTGAGGTACTTGGGCTGCTGGTCTTCGCCCAGCGCGCGCCCGCCGAACGCGATGACACGCCCGCTGGCGTCTCGGATTGGGAAGATGAGGCGGTTCCTAAACCGATCGTAGAACCCGCCATCGTTTCTCTGCACCACGAGCCCTGCCCGGGCGAGTTCCTTGCCCGCAAACCCGCGATTCTCGAGCGCCCTCAGCAGCCCATCCCACGCGTCGAGCGCGTAGCCGAGCAGGAAGCCGTCACGAGACTCCTCCGACACGCCCCGCTTCTGCAAGTAGGAAAGGGCCCGCTTTCCATTCGCCCCCTTCAGGCCGGCCTGGAAGAAGCGCGCCGCTTCCTCGTGCATGGCGAGCAGCCTCTCTTTGGCGCGAGTGCGGGTTGCATCGGCCGGGGTCCGGGGCGGCAAACCCAGCCGACGAGCCAGCAGCTCAACGGCCTCTTGGAAGGTCACCTTTTCCGTCAGCTCGACGAAGGAGAAGAGATCGCCCCCGGCCTTGCACCCGAAGCAGTGCCACAGGCCCTTCTCGGGATCCACGGTGAACGAAGGTGTCCGCTCCTGGTGGAACGGGCACAGCCCGTGCAGCCTTCGCCCGCGTTTCTGCAGCCGCACGTGAGGAGAGATGACCTCAACTATGTCGGCTCTGCGACGGATTTCCTCCAGGTCCCAACCACCCCCGGACACGCCCGTTCACCTCCTCGCCGCTCACTTCGTCCGCTGCGACTCCATCACCTGCGTCCCCTCGGAGCGACATTGATTCGCGGCCACTTGGGGTATCATAGAGTGGGAGCGGGGGCAGCCGATAATAGCGGAGCGGCGTATCGGCGCAACGTCAGCGGCCCTCTTCACAGCGCCCCTGTTTCCCGATGACCTCGTCGGCTGCGGTGCCTGCTTGGACGAGCTCACGCCGATGTCGCCAACTTCAGGACAGAGCGCGGACCCTCTCCCCCGCTACCTCCTGCCACGCGGAACGCCTCTGCGCTGAAGGCGCTTGATCCGCCTCAGGTTCCGGCGATCGTCGCCGGGGCGCTCGATCGGTGTCTCGAGAATGGCGCAGCGGCCGCGCAGTTCCCGGCGGCGAAGCAGGGAGCGGAAGCCGACATCGCCGATGGTGCCGCGGCCGATGTGCTCGTGATGGTCGACATGCGACCCGGCCGGAGCGCGGCAATCGTTGAGGTGAACCAGCCGAACCCGGGACAAGCCGACCGCGGTGTCGACGGCACGCAGCGCCCGGCCCACTCGCCTCGGCCCGTCGAGACGGTGGCCGGCGGCATGGGCGTGGCACGTGTCGAAGCAGATGCCGACGCGCTCGTCACCCCCTAGGAGATCGAGCAACGCTGCGAAGTCGTTCCAGTCGGCGCCCATCTCGGTGCCCCGGCCGGCCGAGTTTTCGAGGAGCAGATCGACACCCGGTGGGGCGTCGCTAAGCAACGACCTGACGGCGGAAGCGACGGATTCAAGGCCACTGCTCACGCCCGCCCCCATGTGGTGTCCGAAGTGGAAGACGACAAAGTGCCCGCCCAGCGCGGCTGCCCGCACCATGTCGTCGGCCACACTCCGCAGGGACTGGTCCCGCAGGACCTTGTCGGGGGAAGCGAGATTCACGAGGTAGCACGAGTGGATGACCAGTGGCGAGACGCCGCGGACAGCCAGGATATGGCGGAAGCCTTCGACCTCCGCCTTCGCGTAGCTGCGGCCGCGCCATCCGCGAGCGTTCCTCACGAAGACTTGGGCACACTCGCAGCCCAGGGCCCGCGCCCGCCGGGCCGCCTTCAGTAGACCACCGGCGACCGGAACGTGGACCCCGACCCGCACCGGCCGCCCCTTCCCCTTTCCTCAGCGACCCTGGCCGAGCCGGTCCAGGATCTCTTGGGACGAGGGGTCGTGGACTCCCACGAAGCGCGACACGACTCCGCCCGCGGCGTTGGCGACCTCCGCCGCCTCGATGTAGTCTCCCCCGGCCGCCAGAACGAGGGCCGATGCCGCGCTGACCGCATCACCGCAGCCGGTCGCGTCTCCTACGTCGCCCGATCCGGCCGCAACCGGGATGTCTGTGACTTCGTCGCCCGGGCCGAACACGGCGATGCCCCTGTCGCCTCGTGTAATGAACACCGCCTCCGCCTCCAGCCGCTCCCGAAGGGCCCGGCCGGCGTACACGACATCCGAGGGAAGACCGCCCTCCGGGCCGGCCGGCGCTCTGGAGCCCCCGGCTCCGGCCGACGCGTTCGAGTAGGGTCCGGCTGCCTCGAGGGCCTCGGACTCATTCGGGCTGACGAGCGAGGCCCGCCGGAACAGATCGATGTTGCGCGGCTTCGGGTCCGCACAGAACGGGATGCCGGCCTCTCGGGCGGCTGCGATGAGATCGGCCGGCAGCGATTCCTCCGAGAGCACTCCCTTGGCGTAATCCGCGGCCAAGATCACATCGGCCGCCTCTATGCCGGAGCGGATCGCCTCCCTCAGGCGACTGCAGATGTCGCCCTCAAAGGGCCCGTCGTATTCGGTATCGATTCTCAGCAGCTGCTGCCTGCTGGCGATGATCCTCAGCTTGTGCGTGGTGGGCCGGGAGGAGTCAGCCAGGACGCACGAAACGTCGGCACCGCGGCGCTCCAGGTCGTCGACCAGTCGCCGGCCGAAGTCATCATCTCCCGTCACGCCGACCACGCGGACCGACGCGCCCAGGCCCAGGAGGATCGCGGCCACGTTGCCGGCCCCGCCGGGCTTCTCCGCTCGCGCCTCCGGCGTGAGCGGCATCGTCACGACGGGAATCGGGGCCTCCGGCGAGATCCGCTTCACGCCGCCGAAGACCCACTCGTCCATCATCAGGTCACCGACGAGAAGAACTCGCCGGCCTGCGGCCCGTTTCAGCAACTCCCCGGCGCGCTCGACTCTCACCTGCGCTCCTCCCTTCCCAGGCGGGACATCCCGACCCCGATCTGAGGGCAGAGATCACGCAGGGGGCAGATCTCACATCGCGGCCGCCGCGCGCTGCAGATCTCCCGGCCGTGTCGCACCAGACCCAGGTGAAGTGCGAGCATGTCGCCAGCGCGCCACTTCTCCTTCGTGTCCGGACCAGCGGAGTTGAGCATAACCTCGAACGCCTCGTGCGCACGCTCCATCGTCGTCTCCGGCAGCAGCAGCCCGAGTCGCTTCGACACCCTCAGCACATGGGTGTCGACGGGGAATGCCGGCTTCCCGAGCGAGAACAGCAGCACACAGGCAGCCGTCTTCGGCCCGACTCCGGGAAGGCCGGTGAGGTAGTCTCGCGCCTCCGGCACCCCCATTCGCTTGAGCGACGACAGGTCGAGCTTGCCGTGCTCCCGCTCGATCTCCCTCAGGATCTGCTTGATGCGCTTCGACTTGATCTCACCGAGGCCGCCGGATCGGATGGCAGTCGCGATGCGGCCGGGCCGCGCCGCCAGCACACCATCCCATGTCGGGAATCGCTCCTTCAGCCGCTCGAAGGCGCGGTGAGAGTTGACGTCGGTCGTGTTCTGTGAGAGCACGGTGCCGATGAGGCTGTCCAACTGATCGCCCCCGCGGGCGTGTGACGGCCTGCCGTAGGCACGGTTCAGCTGGCGCAGGATGAGCGGCAGCCGGGCCTGGCCCGGGCTTGCCGCGAGGCTAGCGGATGATCGACTGCTCACGCTCACGGCCCACCAGCACGTACGTGACCGGCGCCCCAGCCAGCTCGCCGATCCGCTCGACGTATCGCCGCGCGTTGTCCGGCAGATCGGAGAAGCTCTTTGCCTGCGACGTATCGCTCTTCCATCCTGGCAGCGTCTCGTAGACTGGCTCACAGCGGGCCAGGTCAGTGATCTGATTCGGGAAGTGGGCGACCTCACGGCCGCCGCACTGGTACCCGACGCAGACAGGGATCTCGTCGAACTGATCGAGCACATCGAGGTGCGTGATCGCCAGCTCCTCGATGCCGTTCAGCCGCACCGACTTGCGAACGACCATCGCGTCGAACCAACCGATCCCCCGCGCCCGACCGGTGGTGCTGCCGAATTCCCCTCCCGGCTCCCGCATCTTCTCGGCGGTGGTCTCATCCACCGCCGTCGGAAACGGCCCCGCGCCGACCCGGCTCGTGTAGGCCTTGGCCGCGCCGATGATCCGATCGATCAGCTTCGGCGGTATGCCCGCACCGGCCGTCACCTCGCCGGAGAGCGGATTCGAGCTCGTCACGTATGGATAGGTGCCCCAGTCAATGTCGAGCAGCGTCCCGTGCGCGCCCTCGAAGAGGACGTTCTTCTTCGCGTCGAGCGCCTCTTGAACGATGAGCGAGGTGTCGCAGATGTTATCTGCGAAGTGGTCGTGCAGCGTCACGAGGTCATGGTAGACCTTGTCCGGATCGACACCGCGCGCGGTGTAGACCTTCTTGAGCAACTCGTTCTTGAACGCAATCGCGTCGTGCAGCCTATCGGTCAGGCTCTGCCGATCTCTCAGGTCCCCCACTCTCAGCCCGCGCCGGGCCGCCTTGTCCTCATAGGCCGGCCCAATTCCCCGGAGCGTCGTCCCTATGGCCTGCTTGCCGCGGCGCTTCTCCTCCTGCTCCTCGATCAGCTTGTGGTAGGGCAGGATCAAGTGCGCATTCTCGCTGATTCTGATGTTGCTCTTGACCTCAATGCCGCGGGAGGACAGCTCCTCTTCCTCCTGGAGAAGGACGTCGAGGTCGATGACCATCCCCCCGCCGAGCACCGATAGCTTCCCGCGCAGCACTCCCGTGGGGACGAGATGGACGGCGAACTTCTCCTCGCCGATCCAGACCGTGTGGCCCGCGTTGTTTCCGCCCTGATAGCGCACGACGATATCGGCGTCGGCCGCGAGCAGATCGACGACGCGGCCCTTGCCTTCGTCGCCCCACTGGCTGCCGACGACAACTGTTGCTGGCATGTCTGGCCTCCCCTGCAGGACGCCCGCCGGCGCCCTCAGCCTTGGTCATGCAATCCCTTCGGGCCGCACTGATGCCCAAAGGCGCTCGTCTGGGGGAAACAAAAAAGCCCAAATGGGGATGCCATTTGAGCCTGGCCGCTCCTGCTGCCGTCTTCGCCCGGTGCTTCCTCGCACAACTATAGCGAAAGGTCACGGGGCTGTCAACAGAAGAGACAGCCGAGCGGAGATCGGCCCGAGCCGGAGCACCGGGATCTATATGCCGATCGAGACGGCGCCTTGAGCGAATCGCCGCAGAGGCCCGGAAGGTGCACGCAGACCGCTCAGAGAAGGGACACGTCGGAAGTCATGGCGGGGAGGAAGCCATCATGAGGAAACAGATCAGTCCGCTCTTCGCTCTCATCGTCATTCTGGTTGCGGTCGTGCTTGGCGCGCTGTGGTTCATGATGCGAGAGCGGGAGTTCCAGGCCGACTGGCAGCGTCAGTCGGAAGCTCTGCAGCAGCAAAGGGACATGGCCATACGGTCCGGCCGGGCCCGCAGCGGGAGAACGCGCTCCTCCCGGAGAGGATCGCCCCAGCCGGGCGCGGGTGAGCAGGGAGCGCCGGCCGGGACCTCTGCGGACGAGCCCGAGGGAGCTGCCGAGGCCCCTTGACGTCTCGCTAGCAGCACGCGACGACGCGCAGTCACACTCGGCCGGTTGAGGAGCGTGGCAGTCCCCGCGTCTGCTCCCGAGCGCCGACTGCCCAGCCGGCACGCTCCTGAGTCGCGACCCTGGCTTCCGGAATGGCGGGTCGCCAGCTGTCAGGACCCGGCCCCGCTCCTACATTAGCCCAAACGCCCTCGCGATGTAGACGGCCATCTGGTCCCTGGTGACGACGATTTCGGGATGGTAGTAGCCGTCCTCATATCCCGCCACCACGCCGTTCTCGACACAGTACTCCACATGCTTATATGACCAGAAGTCAGAGGCCACGTCGGGGAAGTTGCGCGGATCGGCCGGGACGTAGCCGGCCAGGCCGTCTTCGCCGTCGGGCGCGACCAGGGCGCGGGCGACGTACACCGCCATCTGATCGCGGGTCACCTCGAACTCGGGATGGTAGGTGCCGTCCTCGTATCCACCGACCACATTCTGGTCGGCCGCGTACTCCACGTAGTCGAAGGCCCAGTGCTCGGAGCCGACATCGGGGAAGGTGGGAGTGTCGGTGAACTCGGGCACGTTCTCATCTCCGCCGGCCAAAGCGCGAGAGATGTAGACGGCCATCTGATCCCGGGTGACGGGGTCGCCGGGCTGATAGGTTCCGTCACCATAGCCCGACACGACCCCGGCCTGGACACAGGCCTCGATCTCGCTGGCGGCCCAGTGGTTAGAGGCCACATCGAAGAAGAGGAGCACGTCCACACTTGCTCCCTGGCCTACCGCCGGGAGGAAGGTGCCCAGGCCGCTGGAGAGCACCACGCTCTGGAGAACCACAGAGGTTTCGCCGAGGGCGGCCGCCTGGAAGTCGAGCACGACCAGAGAGCCGGAGCCTGCGGGCAGCTCGGCGGCGGTGGGGTTGTAAGCCAGCACCCGCGCCAAGTTCGGGTTGATCTGGTTTGTATAGAGGGACCACCCTCTGCCGGTCAGGAGCGAGCCGAGTCGGGCCGGAGGGACGAACTGAGTCAGTGCGCTATTGTAGCTGACATCGAACTGGTAGCCGGCCGCCCCGACCGCCTCGTCCAGAGCGATGGTGAGGGGGAAGCTCTCTCCCTCCCGCACCTGGACGGCATCGGGCTCAATGAAGATGGTGCGCTCCGCGCTGCTGGCCGAAGGGAGGCCGACCCCGGCCAGAGAGGCGCGCTGAGGGGCCCATGCAGCAGTGCCCGAGAGGTCGAGGCTCTTGTGCACCACCAACACCACGTCCTGGACATTGATGATGACGTCACAGTTCATGTCCCCGGCCCAGGACTGAAAGGCGAGCGGCGGGGGTGTGGGGACCTCGCGTCCCAGGGCGATGCTCACCGTCCTCAGCACATCCAGCACGTCCACCTCCCCGTCATCGGTGGGATCACCTTTGACGCGCACGGTGAACGAGTTGCTATCTCCCGTCAGCCTGGCGTGAGCCTGGTCGGTGACGGTGAGAATGGAGGGCGAACCCTGGTCGCCAAGGAGGCCCACCGGGCCCTCCCAGACGCCCCGGTAGAAGGTGATCTCGGCGGGCAGGATGGTTGTGGGGGGAACCGTGACTCCGGCCACCGATGCGAGGACGAGGCGAGACTCAGGAGCCAAGTCGGCGGTGCCGTTGTAGGTAGGGGCCAGCGATCCGTCGGCATAGCGCGCCTCGATGCGCACGGGGAAGGGGAGGGGACAGGTCGTGTCAGCGCCCTGGGGTGAGGGGATGTGCTCGAAGTGGAACTGATCCGGCCGCACCACAGTACCCACCACGGCAACGCGGCCATCCTCTCCATCGACTCGCTTGATGAGTTCCCCAAGACGGTCGGCGAGGAGGATCTCCCACGGATGCGGATGCAGTGTGTAGATGTCCCCGATCACTGCCCCGGGGTCGAGGAG
>JALGXV010000137.1 GCA_029821885.1 Candidatus Hebobacteria bacterium
ACATAACCACCTCACGGGACCCCAAGAAGAACATCGTGTACGGGGAGGTCGATTCTCTCTAGGCCGGATGTCTTGGCCGTGTGCGTGTGTCGCGGGCCCGTAGCATCGTCGGAACTCCCCAGCGGTTTACCGAAGTGGCCGGCTCTGCTATACTCCCCGCCAGATTCTGTCTCTGAGGAGTGGTTTCGATGAAGAAGGCGCTGATGGTCTGGGGCGGGTGGGACGGCCACGAACCGAAGCAGTGTGTGGACATCTTGGCGCCCCATCTGGAGGCGAACGGCTTCGAGGTCCGGATCTCCGACACGCTCGATGTCTACCTCGAACAGGACTACATGCAGTCGTTGAGCCTCCTCGTGCCGGTGTGGACGATGGGGACGATCACGAACGAGCAGGAGAGAGGACTGCTGGAGACCGTGTCGAGTGGGGTCGGCATCGCCGGCTGGCACGGAGGAATAGGCGACTCGTTCCGCAACAACGTCGACTATCAGTTCATGGTCGGCGGGCAGTGGGTGGTCCATCCTGGCGGGGTGATCGACTACGAGGTCAACATCATCGACCACGAGGATCCAATCACGAAGGGGCTGTCCGACTTCAAGATGCACTCGGAGCAGTATTACCTGCACGTCGATCCCTCGAACGAGGTGCTGGCGACGACCACATTCAGAGGTGACGTGTACCCCTGGATCGAGGGAGTTGTCATGCCGGCCGTGTGGAAGCGGCGCTACGGCGAGGCGCGTGTGTTCTATGCTTCGGTCGGGCACGTGGCGGTCGACTTCGACGTGCCCGAGGTGAAGGAGATCGTCCAGCGCGGCATGCTCTGGGCCGCGCGATGACATAATCAGAACAGAAGGGAGCAGCAGGAGAAGATGGCGACTGAGCCTGTCAAGCTTGGGATCATCGGATGTGGGAACATCAGCGGGATCTACTGCCAGAACGCGCAGAAGTTGGAGGCGCTCGACCTGGTGGCCTGCTCGGACCTGATCATGGAACGGGCGGAGGCGAAGGCGCAGGAGTTCAACATCCCCAAGGCGGTCCCGCCGGCGGAGTTACTCGCTGATCCTGACATCGAGCTCGTACTCAATCTGACCGTGCCCAAAGCGCACGAGGAAGTCGCCCTGGCGGCCATCGAAGCCGGCAAGAGCGTGTACAACGAGAAGCCTCTTGCGGTGACGCGGGAAGGGGGTCGGCGGATCCTGGAGGCAGCGAAGAAGAAGGGCGTGCTCCTGGGCTGTGCGCCTGACACCTTCATGGGCGCCGGCATCCAGACCTGCCGCAAACTGATCGATGACGGCTGGATCGGCAAGCCGATTGGCGCGACGGCCTTCTTCACCTGCCGCGGCCACGAGCTCTGGCACCCCGGCCCCGAGTTCTACTACGAAGTCGGCGGCGGACCGATGCTCGACATGGGACCGTACTATACGACCGCGCTCATCGCACTCATGGGTCCCGTGCGCCGCGTGACCGGATCGACGGGCGCCAGCTTCCCCCAGCGGACGATCACGAGCCAGCCGAAATACGGCAAGGTGATCGACGTCGAGGTGGCGACCCACGCGGTTGGCGTGCTGGACTTCGCCGAGGGCGGCATCGGCGTGCTGATGGCCACCTTCGACGTGTGGGCGGCCGAGCTGCCCAGGATCGAGATCTACGGCACCTCGGGCACGCTGAGCGTGCCTGACCCCAACATCTTTGGGGGCCCGGTTCGCATCTGGCTGAACGGGGAGTGGAAGGAGGTGCCTCTTACGCATGGCTATGCGGAGAACGGCCGCGGGCTTGGCGTGGCGGACCTCGCCTGCGCCCTCCGGTCCGGGCGGCAGCACCGCGCAAGCGGCGACATGGCGTTCCACGTTCTGGACGTCATGGAAGCCGTGGAGGACGCGTGCCGGGAGGGCGAGCATGTGGTGCCGGAGAGCACTTGCCAGAAGCCGGCCCCGCTGCCGCTGGGACTGCTGCCGGGCAGGCTCGACTGAGCTCCCCGACGGCGGGGAGACCGGCCTGCTCGCCGCAGGCTGGCTGGAGCGGCTTGGCCCTCAAAACCGGCTGGATTCGTGGAATAAGATATGTAACACCAAGCTGTCGCTGAAGCTTTCTCAAGCAACTGAAGCAGGCGAACAGAGCGAACCTCTGATGGTCCGGAGGCCGTAGGCCTCCGGACCTTTTTGTATGGGGCGGTGGGGACGAGCTGACACCGCTCGAGAGCGCGCATAGTGGGCGCGTTGACATAGACATAGCCGGTGCTGTCCTTGGCACCCTCCTTACGACGAGAGCCGCCCGCCGGACGACCGGCGGGCGGCGCGTCCTTGCTTGGGGTAGTGGCAGGTCCCGGCTACAGCAGCTTGGTTTCGTTGATCATGAGCTCGAACTCACAGCCCAACACCTGGGCCGCGCGCCGCGCCATGACCATCCGATCGAGAAAGAGCTCGAAGTACTCCATGATGGAGGCGATCTCCGTGTCGATCTCCAGATGCAGTGAGATGATGGTCCTCTGGTGGTTGACCGTGACGTCGGACGACATGGTGGCGTAGTTCACGCGGTCGTGCTCGTCGTAGCGGGACGGGTGCATATCTCGCACTCGGCTGCGGGCCACATCGGACTTGTCCGCTATGATCACGGCCGCCGCGACCCGGCCAAACGGGTCCCCATACTGCTCCTCATGGTTTCCCAACGCCGACATGATCTCGGCCAGCTCGACGGCCGGCATGCCCATCTCTTTGAGGATCAAGTAGGACAGCATGACCGCGATTTGGCCGTGGTCCTCTCGGCTGGCCACGTTCCCGATGTCGTGCAGATAGCCGGCTACCGCTGCGAGCTCCGCTTCCCGTTCCTCGCCTTCCAGGGCCGAGATTATGTGTCGAGCTCGCTTCGCCACCACTTCTGCATGGCGGAAGCCGTGCTCCGTGTAGCCTATGGTGTCCATGTTGTCGTCGCTGCGAGCGAGATAGACCTTCACATCCTCGCGGTTCTGCACATCCTCAAGTGTGATGGGCGATGTCATTGTCGTCCCTCGCGCTGAGGAACTCTTGAGCGAATTCCTCGTAGTCGTTCTCCAGTATTGCTTTCCGTATCCTCTCCATCAAGCGAAGGTACAGGTTCAGGTTGTGATAGCTGAGGCAGCGAGCCGCCAGGATCTCCCCCGCCTTGTAGAGATGGCGCAGGTAAGCTCGCGAATAGCGGATGCATACTCGGCAGCGGCAGTCAGGGTCGAGCGGCTGTAAGTCGTCCTCATAGCGCGCGTTCTTCAGGTTTATCTTACCCAGCCACGTATAGGCGGTGCCGTTCCGTCCCAGCCGTGTCGGCAGGACGCAGTCGAACATGTCGATTCCGTGCAGCACAGCTCGCACGATCTCGGCCGGTTTGCCGACGCCCATCAGGTAGCGCGGCCGGGCCGCTGGCAGCAACGGGGCCGTCGCCGCCAGCAGGCCGAAGGTCTGCTCTTTCGGCTCGCCGACCGAGAGGCCGCCAACGGCGTAGCCGTCGAAGTTCATGGCGGCGAGGCGGTGAGCGCTCTCCCTGCGCAGTTCCGGGTCGAACCCGCCCTGGACAATGCCGAAGAGAGCCTGGTCTGGAGCCTTCTCGTGCGCGCTGAGGCAGCGCGCGGCCCAGGCATCGGACCGGAGCGTGGCGGCCCGGACAGCCTCTCCATCGGCCGGGTAGCCCACCGGCTGGTCGAAGGCCATGATAATATCCGCGCCGATTGCGTGCTGGATCTCGATGGCGCCTTCGGGCGTGAGCAGGTGCTCCGAGCCGTCGATGTGTGAGCGGAAGGACACGCCGTCATCGGACACCTCGATCAGGGGAGCGAGGCTGAAGATCTGATAGCCGCCGCTGTCGGTCAGGGTGGCGCCGGCCCAGCTCATGAACTGACCGAGGCCGCCTGCGCCTCTCACGAGGTCGACGCCGGGCCGCAAGTACAGGTGATAGGCGTTCCCGAGGACGATCTGCGCACCGAGCTGGGAGATTTCCTCCTGGCTCAGGGCCTTCACCGAGGCCTGGGTCGCGACCGGGAGGAAGGCCGGCGTGTCAAAGGCCTGGCCGCGGGCCCGGACTGTTCCGGCCCGCGCGCCGGTAGGGTCCGTGTTTTGGATGGTGAACTGAAGCACGGAGTGTCTGAGAACCGGGGGGAGTATAGCCGGGCGCGCACAGAACTGTCAAGGAGTGCCTCGCGCCCAGGCGTTCCTCGTGGGCGCGTCGCAACAGGTGTGCTCGAAGTGCGGCGGCGGGCCGGGCTACAGGCTCGGGCCGCTGCTTGACACCAGTTGGCGCGCCTCACTATAATCCGAAGGAGCCGGGAGGCAGCAGTTTGCCCCAGGTCATCTGCCCGCAGTGCGGGGCGAAGAACGACACGCGCGCGGCCGACTATCCGTTCTGCGTCGACTGCCGAGACAATCTGGCGAAGTGTGGGTTCTGCCGGTGGTTCGACGCCGAGACAGGAGCCTGCACCCATCCAGTTGTTGCGGGCATATTCCAGGTCAGCGAGTCGGCCACGCCGCCGTGTGTCTACCATACGCCGGCCGGGCGCGTCGTCGTCAGTGGGCGACTGCTGAAGGCGCTTATATGGGCTCTGGTGGTGGCCGTGATTGTGGTCACCGGCTTCGGTGTGGCGAGGCTGCGTGGGCCGCCGCCGACGGTGAAGCTGGGTCTGGCGATCGAGGCCGACTACGAGGGTGCAGTTGTCGGGCAGCCGTTCCCCGTGACGGCCACGATCCACAATATGTCGACCCTGTGGGCCGCCAACGTTCGGTTTGAGATAGCGGAGCGATCGCTGGACGACTTCGAGTTGGTGTCCGTGGCCCCGAGGCCCTTGGCCGAGGCGAAGCGGGGGATATGGCAAACGCTATCGTATCCGTCGCTGCGACCTGGAGGGCGTCAGCGGATTGTTCTGCACATGATACCGCGGAGATCCGGGAGCTTGCACCTGTCCGTGCGGTTGGTCTCCGGTGGCAATCTGTACCACGGGATGACCGACCTGCTGGTGATCGCCGAACCAGCTCCCGGTGAGGTGGAGGACCAGCCTAGGCTAGAAGATGAGGAGAGGCAGCTATGAGGCCGGGCGACGCGCTGCTCAAGCGCAGGGTGCGGAGCGAGTTCATCAAGCGCGAGCTGAATTCGGAGCAACTGGAGGTCCAGGTCATCCATGGAGTGGCATACCTCAGCGGAGAGCTGAGGGGCACGCGCGCCAGGAAGGTGCCGGACTGGAAGAAGGAGATGGGCCTCATCGAAAGCATCATTCTCCAGATTCACGGCATCCGCGGCATCGACAATCGAATCAAGTGCTTCGATCTGTGAGAGACCGCGAGCGCGCGCAGCTTGGCACGGGACTTCTCGTCGTCTTGTCCGGCCCCTCCGGGGTGGGGAAGGGGACGGTGGTGGCCCAAGCCATGTCGCTCAAACGCGAGGGCGCGTCCAGGCTTCGCCGCTCTGTCTCCGTCACCACTCGGCCCCGCCGTGCGGATGAGAGGGAGGGCGTGGACTACTTCTTCTGCACTCCCGAGCAGTTCGAGGAGAGGGTCCAGGCGGGCCGACTCCTCGAGTGGGCCACCTATCTCGACAACCGCTACGGGACTCCGGCCGATTGGGTCGATGAGCAGATTGCGTCCGGGCACGACGTCGTGCTGGAGATAGAGGTCCAGGGCGCAATGCAAGTGAAGGAACGGCGGCCCGACTCTGTGCTGATCTACATGCTTCCGCCCTCCTGGCGGGCCCTCCGCCGCAGGCTCCGCACCCGACGGAGCGAAAGCGAGGAGATCCAGCGACGGCGGCTCGCGGTCGCCCGTGAAGAGATCAAGTGGCTTCCCGAGTACAGATACTGTATCATGAACGACCGGGTCGCAAAGGCGGCCCGAAGGCTGCTGGCCATCCTGGAGGCGGAGCGCGCCCGCGTGGCGCGGACCGATCCTAGCGCGTGGCTCGAGGGTGACGATGACTAGGCCTCTCGCCGGCAGAACTGTTGTCCTGGGAATCACGGGAAGTATCGCGGCTTACAAGGGAGCCGAGCTGGCCCGGCGCCTGATGGATCTTGGCGCCGATGTGCACGCGACGCTCACACGCGCAGGCGCAGAGTTCATCACGCCGCTGACGCTGCGCACGCTCACCGGGAATCCCGTAACAGTCGACATGTTCGACGAGCCGGAGGAGTGGGAGGTGAAGCATGTCTCCCTGGCCGAGCGCGCGGCGGTCGTTGTAGTGGCACCCGCAACGGCTGATGCGATTGCCAAGCTTGCGCTAGGCATTGCCGACGAGTTCATCTACACCGTCGCCCTGGCGACGCGCGCTCCGCTCGTTGTCGCACCGGCCATGAACGACAGGATGTATGGGCATGCCGCAGTCCAGGAGAACCTGGCGCGGCTGCGGGCCAGGGGCGTGTACATCATCGAGCCCGAAGTCGGTCGGCTGGCATCTGGCGCTACGGGCAGGGGGCGGCTGGCTGAGCCCGAGGTCATCGCGGCCGAAGTGGCGCGCATAGCCTCTGGAGGCGACCTGGCCGGCGTGCGAGTGCTCGTAACGGCGGGCCCCACCCGAGAGGCGCTGGACCCGGTGCGCTTCATCTCGAACCGGTCCAGTGGAAAGATGGGATACGCCTTGGTCAGAGCTGCCGCCATGCGGGGCGCCGCGGTGACTCTGGTGTCCGGTCCTGTGGCGGCTGGTGCCCCCGAGGGCTGCGACATCGTTCGAGTCGAGACCACGGCGGAGATGTATGAGGCCGTCGTCAGCCGATCCTCCGAGTGCGAGGTGATAATCGCGGCCGCCGCTCCGGCGGACTACGCGCCGGCGTCCCCGGCCGCGCAGAAGATGAAGAAGGGAGCCGAGCCGCTCACCATCGAGCTGAGGCCGACCCCGGACATACTCGCCGAGTGCGGGCGTCGAAAGCGGCGCGGCCAGCTCCTGGTCGGGTTCGCGGCGGAGACGGAAAACGTGCTGGAGAACGCGGGCGAGAAGCTGAGGGCGAAGAACCTAGACCTGGTCGTGGCGAACGACGTCTCCGGGCAGTGCGTCGGCATCGACTCGGACCGCAACGCGGGATACCTGCTCTTTGCCAACGGCGACTGCGTGGAGGTGCCGGTGATGGACAAGGACCAGTTCGCACTGCGTGTGCTGGAGGCGATTGCACAATACTGGCGCGAGGCAAAAGACCGCGAGTGAGTCGGCGCGGCGCGTGGCGGGGTATTGCCCTACCGGGTTAGGAACGGAACGAGGGACATGAAGGACGAGCACTATCTTTTCACATCGGAATCGGTGACCGAGGGCCACCCGGACAAGATGGCCGACCAGATCTCCGACGCCATCCTCGACGCCTTGCTCGAGCAAGATGAGAACAGCCGCGTCGCGTGCGAGACGCTCATAACGACGGGGCTGGTGATCGTTGCGGGAGAGGTCACGACGGCCGGATACGTCGACATTCCGGCCGTCGTTCGCAACACCATAGAGAACATCGGCTACACGCGTGCCAAGTTCGGCTTCGACTCCGAGGTCTCGGGCGTGCTGACCGCTATTCAGGAGCAGTCGGCGGACATCGCGATGGGCGTGGACATCGGAGGGGCCGGCGACCAGGGGATGATGTTCGGCTACGCCGTGAACGAGACGCCGGAGCTCATGCCGATGCCCATCATGCTCGCCCACAAGATGGCGCGGCGGCTCGCCGAGGTGCGAAGACTCGGTGAGGTGGACTACCTGCGACCGGACGGGAAGACGCAGGTGACAGTCGCTTACAGCAACGGGAAGCCCGTGCACCTGAACAAGATCGTCGTGTCCGCCCATCATCGGCCGGACGTGGATCATGAGCGGATCCGCAGCGATATGATCGAACTCGTAGTCACCAAGAGCTGCCCGGCCGAGATGCTGGACGGCGAGACCGAGATTCTGGTCAACCCGACTGGGAGCTTCGAGCGAGGGGGGCCGCTCGCCGATACGGGACTGACTGGACGCAAGATTATCGTGGATACATACGGCGGAATGGCTCGACACGGTGGCGGCTGCTTTTCGGGCAAGGATGCTACCAAGGTGGATCGCTCGGCCTCCTACATGATGCGGTACGTGGCGAAGAACATCGTGGCCGCGGGCCTCGCCGAGAGGGCGGAGACGCAGCGGAGCCGATGGGGTTCTGGATCGACACCTTCGGGACCGGGAAGATCGAAGATGAGGCGATGGCCGCCATCTGCGCGAACGTGTTCGACCTCGCCCCCCGTGCGATAATCGACAAGCTGCAGCTGAGGACCCCGCAGTTCCGGCCGGTAGCCGCCTACGGCCACTTCGGGCGGACGGATCTGCCGGTGCTGTGGGAGCAGACAGACATGGCTGACAGGCTGCGCCAAGAGGCGGGGGTGTAGGCGCAGGTTCGCGAGCCGGAGGCGGATGTCTCTCTACGCGCAGGTGCTGCCAAACCCAGGCCGCCCCCTCGGGCAGCTCTTCACCTACCGGGTGCCGGAACACCTTCAGGACGCGGTGAGGGTGGGCTCGCAGGTGCTCGTTCCCTTTGGCTCCCGTACTGTGGTCGGCCTGGTAGGCGCTCTCAGCGAGAAGACCGACCGTCAGGACCTCAGGGACATCGAGTCCGTGCTGGCCGACGTGCCCGTGCTCTCCGCCGAGTCGCTGGCTCTCGCGGAGTGGATCGCCGACTACTACATTTGCGAGCTCGGCGAGGCGCTGCGACCCTTCCTGCCGGAGGGCATGACCTATCGCATCAGCCGCAAGTTCCGTTTGACGGGCGATCCCATCGCTCTCGAAGTGCTGGAACACCCCGATGCCGGGCCGGTTGTCGAGCACCTTCAGTCAGCTGAGAGAGAGGTGAGCATCGGGGCCCTTCGGAGGCTGCTCGCGGCGAACAGGCTGCAAAGGGCCCTCCGGCTGCTCAAGTCGCGGCGCCTCGTCGAGGAGCGCTCGATGATCCTGCCGCCTCGTGCCCGCGAGAGGCAGGTGCGAATGATCGAAGTAGCGGTCCCCGTGGAGGAGGCCGCGCGGTACTGCAAGGCAAGGGCGGATCGTGCCCCCGCCCGTGTGGCTGCACTTCGCGTCGCGCTTGGGTCGGGCTGCCTGCCTGCCGGCGAGCTGGCGCGGCGGGCGAGCGTCTCGGCCGCTGCCATTCGAGGGCTGGTGGAGGATGGCATGGTGCGGCCGCACTGGATCCCGGTCCGCCGGAGGCCCTGGACGGAGGCCGCCGATGAATCGAAGGGCCCCGCGGCGCTCACGCCTGAGCAGGCCGCGGCCGTCGCGGCCGTCAACTCTGCAGTGGATTCGGGCGAGCACTCCTCGTTCCTACTCTACGGAGTGACGGCGAGCGGCAAGACAGAGGTCTACCTTCGGGTCATAGAGCGGGTGTTGGCTGCCGGCAGACAGGCCATCGTCCTCGTTCCCGAGATCTCGCTCACCGCGCAGGCGATCAGCATCTACCGGGGGCGATTTGGCGATCAGGTGGCGTTGGTGCACAGCGCGCTCTCGCTCGGCGAACGTTGGGACGAGTGGCAGCGCATCCGCAGTGGGGAGGCCGGAGTTGTGCTCGGGGCGCGCTCGGCCGTCTTCGCGGCGACTCCCAAGCTTGGACTCATCGTCGTGGATGAGGAGCACGAGACATCCTACAAGCAGGAGCAGGCTCCCCGCTATCACGCGCGCGAGGTCGCCCTCAAACGGGGGGAACTGGCCCGCTGCCCGGTGCTTCTCGCCAGCGCCACACCTGCCCTCGAGACGTTCCACGACGCCGAGAGGGGTCGGCACACGCTGCTGCGGCTCCCGGAACGGGTCGATAGCCGCCCGCTGCCGGCCGTGCGGGTGGTCGACATGAGGGGCAGCGAGGGAAGGCAGGCCATCCTCTCCAGCGCGGTGCGACAGGCCCTGGCCGCCCGGCTGCGGGAGGGCGAGCAAGTTATCCTCTTCCTCAATCGCCGTGGGTTCGCGACGTTCCTGCTGTGCCCGGTCTGTGGCCAGGCAGTCCGGTGCGACGAGTGCGGCGTCGCGCTGAAGTATCACCGAGAGGCGCGCGAAGTCAGGTGTCATCACTGTGGCGTCTCCCGGTCGGCGCCGGACATCTGCGCCAAGTGCGGCAGCCACCAGATACGCTTCTCTGGATTTGGGACGGAGCGGGTCGAGAGAGAGCTCCGTCGAATCGTGCCGGCCGCCCGGATCGGCCGCATGGATCGAGACACGACGGCGCGCAAGGGGGCTCACCTCCGAATCGTGGGGCAGTTCCGCAGCGCGGAGACAAACGTGCTCATCGGGACACAGATGGTCGCCAAAGGCTTCGACTTCCCCGGGGTGACCCTCGTCGGGGTGATATCCGCCGATACGTCGCTCAACCTGCCTGACTTCCGAGCGGCCGAACGGACGTTCCAATTGCTGGAACAGGTCTCCGGCCGGGCCGGGCGGGGCGAGAAGGAGGGAGAGGTCATCATCCAGACCTATCGGCCCGACGACGACAGCATAGGGGCTGCCGCTGCCCACGATTACGAGTCCTTCTACCGGGGCGAGCTGGAGAACAGACGGGAGCTCAACTACCCGCCGCTGTCCCAGCTCGTGAACGTGATCGTCACTTCGGAGCAGGAGGACACCGCGGCCCAACGCGCCGGGGCGCTCGCGGACGCTCTGCGTGCGGCCGGCGGTGACAGAGTTCAGATTCTTGGGCCCGCCGCGGCACCGCTGGCGAGGCTCCGGGGGCGCTACCGGTGGCACGTCATTGTGAAGGGGCCGCGTGGACACGTGCAGGCCGTGGTGCGAGAGGCGCTTGGCGGGGTAGGCGCCCTGGCGGCGGCCACGCTCTCCGTCGACGTGGACCCGGTTTCGCTCATGTGATAGACTTACATGAAGAGGAGCACGAGATAGCGATCGTGAGCGACGTCTGCAGCCCAGAGTTGAAGATCGTGCAGTATGGGCATCCGGTCTTGCGCCGGCGAGCCGCGAAAGTTGGCCGCGTCACTCAGGATGTGAAGGACCTCGTGAGCCGAATGACGGGTATCATGCGTTCCGTGCGTGGCCTGGGCCTGGCTGCGAACCAAATCGGCGTGCCGCGCCGCGTAGCGGTGGTGGAAATCGCTGGCGAACTGACGGCGCTCATCGACCCACGGATCGTCAGTGCCAACGGTGAGGAGACCGCGGACGAGGGCTGCCTGAGTCTGCCGCGTCTCTACGGACGTGTGCAGAGGCCCACGCACGTCGTCGTGCGGGCGCGCAACCTGGCCGGGAAGCAAGTGAAGGTCGAGGGGGAGGGCCTGCTGGCGCGGGCGCTCTGCCACGAAGTCGACCATCTGAACGGCAAGCTGTTCGTCGACGCGGCCGAGGAGGGCACGCTCTACTGGCTGGTCGGACAGACCGAGGAGGGCGAGCCGCTGACGCAGCCCACCACCTTAGAGGACGCGCTCCGCGTCTTCGCCGCCGCGCGCGGGACTGATGGCTAGCGTGCCTGCGGAGATACTTCGCATCGCCTTCATGGGCACGGCCGACTTTGCCGTGCCCACGCTGCGTGCGCTGGCAGAGGCCGGAGAGGAGATCGCGGCCGTCTTCACGCGCCCCGACCGACCGGCCGGACGCGGCCGGCGTCTGAGGCCTCCCCCGGTCAAGCAGGCCGCCGAGGCGACCGGCCTGCGGGTGTATCAGCCGCAGCGCGTGAGCGCCGGCGAAGGGCTCCGGCTGCTTCGGTCGGTGGCGCCCGACCTGGTCGTTGTCGTCGCCTTTGGCGAGATTCTCGGCGAGGCGGCGCTGTCTACTCCGCGTCTTGGCGCCATCAACACGCACGCGTCGCTGCTGCCGCGCTATCGCGGCGCGGCCCCGATCCAGCGCGCTCTGCTGGCGGGGGAGCGAGCCACTGGAGTGACCGTGCAGTGGATGTCGGCCGATATGGATGCAGGCGATATCTTGCTTCAGCGCGAGGTCGCCATCGCCGATGAGGAGGACTTCGGCAGCCTGCACGACCGCCTTGCCGCGCTCGGCGCTGAGGCGACCGTGGAGAGCGTAGCGCTCATCCGGCGAGGGATGGCGCCGCGGGTGCCGCAAGACCACGAGCAGGCGACGTGCGCGCCCGCGATTCAGCGCCAGGATCTGCTGGTGGACTGGACCAGACCCGCCGAGGAAGTGGCACGCCTCGTGCGAGCCTTCTCTCCTGGTCCCGGGGCGCGCACCACGCGCGACGGCGACATTCTGAAAGTGCTCGCCGCGCAAGCCGGTAAAAACGCAGCCCGGTCGGGAGGAATCCCTGGGGAGATCATGGAATTGACCTGCGAGGGCTTCTGGGTGGCCACTGGCGACGGGCGGGTGCTGGTGACCTGTGTGCAGCCGGCTGGACGAAAAGCCATGTCCGCCGCCGACTATCTGAAGGGCCATCGGCTTCCGGAGGGCGAGCGACTGGGCCTCTGATGCAGCGCCGGGCTCTGGGTCTCTGTCTGCCGGAAGACTGGGAAAGCGCCCACAGTGGGAACAGGCAACGCCGACGACATCGAGCAGCGGTGCGAGCAGGCCCTGGAGCTGAAGAACCAAGGCCAGTACGACGAGGCCGCGGTCGAGTTCCAGGAGATTCTGAAGACCTGTCCCGATCACGCGCGGGCACATCTCGGGCTGGGGCTCGTATTCTGCTTCGTGGGGCGGTTCGACGAGTCGCTTGAGGAACTCAAGCGGGCCGTCGAGTGCGAGCCAACGTGGGTCGACGGGCACCTCAACCTGGCGAAGACATATGCCATGCTTGGCATGTACGAAGAGGCCAGGGTCGAGTTCGACCGGGTGCTCGAGCTACACCCGAAGCATCCTGAAGCCACAAAGCAGCTCAAGTACTTCGAGGGTGAGGGCTAAGTCCTCCCACCCGCGCGTACTGCTCTCCGGAACCCAATGCCACCTCGATAAGTCATGGCCGAATTCACTGTATGCTTCCTGCCAAGTCGTCAGTCAGTCTCGGTTGCCTCGGGGTCAACGCTGTTGGAGGCGGCGGCCGCCGCCGGGATGCAGTTGCAGACGCCCTGCGGCGGGCAGGGACGATGCGGCAAGTGCCTCGTGAAGGCCGGGGCCGGGCTTTCTGACCCGACGGACACGGAGGAGCGGGTCCTATCGCCGTCACAGTTGGCGGAAGGTTGGCGGCTAGCCTGTCAGGCGCGCGTGATGGCCGATGCCGAGGTCTCGGTTCCGGACTCATCTCGCGCCATTACGCCGACCATCCTTGTCGAAGGGGCCGCACGCGAGGTGGTGGTGGCGCCCAGCGTGCGGAAGATCGCCCTCCAGCTGCCCCGCCCATCCAATGATGACGCGCGGGCCGATCTCAGCCGCGTGATGGATGCAGTCGGGGCGGCGCTTCGCCCAGAGCGGGTGGCCCCGATTCGGCATCTTCCTGGTGTGCTCCGAGCCAGCGGCTACCACGTCACAGCAGTCATCTCGGGAAACAGGCTGCTGGCGGTGGAGCCCGGAGACACCTGTGAGGACACCTACGGTCTGGCCGTGGACATAGGTACGACGACGATCGTCGCCTATCTCTGTCACCTGCCAAGCGGGGAGGTCGCGGCCGTCGTCTCGGATCTGAACTCACAGGCACAGTACGGCGATGACGTGATCTCGCGGCTCCATGCAGCCACGAGCAGCAAGGAAGACCTGCTCGGGCTGTCGAGCGCCGTGGTCACTGTCGTGAACGACCTCGTCGAGCGTGCCAGCCACAAGGCCGGGGTGTCTGCCAACGCCATCTATGAGATCGCCGTCGTGGGCAACACCTGCATGACCCACCTGTTCCTCGGGGTGCCGCCCACAGGTCTCGGCCGGGTACCATTCGTGCCAAGCTTTCGCGCGCGACAGGCCGTGCGGGCGGCCGACCTCGGCCTCAGCGTCAACGGGGAAGCCACCGTGTATGTCACACCGTGCATCGGTGGGTTCGTGGGAGCAGACAGCGTGGGTGTCATCCTTGCCAGCGAGCTATACCGCTCCGACGGACTCCGCGCGGCCGTCGACATCGGGACCAATGGCGAGATCATCCTGGCGTCGGATGGCGAGATGTATGCGTGCTCAACCGCAGCCGGCCCCGCCTTCGAGGGCGCGACGATCAGCGCCGGCATGCGGGCGTCGCTGGGCGCCATCGACGCGGTGCACATTGACGACGACGTGCGGTATCGTGTCATTGGCGATGCGCG
>JALGXV010000138.1 GCA_029821885.1 Candidatus Hebobacteria bacterium
GGCAAGGAAGGCGTCATCACGGTGGAGGAGAGCAAGGGCCTGGAGACCACCGTGGAGGTGGTGGAGGGGATGCAGTTTGACAAGGGCTACATCTCCCCCTACTTCGTCACCGACGCGGAGCGGATGGAGGTGTCGCTGGAAGACCCTCATATCCTCATCCACGAGGAGAAGATCAGCGCGGTGGCCGACATGCTGCCGCTGCTGGAGAAGGTGGCGGCCACCCGCCGGCCCCTGGTCATCATCGCCGAGGATGTGGAGGGCGAGGGGCTCGCCACCCTGGTGGTCAACAAGATCCGGGGTACCTTCATCGCCGCGGCGGCGAAAGCCCCGGGCTTCGGGGACCGGCGCAAGGAGATGATGGAGGACATCGCCATCCTCACCAAAGGCACCTTCCTCTCCAAAGACCTGGGGACGAAGCTCGAGAACGTCACCCTCAACGAGCTGGGCCAGGCGAAGAAGGTGGTCATGACTAAAGACGAGACCACCATCGTGGAGGGGGCGGCCAGCCGGTCGGCGATCAAGGGCCGGATGGAGCAACTCCGCCGCCAGATCGAGGAGACCGACTCCTCCTATGATCGGGAGAAGCTGGAGGAGCGGCTGGCGAAGCTGGCCGGCGGAGTGGCGATCATCAAGGTGGGAGCAGCCACCGAGACGGAGTTGAAAGAGAAGAAGCACCGGGTGGAGGATGCGCTATCTGCGGCCCGAGCCGGTGTCGAGGAGGGCCTGGTGCCCGGTGGCGGGGTGACCTTCCTGAACATCATCCCGGCGCTGGAGAAGGTGCGCGAGAAGGCCCGGGGCGAGGAGAAGATCGGGGTCGACATCATCCGGAGAGCATTGGAGGAGCCGCTGCGCACCATCGCCAACAATGCCGGCTTGGAGGGCTCGGTCATCGTGGGGCGTGTAAAGGACGAGAAGCCCGGCATGGGCCTCAATGCGCTGACCGAGCAGATCGAGGATCTGGTGAAAGCTGGGATCGTGGATCCTGCCAAGGTCGCCAGGTCGGCGCTGGAGAACGCGGCCTCCATCGCCGGGATGCTGCTGACTACCGAAGCGTTGGTGGCAGAGAAGCCGGAGAAGGAGGCGCCACCACCCATGCCGCCGGGAGGACCCGGCGGAGGTGGAATGCCGCCGATGATGTAACGTTGTCGGCTTCGGGCTGGAATGTGATCAGGCGGGGGCGGCAGAGGCCGCCCCTGTCCCTGTCAAGGGCCTGTGAAGCCGGCCTGACATCACGCCGCCAAGCGGAATGCCGTGACTCGCGTGTCCGGAAAGAGTCGTCGCTCGATGGCGCCCTGCAGGGTGTGCTCACCAGAAACCCTATCCGGGCACGTACGGACGTCTGGGCCGGCCCATAAGGAGCGTTTCGACGCGACAAACAGCTGTGTGGCACTCCATCTGGCGCTCTGTCTAGCCCGCCCGCAGTGGTCTCAGCGGCCCCCGACAAGGAACGATGGCCCCATATGGGAGAATGTCGGGGAATTGCAGATACACCCACAGGGCTGTCAGCGGCTTCTCATCGCCATCTGGCAGGGACAGTCTGCGCGATCCCGACCTTAGTGTTTGACCGGGGTCGGAGATTGCGGTACAATATACGTAGTGCCCACGTCTGACTGGTCGGACAACCGCCAGCCAGGATCGAAGGGCACAATCAAGAGCGAGTCACCTCGTCGGCCAGAAGGACGCCGCTGTGGCGATATGACTTCCTCTGGCTTGCGAGGCAACGACAATCTTCACTCAGTTTCGTCTTTCCCCCGGACTCATTCGGGCCACTCGCCGAATGGGCTTCGACACACCGACGCCCATCCAGCAGGAAGTGATCCCTCTTGCGCTTGCCGGCGGCGATGTCATCGCCACGGCGGAGACGGGAAGCGGCAAGACCGCTGCCTTCTTGCTCCCACTGATCCAGCGTCTCCGCGGCGGCCGGAACGGCCGCACGCGAGCGCTGATCCTCTCTCCCACTCGTGAGCTCGCCGCGCAGACCGCCGAGCAGTGCGCGGTGCTCACCCATGGCGCGCCCCTGCGGACCGTGGACGTCTACGGCGGCGTCGGCATGGCCCGGCAGCATGAGGCCCTGAAGGCCGGCTATGAAATCGTGGTGGCAACACCTGGTCGATTGCTCGATCACTGCCGCCGACGTTCGGCTCGGCTCGACGCTGTCGAAGTGCTGGTGGTGGACGAGGCCGACCGCATGATGGACATGGGGTTCATCCCCGACCTGCGGCGCATCCTGGCGCTGCTGCCCAGGGAACGCCAGTCCATGCTCTTCTCCGCCACCATGCCGATCGCGCTGATGGAAGTGGCGTATGAGAAGATCCTGCGGAACCCGACGCACGTCGAGGTCGGCTCTCAGTCCGTCCCGCCCTCGGCCATCTCACAGTCTGTCTACTTGGTGCCGTCTGCGGTGAAGACGGACTTGCTGCTCGAGTTGCTGGAGCAGGAGACGATGGAGAGCGTACTGGTCTTCGTTCGCACTCGGCGCCGGGCCGACGTCCTGGCGAGACGACTCCAGCTGGAGAGGCTGAAGGCGGCCTGCATCCACGGTGATCGCAGCCAACGCGAGCGGAAACGGGCCCTCGACAGCTTCCGGCAGCGCTCCGTGCGAGTGTTGGTGGCGACTGATGTGGCCGCTCGAGGTCTCCATGTGGAGGGCGTGACTCACGTCGTGAACTATGACGTTCCTGCCATGCCGGCCGAGTACCTGAACCGGATCGGGCGGACGGCGCGAGCCGGAGCATCGGGCGATGCCCTGACGCTGGCGAGCCGCGACGACGCCGTTGCTCTGGCGAGCATTGAGCGCACTCTCGGCGGACAGTTGCCCCGGCTGACCGTGGCGGGGCTGACTGAGCCCGAGCCTGCTCGCAGCTCTCCGAAGCCTGGGACCTCCCGCCTGCGAGCGCGCAGTGCGCGGCGGTCCCCGGGCCGAGGCCGGCGGAGGTAGCCGCCCATTCATCATGCGCCTCGCTCCCGCTCCACCGCGTCCTGGCCCGCGGATGGGAAGCTGGCGCTTTATCAGGAGATGGCACGGACGCATGGCGGAGCCAGACCGCGAGAAAGACGAGGCCACGATGGCCAGCAAGAGCCTGTATGTTGGAAACCTGAGCTACTCCGTAACGGAGAGCGCGCTGCGCGAGTTGTTCGCAGAGTACGAGCCGACCGAGGTCCGCCTCATCGGCGACAAGGGTTTCGGCTTTGTGGACGTCCCGGAGGACAAGGCGGCGCCCGCGATCGCGGCCATGAACGGTCGCGAGGTCGATGGTCGAGCCATCAACGTCAGTGAGGCGCGCCCGAAGCGCGAGCGCAGTGACAGGGGCGGGGATCGTCGTGGCGGCGGCTTCGGCCGTTGACCGAGGCAGTGCCGATCGGGCGGGGGCCTGATGCCGGGACGCCGCGATCCCTTGCGGAGGTCGAGACAGAAAGGACGGGTAGGACTATGCTGACGCGATATGCTAGCGCTCTGAAAGCGCGCAGTCTGCTAGGGCGAGCCGAGGAGGTCAAGGTAGCCTACCTGAGCACCTATCCGCCGCGGGAATGCGGGATTGCTACCTTCTGTGAGGACCTCATCCATGCCACTGGCGGCGACGGCGCATTCCCCGAGCAAGTCGTGATCGCCATGGAGGGAGGCGCGAGATATCATCGATACTCGCGCCCGGTCGTCCACGTAGTGGATGATCGAAACGACAAGGACTACCAGGCCGCCGGAGAGTTCATCAACGACTCGCCTGCAGACGTGGTCAGCATTCAGCACGAGTTCGGCATCTATGGTGGGGTAGAGGGGCAGGGCATGTACCGGTTCCTCAGCACCATTGTCAAGCCGGTGGTCACCAATCTACATACCGTGCTTCCCGAACCGAACCAGAAGACCCGCGACATGATCCGGGCGCTGGCGGGGAAGTCCGAGCGGGTGATGGTGATGAACCCTATCGCCAGCCAGATCCTGCGCCGCGACTACGGTGTCTCTCTGAAGAAGGTTTCCTTCATCAACCACGGCGCGCCATCGCCTTCCGCCGAGCCGCGCGAAGCCATCAAGCAGCGCCTGGGCGTAGGCGGCAAGAAGGTCATGTGCACGTTCGGTCTGGTGGGGGCTGACAAGGGGCTGGAGTACGCCATCCAGGCGCTGCCACGAGTGCTTAGCCGTCATCCAGAGTTGGTCTACCTGATCGTCGGCGAGACCCACCCCGGCGCGATCCGCAACGGCGCCGACGAGTACCGCGAGTCGCTGACCCGCCTGATCGGCGAACTGGGGGTGGAGGACTCGGTCTGGTTCGTGAACCATTACCTGACTAAGGACGAGATCATCGGCTACCTGGCGGCCAGCGACATCTACATCACTCCCTATCTCAACCCGCACCAGATCTGCAGCGGGACGCTCGCCTACGCAGTTGCCGCCGGTAAGGCGATCATCTCGACTCCTTATCTACATGCCAGATTCCTGTTGGGAGGAGACCGGGGCCTGCTGGTGGACTTCGCCAGCGCGGAGTCCATCTCGGAGGCGGCGTTGGGCGTGCTGGACGCTCCGGGACTGCAGGCCGAGCTGGAGCGGCGGACTCGTGCCTACGGCCGGCGTCTGCTCTGGACGGAGGTGGGGGCGCGCTACCGGAACCTGCTCCGCGAGGTATTCAGACAGCTGCCCAGGCCGCGACCGGGCCCGCCCGTGCTCGTTCCAGTCGCCCCTCTGGCAACCACGCCCAGCGTCGCGAGTACCACGCGATGACCCACCCTGAGCTGAGCCAACCTGTCTCGCTGGATCACCTGGCGCGGATGACCGACTGCTTTGGCCTGATCCAACACGCCAACTACAGCATCCCGGATTTCCGCACCGGCTACACCACGGATGACAACGCCCGCGCCCTGGTGGTGGCAGTGAAGCACCATCGGCTTCATGGGGACCGCCTGAGCCGGGACCTGGCCTACCGCTACCTGGCATTCCTGATGTACGCACAGACTCCTGAGGGTCGCTTCCACAACTTCGTCTCCTACGACCGCAGGCCGATGGACACGGTGGGCTCCGAGGATGCCTTCGGACGCGCCCTGTCGGCACTGGCCCATGTGCTCGCGAGCCCGATCGAAAACGGTATGGTGGGGCCTGCGGAGCGGATGCTCCACGAGGCGCTCCCGTGGGTGGAGGCGCTGGAGCATCCTCGAAGCAAGGCCTACTGCATCGTTGGCCTACACTGGTGGGCCCGCTCCAGCCGCGGCGACGTACGCCGGGCGGCGCAGCTCGCCCGACCCTTGGCCGACTACCTGGTGCACCGCTACCACGAGCACGCTCGGCCCGGCTGGGAGTGGGTCCTGCCCGAGTTCACCTACGCCAACGCAGCCTTGCCGAAAGCGCTGTTCCGCGCTCACCAACTCCTCGGCGACGAGCAGTACCTGACCATCGGCGAGCGCACGATGGACTTCCTGGTGGAGAGGACCTCGGTCCGCGACATGCTTGCGGTGGTGGGCAACCGCGAGTGGCTGGAGCCGGACGGGGAGTCCGCCCTCGCTCTCTACGATCAGCAGCCGATCGAGGCGGGGCTCATGGTGGAGGCGTCCCTGGCCGGCTATGATGCCACCGGTGATGTGAAGCACCTGCGTCGCGCCTGGCGCGCGCTAGAATGGTTCTTCGGGCGCAACCTCCAGGGGTTATCCCTCTACGACCCCGAGACCGGCGGCTGCTTCGACGCCCTGATGGAGGGCCGGGTGAATCAAAGCCGGGGAGCGGAATCCACAGTCTGCCTGCTGCTGGCGCGGCTGGTTATGGCGGAGGCGCTGCAGAAGGAGGCGGACAAGGCGCTGATGGGACAGGTCATCGAGGACGCCGCTCCGCAGACTGTGTGATCGAGCGGAGAGGAGGAAGATGTTAATGCCCTCTTGGGACTGGGAGAAGGCGTTCAGCGAAGGCAGGACCCCCAGGGGCCTGTTCTCCCGATACGAGAAGAATCCGATTCTGACATCCGCCCAATGGCCCTATCCGGCGAATGCCGTGTTCAACCCGGGCGCCGTGCAAGTGGATGGCAAGACACTACTGCTGGTCCGGGTCGAAGACATGCGGGGGTTCTCTCATCTCTCGGTCGCAAGAAGCACGGATGGGAAGACCGACTGGCAGGTAGATGCGCATCCGACGCTCGAGCCAAACGGCGAGTACCGAGAAGAGCAATGGGCCCTCGAGGACCCTCGAATCGTGTGGCTGGAGGAAGAAGAACAGTACGCTGTGACATACGTATCGTTCTCGGAGGGGGGTCCACTGGTCTCGCTCGCCACCACGAAAGACTTCTGCGAGTTCACCAGGTACGGAGCCATGGTGCCGCCTGAGGACAAGGATGCGTGCCTGTTGCCCCGTCGCTTCGGCGGCCGCTACGCCCTGATCCACCGCCCCCTGATTAGAGGAGAGGCGCATGTCTGGATGTCGTTCTCTCCAGACCTGAAGCACTGGGGAGACCATCGGGTTCTCCTTCATACCAGGCCCGGATGGTGGGATGGCCGCCGAGTTGGATTGGGCACCCAGCCGATCGAGACAGCAGAGGGATGGCTGATTCTCTACCACGGGGTGAGAAGCACCGCCGCCGGCGCGATCTACCGAGTCGGCCTGGCCCTGCTCGATCTGGAGCAGCCCTGGAAGGTCACCCGCCGGAGCGACGAGTGGCTCCTTGGCCCAAAGGAGCCCTACGAGCGACTTGGTGACGTTCCCGGTGTCGTCTTCCCTACAGGCGCAATTCTGGATCGAAAGGCCAATGAGTTTCGCCTATACTACGGTGCGGCCGACAGCTCGGTGGGGCTGGCGCTGGCGGACCCTGAGGAACTCATCGAGTACATCAAGTCTTGCCCATCTGTCGGATAGCGCGAGTCCGACCGGCAAGGCTGACCGTGAGACCAGTGTGACAACGAACAAGGGAGAGCGTTCGCGACCGCGCACGTCCTAGAGCAAGAACACCTCTCGAACTCCAGTCCGAAACAGAGAATGTTCCGATCTGAGTTACACTCCCTCCACCATTGTCTTCAGGGGGAACTCTCTCTCGCCGTCTTCCGACGCTCTCGGAGGAGAGCGTCTTCTCGCTTGTTGTGGCTCCCGTGGGCCTGTCCTGGCGATTCGCCATCACCGGGAACCATCGGACGGATTGGGCGGTTCTGCCCCCCCTTCTGGCCCCGACACCGCCTTCTTCGCTTCTCTTTCTCCGTTTCCATCGGACTTCTGCAATCCGTCCGATGGAAGAGAATCGCTCAGAATGCTGCTGAGGGGCTCCAGGTTGAGGCGACCGAAAACGGGTTTCGATTCCCAATCGGAGTAGGACTCGTTAGCCGCGAACTCGCGCCGGAGTCCGGTGGGATGTGGAGGCCAGTCTCAGTCGGACGCTGCGGCTATCCCAGATCTTCGCCGGTACCCATGGACAGACCCGGCGCTCAACGGGGAGTTCGAAGCTGCACCCATGAGTGGCAGGATAGCACCTGCTGAGGGATGAAGGGGACGGCCCAGAAGCGCCCAGATAGGGTTTCGGGGCACGCAGTGAGATGAGCATGCAATTGCGGAAGCTGGGACGGACGAACATCAAGGTCGGAGTGCTGGGGCTGGGCACGGAGTACTTCCACGGGGTCCCCCGGGAGACGGTAGTTTCGGTGATGCGAGAGGCAGTGGAGGCCGGGATCAACTACTTCGACCTGCTGTGGCCCTATCCCGAGTATCTCGACAATCTCGGCGTGGCGCTGCGGGGGCTGCGGGACCGAGTGACGCTCGCCGTCCATGTTGGCTGTGTGGACGATAATGGCCAGGCGCGCCGCTCTCGGGATATCGCCGAGTGCACCGCGGCCTTCGAGGAGCGGCTGACTCGCCTGCGTATCGACCATGCCGATATCGCCATGGTGCACAATGTGGACGAAGAAGATGACTACCGCGCCGTCGCCGGGCCAGGCGGGCTGCTGGAGCTGGCGCTTCGCTTCAAGCAGCAAGGCAAGGCGCGCTTCATCGCTATCAGCTCCCACCGCGTTCCTATCGCCCAGGCGGCCATTCACGATGGCCGCTTCGATGCAGTGATGTTCCCAGTGAATCCG
>JALGXV010000429.1 GCA_029821885.1 Candidatus Hebobacteria bacterium
GCCGCTTCGCCGGGGGCGTTTATCAGTATGGAACATGTCGATCCCCCGAAAATCGCGCCGTAATAGACCCCGGCAAGCAGCACCATGAGCAACCTGCAGCTCGCGCCGGCGGGTGGCGAGGAGGTCGCGTTCCAGGTCTTCGTGAATGACTCCGACGAGCCGGACGACCGCTTTGTCGCGGTCTGGCATCCGCTCATGCGGTCCGACGGCGGCTCCCGCGCCAGCCACATCGTGTGTCTGGCGGAGGAGGCGGGCCCGCCCGTGCGCGTCGCCGCCCGCGCCTCCTACGAAGGGTTCCGCTGGATACGCGTCGATGTCGCCGCGGTGGGAGAGCTGGCGGGCGAAACGGTCGAGCTATGTGAGGGCACCTGCGCGCTCGCGACCGCGGAGCTGGCCGAGGAGGAGGGACGCGTGTCGGCGAAGCTCGTCGTCCCGCTGCCGCCGCGAGGGGAGCCGCTGCCCGAAGTCGCCGTCTGTCTCGACGACGAGGTTGTCGTTCCCTGCGAGCTTCCCGACCTCGAGCAGGCCCGCGCCCGGGCGTTGATCCGAGGGCCAGGGGCGCGGTTCGACTTCCGGCCCTATGTCTTCGGGGGCGACGACTTCCCGGCGTGTGACTTTGAGAGGCGCTACTTAGTCGAGGAACTGATCGGTCCCTATGACATCGAGCGCACGTTCTATAATCGGGACTATAACGAGGTCGACTCGGCGGACGAGGGCGGCCGCTACGGCGCGGTGGTGAAGATCGTGCCGGAGCACGGCAGGCCGCTCACCCTCTACCGCACGCTCTTCCGCCTGCCCGATGGGTACGAGTTCAAATGGCTCCCGCGGTACTCCGGCCTTGAGGTATCCCTGCCGCCGATGCCGGGCTTCGACCCGCGCATCGCCGAGCGTCAGGCCGAAGCGATCAACGATGTCTTCTGGATGCTCTTCCGCTACAACTTCGAGCGCGAGCCGAACATCGCCGCGCTCGCCGCCGGCCTGGCCGAGACGACTCCGGAGGGGCCGAAGACCACCCCCGCCAACGACATCTTCGCGCAGGACCGACAGTGGTGGGTCGGTCTGAAGCGCAAGCTCTACGAAATGGATGAAGCCTACCCCGACCAGTTCGAGTGTCCGCGGCCGAAGGAGGGCGCGCCCGCGCCCGTGGTGCGCGAGGGCACTCTCGAAGAGGCCGGCGTGGACCCCGAGGGTGTGGAGAAGATCGACGCGCTGCTGAAGGAATGGGCGGCCGACAGCGGTGAGGGCTTCGCCGTCTGCCTCGCCCGGCACGGAGTTGTCTTCCTCCACAAGGCCTACGGCGAGCGGGACGGCCGGCCGATGACGCTCACCGACAAGAGCTGGAACGCCTCCATCACGAAGCTCCTCTCCGCCACGCTGACCATGATGCTCGTAGACCAGGGGCGCGTGGACCTTGATGACACGGTTGACAAGTTCCTTCCGCCCTTCCGCGGCGTCGAGGTGGAGACGCCGATCACCATCCGCCACCTCTACACCCACACCTGCGGGCTCTGGGATCACTGGGGCGACGAGCTTCACGACTTCGACCAGCTCATCGGCTACTACTATCCGCATCTGGACGTCGGCGAGCGGTTCGAGTACAACGGCGCGGGCTATTCGCTGGCCGGCAAGATCATCGAGATGGCGAGCGGGGAGGCGATCCCGCAGTTCTACAAGCGCCACCTGCTCGACCCGCTGGGATGTGAGAACCTCGACGTCTTCGGCAATAGCTGGGACTCCCGCGCGGCGCCGATGGATCTGGCGAAGATCGGACAGATGCTGCTCAACCGCGGCGCCTATGGCGACATGCGCTTCTTCAGCGAGGACACCTTCGCTCAGATGATGCCGGAGAAGCTGACCAAGGTCCTCGGGTCCGACAAGACCGTCGAGGCCGGCATCGGGTGCTACTGGATGTGGGAGAAGGAGTTCGGCAAGCGAACCTTCGGCCACGGCGCGGCCTCCTCGGCCGACCTGCTCATCAGCCCCGAGAAGGACATGGTCGTGGTGATGACGCGCAACATGGCCG
>JALGXV010000139.1 GCA_029821885.1 Candidatus Hebobacteria bacterium
CTGCGATAGCGCTCGTCGCCATCCGCCATGTTCGCACCCGCGACACGGCCCATGTCGGCGGCCACATACCAGAGCATCTCGCTCCGAGCCGGCTTCCCGTCCCCGCCCCGTACCTGCACGACATCTCCGGCCGCATAGACGTCCGGCAACGTCGTCCGCATCTGGTTGTCGGTCACGATGCCTCTATCGGTCTCTCCCCCGGCATCTCTGACGAGATCACTGTTTGGGACCACGCCCACCGTGCAGCCGACCATCTCGCAGAAGATCTCCTCGCCGGCTTCCTTGAGCGTGGCACACCTGACGCGCCCCGCCCGCCCCTGCACCTCGGCGATCTCCTCGTTCGTGCGAACGTCAGTGCCAGCAGCGCGAAGCCGCGAGTGGATCATCTCGGCCTCGTCGTGGTCTAGCTGCTTGTCTAGGAATCCATCGCCGCGCATGACGAAGGTCGCCCCCACACCCCAGTGGCGGCACGACTCGACGAGTTCGATGGAGGTCAGCCCACCGCCCGCGACTACCGCGCGGTTGGCCGTGCTGAGAAGCTCGGAGATGCCGACGACGTCCATGAGCGTGTTCAGCGTGATGATCCCGCGGAGGTGCTGGTCGGCCCACGGCAGCACGCGCCCCTGCGTCCCCACCGCGAGCAGCAGCTTGGAGTATCCGATATCGGTCTTGTTCTCGATCTGGACCGCGTGGCGATCGGGATTCACCTTCGTGACCGCGGTGCTGCAGCGAAGATCGACATCGTTCGCCTCATACCATGAGTCGGGCCGGCCCCACGCGTCCTCCCACTCGATCCGGCCGAGCATGATGTAGTAGAGACTCGGCCGTGAGTAGAAGGCACATTCCTGGTCGGTGAGGATGACGATCGGTGTGCGGTCGCCGCGGACACGGATCGCCTCGACGGCGCTGATGGCGGCGACTCCGTTGCCTACGATCACATACGGTTCCATGTCAGATCTCTCGCGGGGTCGCCAGCTGGCGCTTGAAGGGTCTGCGGAACCGCCGGTGGTTCATCGCCTCGACGGCCTTCTCGGGGCTCGGGAACGGGTAGAAGCTCAGAGCGTAGCGCGGGCAGACTGCGATGCAGGCGCCGCATGCAACGCACTCCGTGTCCTGGAGCGGTATCCCCTGACGCGCGCGCATTCGGATGTCTATCCCCATCTCGCAGTAGCGGTTGCAGGTGCCGCATTCGATACAGCGGTGGTCGTCGGTGTAGATCGCGAACCGGCCCCGCTTCGAGAACCACCCCAGCATCGCCCTCAGCGGACACATGAAGCGGCACCAGACTCGGCCGCCCAGGATGGGATAGGCGCCTATCCCGATCACTGTGGAGAGGAACCACGCGACGCCGATGTCGTAGATCGTCCATGGCCAGCTCACCGCAAGCCAGGCCGCGGCGGTTACCAGCGCGGCCAGCCCGAGAATGCCGTACCCGACGCTGTCCAGGGCCTGGGCGGACGGACCCTTGGGTCCTTTCGTGCGCCAGGAATCCCCCGCGCTCTCCGCGAGATTCCCGCAGAAGCAGAACCAGGAGCAGTAGCGCATTCCGATGAGCATGGAGATGACCGGCCACGCGAACAGGGACATGGCCGTACCGTACACGAAGGTGGCGACGAGCTTGTCCTTCCAGTAGGGCGTGATGACAGACAGGTGGAGCGGCCAGGTCAGATGCAGCCGCTGCCAGAGCACCGGCACCTCCAGCTCTTGCTTGAGCGGCCCGATTAGGAGGATGCCGAAGATCGTCTGGCTGACGATTATGGAGACTGTCCGCCACCGGAAATACGTATTGTTCCAGCGGCGCATCACGACGAGGCCGAATACGATGACGCTGCCCCAGTAGCCCCACCACGAGTAGTCCCCCAGAAAGATGCTGGCAGCGCGAGGCAGATCCCATCCGGCCCACGCCGCGACCTTACGGATCACTGAAACGCCGACGAGGCTCACTACCGCGAAGCCGCTGAGCCAGGGGACAACGTCGAATCGCCTCGGCGGAGGGGTGGGTCGGGCCAGACATTGGTGTTGCATGCGCATCTCTCCGGCGCGAAGCGAGACACAACGGCGAGTGCTCCGTGATCTCTACCCCGACGACTGCCGAGCCCCTGTCGTGAAGGTTCGCGGTTTGGCCTGAACTGGTGACAATTCGGCCGGCAAGCTACGGCTTCCACCACAAGAGGCGGAATGCCGTCGAGAGTATGATGATCGACGCCTGAGCCGACGCCTTCAGGGAGCCGGTGATCTTGGACCGGCCGATGCGTTTCCTGTACGGGACTGGAATCTCCAGTGTTCGCGCATGCATCCGAGCTGCCTTCGCCTGCATCTCCACCGTCCATCCGAAGCCCTTGTCCTGCATCTTGAGCCTGTCGAGCGTCTCCCGACGAATGGCCCGGAAGGGCCCGAGGTCGGTCGTCGGCTGACCGTACAAGTGCGTCAAGATCATGCCGGCGAGCCAGTTTCCGAAGCGTGAGTGCAAGGGCAGGGCACCCGGCTCCCGTGCTCCCCGCATGCGTGAACCGACCACGAAATCCGCTCGTCCGGAGAGTATGGGATCGACGAGGTCAGACAGCACCTCGGGGCTGTCGCTGAAATCCGCATCCAGAAAGGCCACCACCTCGGCCGGTCCCAGCGCGGCAATCCCGGCCAGGCAGGCGGCGCCGTATCCTCGCTGCGGCTCATGCACGACCCTGGCTCCGTGGCCGCGGGCGATCCGGGCGGTGCCGTCCGTGGACCCGTTGTCAACGACAATGACGTCCGCGTGCAATCTCTTGGGGATCGCGTCCAGCACGCGGCCGATGGACTGCTCCTCGTTCAGTGCGGGGATGATCACAGCAATGCGAGCGGCGGAGGGGCTCACTTCAGCTCTGCCTCAGAGAGGCCGCCGAGATAGGACCAGGTGCGAGGGCACGGCACCGGTCGAGACGCGGACTCGAGCGCGGCCAGATGCAGCCGCAGCAGTCGGAGATCATCGGGCGTGTCCACATCGTACCATGGATCCAACAGCGCCACGCTGAGATGCTGCTGGTCGGCGCGCGTGAGTGTCTCAGACAGCACCGTGTTTGAGCTCCACTGGATGCCAGCGAAGATCTCGCGCCGCGCTTCCCTCATGCCGATGAGGTAGTAGCCTCCATCGAAGCAGGGGCCGACTACGAGGTCGTGGCCGATCCCGAGGTCGAGTGCATGGCCGAGGATGTCCGGCGGCAGGCTGGGCGAGTCGGTGCCGAGCACGAGGACCCGGTCGTGGCTTGCGGCGAGCGCCTCGTCGATCGCGGCGGCCATACGCTCCCCCAAGTCCTGGCCTTTCTGAACCGTCATGCAGGCATCGGGGCAGGCCGACCCGGCCACCTCCGCCACAGAATCTACGTCTGCGGCCTCCGCGGCGGCCACGATGATCTTCGCATCCAGACGACTGACATTAGCCAACGTGTCGAGCAGAAAGCACCGGTAGAGCTTGGCTGCGCCCTCCGGCCCGAGCGCCGGGATGAGACGAGTCTTCGTCGCCCCCGGGCGCGAGGCCCGAGCGAACACGATGACAGCGGGCGGCCTCTTCATGCCGCTCGATCTATTGCCTTCCAGGCGGGCCCGGTCCTGCATCCCCTTGCGTCACGGCCGGCCCAGAAGGATGAGACCCCGGGTCTGCCGAGCAGATGTCCGGGGTCCCTCGAAGTCACCAGTGGTCGAGAGAGTAGATGCTGTGGCCCGCTACTTCCAGAAGCGCAGGAAACCCAAAGCCGCCTTGGGCCGGTGCCCTGAGCGCTTCAGGGCCTCAAGCTCTTTCTCGGCGCCATCGTGCCCGAGCTCCTTGGCTCGGAGCAAGGCCTCCATCGCCTGCTCGCCCTGGCCGAGCTCTATCAGCGTCTTGCCGAGAAGGAAGCGAAAGTCGGCGTTGCTCGCGTCCATATCGACGAGTTCCTGGTAGCAGATCAGAGCCTTGGGATGATCACCGCTGCGCCGATAGCCGTTGGCCCTCAGCAACACCTCGGTGATCCGCGAGGGATCCGCGAGCACAACATTCTTTCGGCCCTTCTCCTCCCGAATGCCCAGCCCGAGGTTGCCCACGAACAGACCACTGAAATCCAGGGCCTCCACTTCCGGGAGGAACTGCGCCCTGAGCCAGTCAGATTTGCGGGCATACTCCTTCCGCTCCTTCGGTGCCCCCGACGGCTGCTCTGTAGGCTTCTCGGCGAGTATCGTCACGATGGCGCCAGCCGGCTGCTCCTGGGGAGCGGCCGACGGGACTGCGGGCATCTCTTCTGCGCTCGGTCCGCTGCCCTCCGCTTCCCTCACTGGCTCATGGACCTCCTCATGAGCTGCAGTCGGTTCGGGCAAGCCGTCTTCCGGCGCTCCGGTCGCCTCTATTGGCGCGGACGTGCTCTCCGGAATCAATGGAGACGTGGCCCCGATGGGCGGCGACGCAACTCCCTCCGACTCCGCCCTGTCTCCCTCCGCATCGAACATCAAGCTCGCGCTCTCTGCTCCATCTGGCACCACTGCGTCTGCCGTTGGCGGCTCACCCGACGACTCGGGAGCAGCGTCCGCAAGCGCCGGGACGTCCGACTCGACCTCGACCGCCGATACGTCCTGTATCTGGCGGCGGTCCTCCCCCGAGGGTGCGACCGAATCGGCGACGGACCGGACCTCTAGACTGACGTTGAGGAACCGGTTGCCCTGCGTTCCGGTCTGCTCACGCGCCACCTCCCGCGCGGAGCCGTCCAGAGAGACGGACTGACCTCCGCCGGGGCCCGTGCCGCAGACGATCACCTCACAGCAGTCGGCGGAAAGCATCTCTCCGATGGCCAGAGCCGTATCGCTCTCGGCCTGCAACTGGCTCATGGGAACGCCGACCGAGAAGAGGGAATTCGGGTTGATGACGCGCTCGATCAGTTCCCGCACTGTCAGGTTCCCGATGACCTCTTCCGAATTGCCGAGGCGACAGATCGGTGTGTCGACCCCCGGCGTGCTAACCGTGATGAGAACTGAAGCCCTGCCCCCTGGCGGGTTCAGAGTTCCTGTTGTGCGCGGCTCTTCCATCATGTGCTACGACCTCCGTAGAGGGCCCTAGGTCCGTGGTGCCGCGGCCAGGCTTGGCTCGGGGATGAGGTCGCCAATGTCGTGGCCCAGCCGGTCCAGGACCTCGCCAGCGAACTTGCGATGGGCCTCGGCGGCCGCCGAATCCGGATCCCGGAGCATCACGGGCAGCCCACCGGCCTCGGCTTCGCTGACGACGACGCTCTTGCTTATGATCGTTGAGAAGACGTAATCCCCAAACTCGCGCTCGATCGCCTCCTTCAGGAGGCGGTAGATGGTAACGTCGAGCGCAGTCTTTTTGTCGAACATGGTGACGAGAATGCCCAGCATCCTCACCGTGGCACCGATCTGCTCGTGGAGGGTCGACACCATGTCCCCGAGCAGCGCCATCCCTTTCAGTGCGTAGAACTTGGTGCTGACGGGCACGATCATATGTGTCGCCGCAGTGAGCGCGTTGATGCTCAGCAGGTCGAGCGAGGGTGGGCAGTCGATCAGCACCATGTCGTACTTGTCGGTCAGGACACTCCGGTAGAACTCCCGCAGCTTCGTGCGGAGTCGGCCCTCGCGCCCGACCTCCATCACCAGAGTCTTGTTGCAGTCTGCGAGGCGCGCGCTGGCCGGAACTAGTTCGACGTTGTCGATCTGGGTCGGCACGATAGCGCGCTCGAGAGGGTACCTCGCCATAGTCAGGACACAGTGAGATTCGCGTTCGATTGCCTGCTCGGCCGAGATGCCGAAGGCGGTCGTCGCGTTGGCCTGCGGATCGAGGTCCATGCACAGAACTCGCTTGCCCCGCTGAGACAAAGCCGCGGCCAGGTTGACGCATGAAGTCGTCTTGGCGACTCCGCCTTTCTCATTCACGAAGGCTATGACGGCTGTCTGACCGTAGGGCGCGAGCTCGCTTCCAGAGTTCTTCGGGCGACTAGTGTTCATTGTGAACGAATCCTCCGCCAAGTGGGATCCGACTGGCAACAGACGCGCGTGGGTGCCCTCCGCTGCTCGAACGAATCCCCCGGGTTACGCAGAAACCAGCTCCCGGCTACCCCGTATGTTCCACAAAACCGTCTCGTTTCGGAGCGCCAGCTTGCTCTTTCTGAGGGGGTCCCGGAGCGACGCCCGGCAAGGGTCGTCCCCTCCTGGCCGCCTTCCTGCCTCGCAGGGCCCGCTGGCGTCCTCAGCGGGTGTAGAGCCTGCAGGACGGGACCTGCCGCCGGAGAAAACCACGGGGGTCGGCACTGACGGACTATGCCCTGTGCGAGGAGTGATCGATGAGTCTGCCCAGAGTTGGGGTCCAGTTGATAATTTTCGGGGAGCGCCCAGGAGCTGACCTTCGGGGCGTGCTGGCAGGGGTCAAGGAGGCCGGATACGACGGCTTCGAGGGGGGTGTGGCCGAATCGTCGGAGGAGCAGCAACGGCTGGGCTCGGCCTGCGAGGAGAGCGGCCTGCACTACCTCGGCGGTCACACCGAAATCCACCAGATCGGCGACGCCGAGACGGTGGGCGCTTTCGCCAAGCGCATCGGCGAGCTGGGAGGCCGGTTCCTCATGGTGTCCGGCCGATATGACAGCATTGAAGGCTATCGCGATGGAGCCGGTATCCTGACCAAGGCCGCCGAGAGGTGCGCGGCGGCCGGTGTGACCCTGTGCTATCACAACCACTTCTGGGAGTTCGAGCCGATCGACGGCCGGGTGCCCATTCACCTGCTCATGGAGATGACCGATCCTGGGCTCGTCAAGCTCTGCCCCGACATCTACTGGGTGCATGTCGGCGGGGAGGCGCCAGCCGACTTCTTGGCGCGCTATCGGGACCGGTGCCCCTGCCTGCACTTCAAGGACGGGCTGGCCGGGGAGCAGATGCAGGAGTTCCGGGAACTGGGCGGCGGTGTCGTCGACATGAAGGCCGCGCTCGACGCCGCGCTCGCCTGCAGCCCTGAGTGGATCATCGTAGAGCAGGATTCAACGAAGCGCGAGCCGGCGGAGTCGATTCGGATGAGCCGAGACTGCCTTCGCGATCTCGGCATCTGAGACGACGAGCGATGGCGCGCCTGGAGGGACTCGAACCCCCGACACCCAGATCCGAAGTCTGGTGCTCTGATCCAACTGAGCTACAGGCGCACAGCTAGAGTTTACCATAGGCCGCGCGCCTAGGACAATCACAGCCCGACGGGCCGCGTTGGCCTCTCCCAAGACAGACTGGGCAGGGGCTGTGCCCTGCCCAGCCGTCGCCCCGGCTATCTAATGAGGACAGGCCTACGCCCCTCGGACCACCTCGATCCCGTTGAACTTGCAGAAGCTCTCCAGCGCGTCAGCCACTTCGGGGTCGTGGATGAGAACCCCGTGGTGGATGATGCCGTGCCCCACCATCTTCTGCTCCCAGTCCGTCACGTCGGCGACTTTCACCCAGCCGTAGGAGCCGCGGGTCACTGGGGGCATGTCGACGACCTCGCCCTGGCCGACGAACATGGTGAACCAGCCGTCGTACTCGGCGAGGCGGCAGCACGTCACAGGCCCCTCTTTCAGCTTGAACTCCCTCGTGCCCCAGGAGGGCCGCATTGGAAGAATCATGTGCTGGTTGATGCAGGCCGTGCATCCTGCTCCACACAGGCTGGGCGGGGCATTGCCGCAGTGCCAGGCGAGCCACACGTTCTCCTTCTCGGGGTGCAACTCCGTCCAGTCGATGAAGTGCGGCGGCGTCTCGCCCAGGCCCGCCGCGTGCGCGGCGAGCATGCTGCAGGCGCCATAGACATCGACCTCACAGGCACAGAGGTATCCCTGGTCCGTCAACCGCCCGAGCACAGAGCAGACGCAGATTCCGTAGCGCTCCTGCACCTGATTCCAGCAGTTGACGGCCATTGCATCCAGTTCCTTCTCCTCTGCAAGGCGCCTGATAGCTATCTCCGTCCGGGCCAGTCTCGACACGTAGTCCGCAGCCTCCTCAGGAATGTCGGCTCCGGCCCTGATCTCATCGGCCGCCGTCCTCGCGTCGGGATCGTCATCTGTGGTTGAAGTCCCGCTGAAGCGATGCCTCGTCCCACCAGACTGACTCGAACTCCTCCGGCCTGGCGCCTAGCTGGCCGATCCGCGCCCCGTTGAATCTCTCGCGGGCCGCGCAGGCACGCGCGAACCGGGAGACCCACTGTGCGAAGACGGGTTCCTCGGGGAGGCATGTGGGGATATGGTCGAACACGATCTCCCGCCGCTTGAGCGCCGAGGTAATCATGAACTGGCCGCACCACGAATCCGATGGACGCGTCCCGTCCTCGGCGACTCCTCCCTTCGTGGCGAAGTGGAGCACGGGAGTCCCCTTGGGGAGTCCGGCGATCGTCACGCCGACCGCGGAGGTCTCGTGGCCGAAGGTCATCCCGCCGACGATCACACCCGCGACCTCCTTCTGCTTGAATAGGGCGAGGGCGCGGCGCGCGTCGGCGAGGTCGCGGACGAGCCCGTTCCGGGTCAGCGACTCATCCGGCACGACTACCTCGAGGCCGCGGACTTTGCCCATCTCGGCCAGGCAGCGCGTGCGCATTTGGGCCGCCCATTTCTCTCCGAAGGGTTCACGATGCGAGGGTATGAAACCGACTCTGACGGTTCTCATCCGCGGACTCCTTGGCTTTCGCGTGCTACGTCAGGAAGACACAACGGTCACGGCAGAACAGCGATCCTGATGGCGCCCTCCCCCTTTCGCTCCGCCAACTCGAACGCCTCCTGCGCCCGCTCCATCGGGAACCTATGGGTCAGCAGCGGCCCCAGGCGGACGCGCCCGTCTCGGACGAGCCCAATGGCCTCCGCGTAGTTCTCGTTCTGGCGCCGCACGAACCGGAGGGTCAGCTCGCGCCGGCGCAGCTCAGAGGCCCGCACCCGGTACTCGTCCTCCGAAGGTATACCGATGACGATCACCTCGCCCGCGGGGCGAACTGCCCCCAGACACTGCTCGAGGGCCTCCGGCGGCCCGGCGGACTCGAAGGCGATGTCGACGCCTCTCCCCCCGGTCTGCTCCGCAACAGCCTCAACAGGATCTGCCTCCGAAACGTCTATAGTGACGTCTGCACCGATGTCGCGGGCGACCGCCAGGCGCTCCGGTATCAGGTCGGTTGCGATAACCGTGGCGGCTCCGCGGACCTTCGCCAGTTGGAGGGTGAACAGGCCGATAGCACCACAGCCTGCCACGAGAACCGCTGCCCCCTCCGGTCTGGAGGCAAGCTCGAGCGCGTGTACGCCGATACACAGCGGCTCAATCAGAGGCGCCTCCACCAGTTCCACAGCGTTGGGAATGGCAAAGGTCCGGTCAGCAGGCCAGGCGACGAGCTCCCGCATGGCCCCATGTACTGGCGGCAGATCGAGGAATCTCAGGTTGCGGCAGAGGTGGTAGAGCCCACGCTCGCACATATCGCAGGCGCCGCACGACGCGGCCGGATCGAGCACAACGGGCGTGCCGATCGGGAGATCGGTCCCGTTCGAATCCTCGACGATGCCGGAGGCCTCATGCCCTGGGACAAAGGGCTCATCCCAACTCACGCCGCCGACATTGCCTTCGGCAAACACATGCACGTCGGAGGCGCAGATCGTCACCGACCTCACACGTATCAGCACTTCTCCCGCACTGGGGGAAGGTGGCGGCCATTCTCCAACCCGCACGTCATGAATCCCGTGCTGGATCACGGCACGCATGGTAGCACCTGGCCCTCATCGCGGCCGTGATCTGAGCGCCATACAGCAACGGCCATCTCGCTCACTCCTGGATTTCCTCGAACATGTCCTTGGGGACACCACACAGCGGGCACAGCCAGTCGTCAGGGACTTGTTCCCAGGGAGTTCCCGGTGGGACCCCGTTGTCGGGATCGCCGGCTTCGGGGTCATAGACGTAGGTGCACGCGGTGCACTGCCACTTCGACATCACACGCCTCCTGAGCACACATCCCTGCTGGCAGAACTTAGCAGTTTGCCTGCTGAAGTGTCAACCGAATCAGCCGGGTGGGGTCCAATAGTATCGGTAGTGCTCCGGTCGAGGCCGGACGATCCAGCAAAGGTGAGGCGGCAGACCGGGGGAGTCTGCCGCCTCGTGGTGGGGTGGGGTTTGGGGTGGGGTTAGCCTGACAACTATTGAGACTCGCCACCGCGAGTCGTTTTCACTTTAGCGGCGCCCAGTATAGCGGCCCCTCGGGGCCATGTCAAGGGGCGGCCCGAGGGAAATCCGGATCAGCTCACCTTCGCCCAAGCGCTGCGCGAAGGTGTCCAGTGGGCCTTGTTTGGCGCCCCGGGGTGAGGTATACTATAAGTGGGTGACCGCCGCCCCGCGGCGGTGCATGCGGCTTGTGGTGCAAGGAGGCAATGCAGGTGCAGGCGCGGAAGCGAGGCGACAGGCCCGCAAAGCTCCGTATGCAGCTGCCTGAGTCAGTGAAGAAGCCCCTCGAACACGTCACCCTGATCGCAGCCGTGGGCGCGGGGATCAGCCTCGCCATTATCCTCTTCATCGTCCTCTCCGGTTATCTCGCGGCGCCGATCGTGCGCGGAACCGCCCTCGATACGGTCACCCGAAACGTCAACCTGGCGAAGGATGCCTTCCTCTGGTGTCTGTGGCTCGCCGTGATCGCGGCCATGATCCGGCACTACCGCGCGGAGAGCACGGGGTGGATAGCCGGACTGATCGGCCTGGGCTGTTGGGCGATTCTCCCGCTCATCATCCGAAGCAAGAGCCAGGCGACGACGGCCCAGGAGCTGAGGGAGCTTGGTCAATCCCTGGTATCAGCCTTCCAGACATCCGGGGGCGCCCTCGTCGTAGTGGGGATCCTGCGGGTGGCCGTGGGGCGGATCATCGCCCTCGCCTCGCCCGCGCGCGTCGCCGCCAGGTTTGGCACCCAGTCCGCTGAAACCATGGCGATAGCAGCTGAGCGCGTGTCCGAACGCCCCTCGTTGATGCGGCGATGCTGGGAATTGCACTTCTGCCGCACGAGTCTTCGCTCGAACTGCCCGCGCTTGCTCGAAGGCACTTCATGCTGGAAGAAGCGGAGCGGCTGCTACTGCGATCAGGGCCTCGCCACCCGCCTTCTGACCGGGGTCGGCGCCGACTCCCGAGCGAAGGTCGCTGAAGAGCTGGAGGTCGCTCAACGGCGTGCCCGCAGCCAGGCCCGCCGCCGGCAGAAGCAGAAGGCGCCGTGTGGCGAGTGCCCCGTCTATCTCGAACATCAGAAGTACAAGTACCGCGTTGTCTCCTGGTGCGCCTATCCTGCCGCGGCGGCCATCATCGGTCTTGCCGTCGCATCTATCCATGCGGCCTACCGGTGGCTGGAAGTGGAGCTTGGGTCGACCCTCGCCCAGTTCCAGATCCTGCCTCATACCCTTGACGAGCGCCCCCTCGATCAGGTCGCCTGGCTGTCCGCTGAAAACGGTGCTGTCCTGCTTCTCGGCGTACTGCTGGTGGGCGTGATCCTCCAGCTGACAGAGCTGGCGATATTCCGTCTCAAGCTCTGACGGCGGCGCGACACACGAACGCGCCCCTGCCACTCCATCCCTGCCTGGGGAGAGAGCGGCGCGCCTGTGGCACTCCTTCGTCGCGAGCTCCGCCGATCTCGCGCCGGTCCACTCGGCCGCCTGCATGCTGGAGGAGACAGGGGAACCGCCGGTGAAAGGAGATATCCGGTGTGCGGCCGGATTCGCCGCGCGCTAGTCTCCCCCGCCGAGGAGTAACCCAATGCACGACTTCAGATTGCCGGGGGTGATACATTTCGGGTGGGGCGCCTTCGACAGGCTCCGCGATGAGGCCGAGCCGCTCGGGAAGCGGGCGCTCCTGGTCACGGGTCGCTCGGCGATGAAGAGGACAGGCGTCCTGGACCGCGCCCAGGCGCTCCTCGCCCAGGCTGGCCTCACCACCGCCCTCTTCGACGAAGTCGAGTCAGATCCAAGCGGAGCCACCATCGATCGGGGCGGCGAGCTCGCCCGCGAGGAGAGCTGTGACCTCGTCGTCGGGCTTGGCGGCGGCAGCCCTATGGATGCAGCACGGGGCATTGCCGCCATGGCCGTGCTCGAGGGCTCCATCATCGACTACGCACGAGGCAAGCGCGTGGAGCGGCCCGGGCTCCCCCTCATCAACGTGGCGACAACGGCTGGAACTGCCAGCGAGATCACCTCTGTATCCGTTGTGCTCGACGAGGAGCGCCGGCTGAAGGTCGGGGTGCGAAGCCCATTCTGGTTCGCGCGGGCGGCCATCGCCGACCCGGATCTGACGACGACAATGCCCCCAGCGCTGACTGCCGCCACCGGGCTGGATGCTCTGACTCACGCCGTGGAGTCCTACCTCTCCACCAGAGCGACGCCGCCGAGCGAAGCGCTGGCGCTCCGTTCGATCTCGCTGATCGGATCAAACCTGCGTGCTGCCGTTGCCGACGGCGCCGACCGAGCAGCGCGGGAGGCTATGGCTCTCGCCAGCATGCTCGCCGGCATGGCCTTCGCGAATTCCGGTCTCGGCCTCGTGCATGCGCTGGCGCACCCCGTAGGCGCCCGATACGGCGTCGCGCACGGCGCGGCCTGCGGAAGACTCCTGCCCCCGGTGCTGAGGTACAACGCTGCTGCTGTGCCCGAGAGGGTGGCGGCCGTGGGCCGCGCTCTGCTGGGGAGGGAAGTCGAAGAGCCGCACGAGGCGATCGAGAGCGTCGAGTCTCTCGTCGTCGACGTCGGCGTGCCAATCGGAATCGCAGACCTGCCCATCGTTGAGCGAGAGATGCCCGTGCTTGCACAGGACACCCTCGTCTCGGGATCAGTAAAGACCAACCCGCGGCCCGCCACAGAGGAGGACGCGCGCGCGGTGCTCGACGGCGCCAGGCACACAGGATAGCCGGCGGTCAGCCTCCAGACCGCAGCTTCTCCAGGAGCCTATATGCCCGGACATTATCCGGGTCTAGCTCACGCGCGCGAACCAGAGCGGCAATCGCTTCCTCTCTGCGTCCGTGCTTCGCGTGGATCAACCCCATCTCATAGAACGCGTCGCCGAAGTCGGGCTGGGCTCCCGCAACGAGCTCGAACTCTTTCATCGCCATGTCGTCCATGCCGCCGAGCTTGTAGGCAATGGCCAGGTTATAGCGGGCCGCAGTGTCATCCGGGTTGCTAGCGAGGGCCTGGCGAGCATCATGGATCATGGCAGCGACTGCTGGCGATTGCACCCCGCAGGCCGAACAGAAGCTGCGTCCCGCCTCCATCTCACGCCCACAACTCGGACACTTCGCCATCTCGGGTGCCCCCGCATATGGTGCGCATTGGCGCGAAACCCAACGCTCTACGGGCCGCGCCACTCTCGACTCACCGCATGTTAGCATGGCAGCGCCCCGCGGGCAATGTCCAGGTGTCGCAGATTGACTCCGCCATACCCGTGTGCTATGATACGCGGGCGACGGGGCGTAGCTCAGCTTGGTAGAGCGCACGGTTCGGGACCGTGAGGCCGGCAGTTCAAATCTGCCCGCCCCGACGTGAGGCACGGGATCGACCAGCGGCCGAAGTGGCGCCGCGATGTTGAGGGGGACCCCAGTCTGTGGAAGATGAGAACGGGGGGCGCGTCCCCAGCAGGTCAGAATAGGCAATGGGTGCTTGCTCAATGATTCGTGTGCTTGCCTTGGCAGCATTTGTGTCCCTGCTGTTGACTGGGTGCGGTGGAGAGACGACGCCGAGGACCGGCCCTGTCAGGCGTGACCCCAACCACCTCGTCGTGTACTGCAGTTGCGCCCTGCTTCCGCTTGTGGAGGCGGCCCGAGACGAGTTCCTATCGGAGAACCCGACCAAGTCACTGGCGGTGGATAGCGACGAGCCCTCCGCTCTGAAGCAGCGGGTACACGACGGCGAGGTCCCCGACATCCTCGTCTGTCTGGGCGAGACGGAGATCGGCGACCTCGAACGGCAGGGGCACCTCGATCGGGGCTCGCGCCGATCCGTCGGGATGTTCGTACCTGTCATCGTCGTGCCACAGGGGAACCCCGCCGAAGTAGGGAGCCTCGACGACCTGCTCCTCGACCGGGTCAAGAGCATTGCCGTTGCGGCACCCGGCATGACCTCGATGGGGACAGACGCGAAGCACGAACTCGAGCGGGCCGGGCTGTGGTCGGAGCTACAGGACAGGCTCTCGGTGAAAGAGACATCTCTGGGCGTTCTCCGGGCGGTGAGCGCCGGGGAGGCCGATGCCGGCATCCTGTACGATCCCTGCCCTCGACTCAGTGTGGGCGAGGACATCCCTCTGGAGTCAGTATCGCCCGTGACGCCGCTCGCCGCGGCGGCAGAGCGATCGGCTCGCATCTACGCCGAGGTGCACAAGCGCAGCCCAAACGCCCTCCTCGCTCAGCGATTCCTGCGGATACTCCTGGAGCAGAACACGGGAGTGCTGGCAGGCGAGCCGCCGGAGAGTGAACCGACGGACGAGGTCGAGGAGTTCTGACCGGTTGCTCAGGGCTCGACACGCCGGCGCACTTCGCGGCCCACAACCAGGCCGCTCGCAGAGGCCTGCAGGAGGCCCCTCGTCACCCCCGCGCCGTCCCCAACTGCGAAGAGGTTCTTGACCTCCGTTTCGAGAGAGGCCGTTAGGCGCGGCCGAGCGGAGTAGAACTTCACCTCTACGCCATAGAGCAGCGTATGTCGCGACCCTGTACCGGGGGCGAACCCGTCGAGCGCGTCGAGAGCTTCGAGAATGCTCGACAGGTAGCGGTGCGGCAGCACGTAGCTCAGATCTCCGGGCGTCGCCGAAGCGAGGGTGGGTTGTACGAGGCCCCGCCCGATGCGCTCCGAAGTCGATCGCCGGCCGGAGCGCAGATCACCCAATCGCTGGCAGATCACTCCTCCCCCGATCAGGTTCGCCAGCCGTGCGAGGTAGCGCCCGTAGGCGATGGGATCGTGGAACGGCTCAGTGAACATCGTGCTCACCAGCAGGGCGAAGTTCGTGTTTTCCGTGCGCGTGCCGGCGTAGCTGTGCCCGTTTACTGTAATGACGCCGTCGCTCTCCTCCGTCACGACCTCGCCGTAGGGGCACATGCAGAAGGTACGGACCCGGTCGTCGAAGCTCTTCGAGTAGAAGATGAGCTTGGACTCGTAGGCTGTTGAGGTGACGTCCGCCATCACCTC
>JALGXV010000430.1 GCA_029821885.1 Candidatus Hebobacteria bacterium
GAGCAGGAGCACACAGGTATCGTATGCCCAGCTCGCGAAGGGGAAGCAGATCGCGAGGCATGCGAAGGCCTCCGTCAAGACGCCGGCAGCGTTCAAGGTGATCGGCAAGCCCACTGCCCGAAGAGATGCACTGGCAAAGGTGACTGGCGCGGCGAAGTACGCCGGGGACATCCGGCCTCCTGGGATGCTGTATGCGAAGATCCTGAGGCCGCCGGCGCACGGGGCGACGTTGACCGATGTCGATGTCTCTGGAGCGAGAGAAGTCGAGGGTGCGCAGGTGGTGAGAGATGGGGATCTCGTTGCGGCACTGCACGAGCATCCGGACGAGGCCGAGCGGGCGCTGTCGAAGGTCAAGGCGGAGTTCGATACGCCCGAGTCTGACGTGGATGACAGGACCATCTTCGACCATCTACTGAAGGTCGCTCCTGAAGGTGAGGACGTGTCGAGAGGCGGCGACCTGAAGAGAGGCGAGGGCCGCGCGGCGGAGGTGTTCGAGACAACATACCTGGACGGTTATGTGGCCCACGCGCCCATCGAACCGCATACAGCGGTGGTCCAGATCGAGGGCGACGAGGCGACCGTCTGGGCCTCCACCCAGACTCCATTCAGAGCCAAGGACGAGGTCGCGGAAGCGCTCGGTTTGCCGCCAGAGAACGTCCGGGTCATCCCGCCCTTCGTCGGCGGCGGGTTCGGCGGCAAGACCAGGAATCTGCAGGTGGTAGAGGCCGCGCGCCTCGCCAAGCTGGTGGGGAGGCCTGTGCAGGTCGCCTGGAGCCGAGCCGAAGAGTTCTTCGACGACAGCTTCCGGCCCGCGGCTGTGGTCAAGATCAGATCCGGCATCACCGATGGCGGCGGCATTGCCTTCTGGGATTACCACGTCTACTTCGCCGGGACCCGCGGCTCGGAGCACTTCTATGACATCGCCGACCACGCCACCATCGCCCACGGATCGGGGTGGGGGGGCACTCCGCGGTCTCATCCCTTCGCTACGGGGGCCTGGCGCGCACCGGCCAACAACACCAACACATTCGCCCGAGAGTCGCAGATCGATATCATGGCTGCACGGTCCGGAATCGACCCGGTGGAGTTTCGGCTGAGGAACCTGAGAGACGACAAGATGCGGGGAGTGCTGAGGGCCGCTGCCGAGAAGTTCGGATGGACGCCGGCTGCGCCACCCAGTGGCCGGGGCTACGGCGTCGCGCTGGGGATCGACTCGGGCACCTCCGTGGCCACGATCGCTGAGGTAGACGTCAACGAGAGGACCGGAGCTGTTCAGGTCAAGCGGGTCGTGTGCGCGCAGGATATGGGCCTGGTGATCAACCCCCGAGGGGCGAGGATCCAAATGGAGGGCTGTATCACCATGGGCCTGGGCTATGCCCTGACCGAGGAGATCCGCTTCAGGGGTGGACAGATCCTCGACCGCAACTTCGATTCCTACCAGATTCCGCGCTTCTCGTGGCTGCCGCAGATCGAGACCGTGTTCGTCGAGGACAAGAACGACGCCCCGCAGGGCGGAGGCGAGCCGGCAATCATCACAATGGGCGGCGCAGTCGCCAATGCCATTTGCGATGCCACCGGCGCGCGGGTACTCCAGATGCCCATGACTCCCGAGAGAGTCACAGAGGCCCTCACGAAGAGGTAGTCTGGCCAGTCGTGCCTGTCGGGTGGGAGTGCGGGCCTCGACCCCCGATGGGTCCGGCAAGACAGATACTGATCCCTGCGAACCCAGTCTGCTCCCTCACCAGATTCCTGGGTCGTAAGTGGTGCTATGGGGCCACTCGGATGTCTGCTGTGCGCCCCTGATCGGCTGCGACCCCCGCGAGAAGGAACGGCGGCCGTAGGCGCCGCCGAATGGTCCCATAGGTCATTGTCAAGCGATCCTGAGATCGGCGTCTGGCCGCTTCCGGGCGTTCCCTCGTTGAGTGCTCGACTGTCCACCCAGGGGCCGACGACGGTCGATCGCACATGTGCTTAGGGGTGATCAGGATCGCGTGCGCTCAAGGGCAGCGGCATC
>JALGXV010000140.1 GCA_029821885.1 Candidatus Hebobacteria bacterium
TAGGAGTCTCGCGTTCTTCTGTCATGACTCGACCCTCCTCGCAGCGACCAGGCACGATTCTCATGTGGCTGTCTGCCCGCGGCCATCACCGACGATTCTGCCATGAGACCACCGGTCCCTGTTAGCTGTCGCGGGGACGGCAGGTCCCTACCGAGAAGCCCTGAGATCGCGCTGACACGAGTCCAATAGGTCGCGCTCGGCCGTCAATAATCCGACTTCCAGACCCATCTGTGGCTGTCGTGCACCTGCTTCACCTGGGGCACGCGGACCAGATACGAAAGACACGGACTGGCCCTCTGGAGCCCGTCAGCGGTGCCGACGAGTATTTGCGCACTACACAACGACCGCTGAACCCGTACTGGCCTTGTTTGGGCTGACTGCAGGTGACCTGCCCCCGCCAGCGTTACCACTCACGATGTTAGTCCCCCCAGGTCAAACCCTGACATTCAACCTGGATACGTTCTTGGGGGAAGGCCATCACTTAACACCGTTTCACTGGTAGACTCGCACAAACCACAACACCAGTGCCCCGAGGATCTCGCTGAGGCGGTCGCCGACGATCACTCCGATTGCCAGAGGCACCGTCTTCTGGTATAGACGCAGGCCGCCGTACTTGATCGTGATGCTCTTCAGCAACCATCCGATGAACAGCGGCACGCACCACCACTGGGAACCCCATACATTGGCGGCAAGGTAGCCGACTGGGTGCAGCGGCCACCACCAGAACCGCAGGCGCAGTTCCGCCAGCAGGAACGTGATCCCCGTACCCGCGCCGAGGGCAAGCACCTCAGGAAGGCTGAAGCGGGTCGGATTGCTCATCGCTTCGTGCATCTGCGGCCCAGCGTTGCGCACAGATTGCTCGAGCCAGCCCTCCACAGGCAGAATGGCGTAGAAGCCGTAGCGGTGGACTCCTGTGAGCTCGACGAAGACGCCGAGGGCAAGGGCGAAGATAAAGCAGCCAATCATGGCCAGCACGAGGGGCCTCTGGCGTATGCGAGCGGATTCCGAGATCTTCAGGCCATCAAGCGACGAGCCAGTGATGACCTCGCAGCTTTCGCCCCAACCAGGCTCATATGTCCACTTCGTGGCAGTGATGCTCACGATCTCGGCTGGCCGGTAAGCCGCGGTCCCCAGTGTACTAAGCATGATATCGTTCACGCCGAGGGGAAAACCGATGAAGCTCATGCCGTTCTCGGCCCGCAGCCGAGCCCACACCATATGGTAGGCGAGTATCAACGCCACCAGTGGCAGCGCGACAGCCAGCCGAGAGCCGGCTGCGACGCAGAAGAACACCAAGTAGCCCACGGAGAGGACCAGGCCCAGGACGATCCATCGGTAGGCAACCGAGTGCTCAGGGCCTTGGTCGCGCTCCCCCGTGATGACAGCCCGAAACGCATGCGCCACCTGTCGGCGGCTGGCCCAGAGGGCTAGCACGACCAGAGATATGACCGCCCCTGCCCCCTGGTAGTACGGGGCGGGGAAGGCCGCGCCGTACCACTCCTCGGGCTTCCGAGGAGTCTCTCCTGCAGCGATCGCAATCACCGTGCAGGCGACCCTCACAAGCCAGAAGAACCAGACGGAAAAGGACAGGTCTTTGGGGATGAGATATGCGAGCCCGATGCACCACGGATAGAGTATCAGCCAGATGTCGCCGACCCCGGTGAGCGGTCCGACCTTCTCAGAGGTGATAAGTCTGTACTCCCCGAGCGGAATGCTGGGAAGCCACGGATAGATCTCTGGGAGCCGGTACTGCGCGTGCAAGAGCAGGGCAGCCCCGAATCCCAGCCAGAACATGAGCGCTGTCGGGAGACGCCCCGATCCGTCCGGGCGCTCGCGGACCGCGGCCAGCGGCACCGCAGCGATTGGGAAGCTCAGGCGTTCATGGGTGAGCCATTGCCGTCGCAAGAGCAACATGATACAGAGATTTGCGACGAAGAGAGCGACAAAGAAGGAGCCCCAAGCGGAAAGCGGCGTCCACCACGACGCCCAGAGGACTGGGGCATCGCCTTGGAAGAACCCCTCGATGGCGCGTGGGTCGCCGGGATGGAACCAGTCGGGCACGTAGGGGAGATAGCTGGTCTCCCACACCGGTGCCGTTTGGACGTAATACTGCTGCCCCAAGGAGCAGGCGAGAAACCACAGCATGACCCCCCGCGAGACCAGCGGGGCGCCAATGGTCAGGATGACGTAGACGACCAGCAACTCTCGTCGACTCAGGCCGGCCCGCCGCGGCGCCAGTGCATGGTTGGCAGCGACCAGGAGGAAGAGCGTGCCCACTGCGACGATGGGCGGGACCATTCCGGAGAAACCCCAGGAGACCTTCACGACCTGCTCTACATAGAAAGACACCGGCGCGAGCAGGAGGAGCAGCAAGACGGCAATCAGGATTGCACGTCCGGTGACTCCCCGGCCGGCACGAGAGCCGTCGATGCCATCCCCTGGTCTCCCTTGCGCCTGTGCCGTCAAGGTCTGCCCCTCCTAGCGGCCGGCCGCGCCTGACTCGCTTATGTGTCCAGGATGATACGACTATGGTACGGTCCGCGACATCGGTTCACCCGCTCATCCCAGGCCGCACGGCAGACCGACCGGTTCACATATCACTGCTTGGCCGCCAGCCCATCTGCCGCCCTCTTACAGCCGTCGATCTTCTTTCGGACTGCGGCTGCCGTGGAGTCGGGATGCAGATCGATGAAGACAGCACGGCTCAACAGGTCGAGCGTTCTCGGGCACATGTCCTCCGAATATTCGACCTCGGAGGCCGCGTTCTCCGGCCGCGCGAACGCATTCAGCGCGGGATGGTATGACCCCCGGCGCGCCAAGATCGGATCCCAGTTGGAGTAGATGTGACGATCGCTGTCTATCGGCGTCTCTGAGTCAACTCCCTCGCTCGCAAGGAGGGACATGTATCTGCGCGCCTCCTTCTCGCTCGGGAACGACAGGGCGAGCACCGTCGCACAGTCGCCTTCCGGGTCGTTGTTCGGCAGCAGCTTCAGCCCCGTATCAGCCAGCGCGTCCACAAACCTAGCCTTCTGCTCTCGAAGTCTCGCCAGCAGCCCATCGACTCTTCTGAGCTGCACGCGCAGAACCGCTGCCAAGATCTCGTTCATTCGGAAATGCAGCCCGGTGAAGGGCGCGATCCTGAGGTCAGCTCGATGAGAGCGGAACGCGGTGCCCGGATCGTGGTGGATTATGGCTCTCTCGTACACCGTTGGGTCATTCGTGACCACCGCTCCACCTTCACCACAGGTGATGTTCTTGTAGTAGTTGAAGCTGTAGGCGCCCACATCGCCGATCGAGCCCAGGCGCTTGCCCCCATAGGAGCCCCCGTCAGCCTGGCAGGCATCCTCCAGCACCTTCACGCCGCGTTTGCGCGCCACTCTGACGATCCCGTCCATATTCGAGGCCAGTCCAACCATATGCACGGGAATGATCGCCTTCGTTCGGGAGGTTATCTTGGCCTCGGCATCGGCAGGGTCCAGCATCAGCGACTCGTCTATGTCCGCAATGACCGGTATGGCGCCCACTGCCAGCACCGCCACGGGTGTCGCCATGAAGGTGTAGGCCGGGACTATCACCTCGTCCCCGGGCCCTATTCCCAGGCCGGCGAGGCTGCAAATGAGCGCGCCCGTCCCGCTTGTGACCACCAGAGCGTACTTCGTGCCCATCTTCTCTGAGAACTCGCGTTCGAACTTCGCGCACTCGCTAAGCTGTCCCGCCTTCCTCTCCAGGAACCGGATCAGGTTCCTGCTCAGTATAACCTTCGCCGCGGCCTTCGCCTCCTGCTGTCCGATCTTCAGCATTGGAGAATCTCCTTTGTCGGCGATGATGTAGAACCCGGTCAGGCTCCAGCATCGGCCGTCACTTCTCCGCGGCAGTGCGCTGACCTGCACCCTCAAGTAGTGCTAGCTACCGCGATCAGACAGAGGGGCAGCCCGTCATAGGTGCGCTTGAGCGGTGCGGCTGCTCCGCCGCAGCCGGTGCCGCTCGCCGCTGTCGCCAATGGCCACCGGACTCGGATAGATGGAACCGAGGTGTCTGCCGGCGGGCGGAGCCAAGAAAGACGGCCCGACCCACCCGGTCCCGAGTTTTGACCAAGGTGCCACAGGATGCTAGCATGTGCCCCAGTGCGGCAAGTTGCTCGGTCCTCCTCCTACCGCGTCAAGGGGTGCTTGAATGAAGATTACAGACTGGACTGTCCACATGCCCGACCAGAACTACCATGTGTTCGTGGAGCTGCACACGGACGAGGGAGTAAGCGGCTGGGGGGCGTGCTATTCGCAGACACCACAGGCAGTAGGCGCACTCGCATGGCTGAAGCGGTTTGTAATGGGCGAGAATCCGCTCGAGATTGAGCGGGTCACGGAGAAACTGCATCAGCTCACGTACTGGCATGGGCGCGGTGGCGCGATGACTCACGCCATAAGCGCCATCAACCTCGCGCTCTGGGACGCGGCGGGAAAGATCCTCGGGCAGCCGGTCAGTGTGCTGTTAGGTGGTCGCTGCCGCGAGCGGGTCCCTGTATACGGCTCAGTTCTGTTCCACCCGGAGGAGACGCTGACGAAGCGGATCGAGGAGATGCGCGCGCGCAACTTCCGCGCAGTTAAACTCGGGTGGGACCCGTTCGGCCAGCAGAGCCTGGCCGACGACACGAAGCTCGTCCGGGGGGCACGGAAGGCGGCCGGCGAAGCCGCCGAGCTGCTGGTTGACGCCGGTGGCAGCAATCCCTACTGGGCCATGCGGATGAAAGACGCTCTCGAGCGTGCCAAGATGCTGGCTGACTATGGCGTCTACTGGTTCGAGGAGCCGCTTGCGCCGGATGACCTGGAGGGCTATGCGAGGCTGACAGATCTGTCGCCGGTCAAGATCGCGCACGGGGAGGTGCTGACCAGGCGGCAGACGTTCATTCCCTTCTTCCAGCGGCGCGCTATGGACATCGTGCAGCCAGACGCCACGAAGGTAGGGGGGCTGTCGGAGTCGCGTCGCATCGCCTGGATGGCGGAAGCGTACGGCATCGAGCTGGTTCCACACGGCTGGAACACAGCGGTTGGGCTGGCCGCGGATATCCATCTGGTAGCCACTCTGCACACGAAGTCTTTTGTCGAGTTCAATGTGGGCAACCCCCTGGTGGAGACCATTACGCAGCACCCGTTCCAGCTTGACGAAGACGGCTGTCTCGAGGTTCCCGCCGGGCCGGGCCTCGGCATAGAGCTGAATCGCCAACGTATGAAGCAACTGCAGGAGTCCGGATACTCGGCCGCATCATGGACCTGGGAGGAAACGGGGCAGTTCGAGGTGACGTGAGAGCGCCGTCGGTCTCACGAGAACACGCCACCCGCCATACGCCTCAGTACCAACATGACAGGTGGTAGCACTTGCGGGCGACCTGAGAAAGGACCTTCAGGCGTCGGTGCGCTTGTCAGGCGCCGATGGAACCGCCTCTGGGATCGCAGTCGGGCTGCCGCCCCGGGTCCGCCTCCCAGGCCGGTCTCATCGCCGCGCAACAAGCACAAGGAGGACGGAATGTTAACTCCGTTCCGAGACCAGGGAACCCAAGGGGATTCCTGAACATCTTGGTGCTGCGGATGAATCCTGGTACACTGTGCCCCTGTTACATGGCAACGGGACATGCCTGAGAGCCGCCAGAGCGCCCGGATGAGGTTTCTGGCGACGACAGCGGTGCTCTGTGCCGTGCTTATGGGGTGTGGCGGGGCGGAAAGAGGCGGACAGCCATCGGAACCGCGGGAGAGAGACATGGACGTCTTCGCTCAGAACAGACGATTGGGACGAGGAGTGAACATCATCGGGTACGACCCGGGATGGTCGGAGCCGGACAAGCACAGGATGCAGGAGGAGCACTTCAGGCTGATCAAGGAGGCGGGCTTCGCGCACGTGCGCGTCCCGCTGCATCCATTCGAGCACATGGCCGACGCCGACCAGGACTACCGAATCGAGCCGAAGTGGTTCGTAATGCTGGACTGGGTGCTGGAGCAGGCGCTGGCGAACGGCCTGCTAGTGATCCTCGATTGCCATGAGTACAACTCCATGGCGCGAGATCCAGAGGGCCTGAAACCGAAGTGGCTGGCCTTCTGGCGGCAGATGGCACCGCGCTATGCCGGCGCGCCCGACACGGTGCTCTTCGAGTTGCTGAACGAGCCTTATCGAGATCTAACGCCAGAGCTCTGGAACGCGTTCCTGGTCGAGGCACTGGCTCTCGTGCGTGAGTCGAATCCCAACCGGACCGTCATCATCGGGCCCGGCGAGTGGAACAACATCGGCAAACTCGCCGAGCTGGTGCTGCCGGCGGGCGACCGGAACATCATCGCTACGGTGCACTACTACGAGCCCTTCACCTTTACACACCAGGGGGCAGCCTTTGAGGGGCGCGAGGACGATGTCGGCTACGAGTGGCGAGGGACAGAGTCGGAGCAGGCCGCGATCAAGGCCGACTTCCTGACCGCGGCGCAATGGGCGAAGGAGAACGAACGACCGATTCTACTGGGCGAGTTCGGTGCGTACGATGCGGCCGACATGGACTCGCGCGCGCGGTGGACCTCGTTCGTTGTGCGACTGGCCGAATCCCACGGCTGGAGTTGGAGCTACTGGCAGTTCGACAGCGATTTCATCGTCTACGACATCGACGCTGACAAGTGGGTAGAGCCCATTCGCGATGCTCTCATCCCCGTAGGGTCCCAGAACTGATCCCTTCTGCCCTTGTCAGGGGCCCGTGACACCGGCGGTCCTTGTCAAGCGACTGTGAGACCTGTCCTCTCCAGAAATGCTGTCCGGGCACTCCTGGGCGATTCCCTTCATCTCTGAGTCGGTGTGCGGTTGTTACATAGCGATGGGACACCTTGTGCTTGTTACGCGGCGATGGATCCGCCCTGAGCAGCGCTTCTAATTCGTCCGGAACTGCCCCGACGGCGGCTATCGGCAAGACAGTCGAGACAAGAATCCCACATATGCTCAGGATGTCTCTGCCTTGCCATCTGCGCGCGGCAACGGTCTCGGACCCCGAAGCAGTCAGAGGAGTGGAGCAAGCCCGAGGGCCCTCAGACCGGTTTCGCGGTCGCCCGACAAGTACCGCCGGTCTCATCGCCGCCTAACAAGTACAAAGGGGATCGCCCAGACCTCACACGAGTTCCACCGCTCCCCACCTTCAGGCTGGTGTTACAGCCGGCGAACTTAGGAGAGCCTGTCGGTTTCGGCCCAGCCTCTCACAAGTGTCCGTGGGTCGCCAGAGAGATGACGTTCCAGAGCGAGCGATTCAGCACGTCACCGACGATGAGGCCGATGGCGATGGGCAGGGTCTGCCGATACAGCCGCAGGCCACCGTATCTCAGCACGAGACACTTGGCCAGCCAGGCGATGACGACCGAGAAGAACATCGGGTACTGCAGCAGGCCGAATCCGATGATGAAGCCCACTGGATGGAACGGCCACCACAGGAACCGAAGGCGCATCAGCGCGAGCGAGACGAAGGCCAAGGCTCCCACTCCGCACCACAGCACTCCATCCCACTCCGGACCACTGGGATTCGTGAGCATTTCGTCGATGAACGCTCCCTGGTAGCGTAGCTCCCAACCGGGGATCGAGTCGGCAAATCCCGACCGGGTCGAGTTGAAGCCGATCCCATAGAGGGTATGCAGCATATAGAGGGTGCCACCTCCGAGCGCGATCAGGAAGCACACCAACAGCAGGATGGTCAGCCGCCGCAGAGGCACGCCGGCCGCCTCCCCGATCTTGAACGAGGTAAGGGTGTTCATGCTGCAGACGCTGATGAGCTGGCTGGGCCAGAGTTCGCCGACCCAGCTCGTCGTGACGAGGGCAATCACCTCTCGCGGCCGCAGCGCCCGAGTGCCTGTCGGCATCATGGTGATCTCTCTGAGACGGTACGTGCCCGGGTCGAAGCCGATGTCGGCGCGGACGCGCGCGTAGGAGAGAAAGCCGCCCACGACCACTCCGGTGTAGAGCAGG
>JALGXV010000141.1 GCA_029821885.1 Candidatus Hebobacteria bacterium
TGTGGCACGGGACCAGCGTCTCTCGGGCCGCCAAGATCCTGGAGCACGGCTTCGCCCACTACAAGGGCGTGTGGATGGCGTTCGGGACGAGCACGCCCCTCGGCTTCGCGAGAAACCGCGCGGCCGAGTCCGAGGGCCGCCCCGCCATCCTCATCAGTGTCATTGATCTGGATGTGTTTCAGCCGGGTGTCCACTTCGACGCAGCCGCGGACGTCCGGTTCCGGGCTGACGTGCCGCCCGAGGTCGTCCAGTATATGCTCACCGACAGGGAGTTCCGCTATGTGGGCAGCGGTCGAGTACCACGGCATCGGCTCCCGGCGAAGGCGAAGTTCGTCCGGAAGGGCGGCCGCTGGGTCGTGCCATCGCAGAACCCGGCGACGTTCGACGCGCGGCAGGGCCTAACGTACACGACCGCGAGCGAATGGCTGGACCTTAAGCTGAGCAGGTTCTTCGCTGGCCGAGGTCGTGCAACTCCGTTGGAGGCGTTCTGCTCAGTCTACGCGAACTGCACGCCTACGGCGGCACTCCCCCGAGAGACCGTCCTCGACTGGCTGATCGAGCACTGCGAGGTGGTAGCGCAGAGCCGCTGGGGTCCGTTGCTCCACATGGTCGCGAGGGCGTGACTCGCAGGCGCGACTTGCCGCTGGCGGAGGCCGCGGAAGCTGTCCTCACCCCTGGCCGCGTGGGCTACGCACTCAACGTCGCATCCGCGGCCAAAGGCATCCTCTCGCCGAGGACCATTGCTCGACGGAGCAGAAGAGGAGCGGAACGATGAGATACAACCGCGTCCCTGGGTCGGAGGTCGAGCTCTCGGAGATCGGCCTGGGAGGGCACGAGTTTCTGCCTGACGGCCGGGTGAAGGCGATGGGGGAGGAGTTCCACAAGTCCGTCACCCCGGGCGTGATCTGGGACGGCTTCGGGCAAGACAGCCGGCGCGAGATCCTGCAAGTCGCCTACGAGAGCGGCGTCAACTTCTTCGATGTCACCATGGACTCGGAGAAGGAGGCCCTCGGACGCAATCTACAGGAGATGCCGCCGCCATATCCCGTCTACATACAGACGCGGCCGGAGGGCATGGTCTACAACAATGACCCATCGGATGAGGACAAGACAAAGCTTCTGGACTACGGGCTGCTGAAGGCGGAGGCCGAGCACGGGTGCGAGCTGCTGCACCGGGAGCGGATCGACCTCTACAACTTCGGACTCTTCCCCCCGGCGATCCAACGGCAGCCCGGCTATGTGAGGAAGCTCGCGAGGAATGTCGAGCAGCTCAAGGGGGACGGCCTCATCCGCTTCGCCTGCGTGGACACGCTGTCAGGCGAAGCACTGTCGCTCGAGATGATCGAGACGGCCAGCTTCGACGCCGTCTTCACGAACTTGAGCGTCGTTGGCGACGCCGCGCTCGAACACGTCATCCCCGCCGCGCAGGAGCGCGGGATGTCCATCTTCCTGCGGGAGGCCTTTCTCAAGGGGCGCCTCTTCAGCCTGGGCGAGGCCGCCGGGATCAGTGACCGGCCGCAGCTGGCCCGAGCCGCGGTGCGCTGGCTACTCGCGCAGGAGGTGGCGACCTCCCTCGTGCTCGGCGTGGCCTCAGCGGAGCTTCTGACCGAGAACCTGAGGGCGGCCCGGGAGCCGCAGCTGACCGACGAGGACAAGGCCGTGCTCGACACGCTGCGAGCCAGCCCCGAGTTCGCCGAGGCCCGAGCCGGCCAGCACGACTTCTTCCTGAAGGGGTGGGGGTAGCGCCAAGGGGATCTGCCAGTCTGTGCAAACATGCGTTTGACAACGCGGCCCACGCGTGGTATCGTCCGGTGAAGGGGGCCACCGTGGCGGCGCTGCTGACTGACAAGCTCATCAAGTTGTCTACCGGAGCGCGCTTCGACCTCTGTGCCACCTGCGGGGAGCCGACACAGGTGGATGCCAGCGATCTCCTTGCCTCGTCCATCACGCGCGTCGTTCGCCCCGACGGCGGCTTCTTCTCCGTGTTCAAGGTTCTGATGAGCGATGCGTGCCACTACGACTGCCTGTATTGCGCGAGCCGCGCCCAGCGGAGCTTCCGCCGACATCGTTTTGCACCCGATGAGTTGGCCGACACGTTCGTAGCTCTCCGCGATGAGGATCTCGTCAGCGGGTTGTTCTTGAGTTCCGCTGTCCACGGCACGCCGGCAGAGAGCATGGCGGACATGCTGACGGCAGTGGAGATTCTGCGGGAGAGGCATCGCTTCTGTGGCTATGTCCATTTGAAGATCCTCCCGGGCGCGCCCCGCGACTGCGTGGAGCGCGCGGTGGAGCTCGCCGATCGTGTGTCCGTGAACGTGGAAGCCCCGACACAAGGGGCCCTCGACCGCCTGGCAACGCGAAAGCGCCTCTCCGAAGATATCATCCAGCGCATGCACTGGATTCGCCAGGCCGCGGAGCAGGCCGGTCCTGACACGCTGAAGGCCGGTCAGACGACGCAGTTCGTCGTGGGCCCTGCAGGCGAATCCGACCGGGAGATACTGAACTCCGTCGCTGCCCTCCGCCGAAGCGTCGGAATGCAGAGGGCGTACTTCTCGGCCTTCACGCCCGTGTCGGACACGCCGCTGGAGGGAGAACCGGCCACGCCTCCTCTGCGGCAGCATCGACTCTATCAGGCGGAATGGTTGCTGCGTGAGTACGGCTTCCAGCTTCCCGACATCAGCTTCGACGAAGAGGGAAAGCTGCCGCTGGACGCAGATCCCAAGGTGGCCTTCGCGCTCGGGAATCTCCACCTCTTCCCCCTTGAGGTCAATCAGGCCACGCGCGCGGAGCTGCTGCGCGTTCCCGGCATCGGCCCCCGGTCGGCCGGCCGCGTGCTAACCGCGCGCCGCAGAGAGAGGATCACGTCCCTGGCTCATCTCCGCGCGCTGGGCATGGTAGTGCGCCGCGCGGCGCCGTTCCTTCTCTGTGACGGCCGCCGCCTCGGGCAGCTCAGCGACCTGCTCAGGGAGACGCCCGTGTCACCCGAGCAGCTCGAGCTCGGCCTCTCCTCGTCTGGTGAGGAGAGGTCCTATGCGAGTTCCTTCTCCCAGAGCATGGCAGCGAAGGTGCTGGGGTAGTCCTGGAGCGCCTCGCGCCAGGCCTCGCGACTGCGTGGGTGATCCATGTTGGTCAGCGCGCGCAGCTCCTGGTAGGCGCTCTTCGAGATCACTGCACGATCATCCGAGACCACTTCAGCCAACTTCAGCAGCCCCTCCTTGCGGCCGCAGCGCGCGAGGGAGCGGGCGAGGCAGACGACGAGATAGGCCTTCCTCTCCTCGAGATCATCCGTCCGGATCGACGGCTGGCGGAGTGAGTCTTGAAGCTCCGGTAACTGCAGCAGTCGCTCCAGCAGCGGCACGAACTGGGACATTCCCAAACGCTCGGCGGCCAGGGCGACCATGTGGATGTAGTCGAAGACTCGGATGCTCAGGTCCGAGTAGTCGCGCTCCACCTTCTCGATTCGCGCCACGAGCTGCTCAAACGGCGCGGTCACCCGGGGATCCTCGACCCGTGTCAGCGCGTACAGGAGGTGCACCATCTCCGGCATGACTCCGTGCTCGGGCACCCCGGTGACCCACCACAGGTCGCGAGTACACTCGGGCAGCGCTTCGTGTTCTTTCCACTGACGCTCGATCTCCTCGAGCACAACGTCAAGTCCATCGGCAGACCGGTGCCATAGCAGCAGCCGGGCCAGCAGCAGCCGCAGCTTCCCCGTCGACGTCTCGAACGCGTCCCGAAGCAGCGGCACGACTTCCTGTGACTCCGCGCAGCACAGCCGGACCAGGGGAGGCACGGAAGTGATCCGCTCGGTGGCAAGCATCTGGAGCCACTCGAAGCGCTCATCTCCGGTCAGACCAGCCACGGTCTGGTGAAGCCGGGCTGATGCTGGCGATGGCGCGCCCCTCAACACGCGCTCCGGCAGGTTGCCGCTCTCGATCAAGGCCCGCTGCAGCTTCGCTACGTCGAGCGTCTTCACGGTCACTGCGTCCCGCACTGCCTGCGCGGCCGCCGTGCCGACGACGCCGCCTAGTAATTGGAGGTCGCGCTGCATGCGCGGCGCGGCCGACGCGTCGTGCGTCACAGAGAACGCCTTGCCCGCGACCAGTAGTTGGTCGAGGCCCCTCGGCACCAGCGCACTGTACGGTATGTCCATATCGAAGTGGGGCGGGTTGATCCCGAAGTCCACGATGTCGGCGACGTGCTGGCCCTTCATATCGTAGTTGCTGAACATCATCGTGACGGTATCGGGATAGTGGGTGAGGAGGAGTTGATCCTCGAGGGTGATGACCGTCTCGCCGAGGATGTGGCGGGACTCCCGGGGGCCGATATAGGTCCCGTGGTCGTGCAGCCTCCCCCCTCTACGCCGACACGTTAGGATGAAGCGAGTGTAGTCAAAGATGTCGCCGACGTCGACGGTGGACGTGAAATGGCTCCCGTGCCCGCCTGGCTCCCGGTGGAACGGCAGGCACGCCCACATCGTCATCCGATCCCGCTCGCTGCCGTAGACGTATTCGGCCCCCGCGAAGGCCGCGACGTCCCCATCGCCAGTGGCGTCGATGGTCACATCGCTGAGGATGGCGCGAGGGCCGTAGGGTGTTGCGACAACCACGCCAACTACCTTGCCGGCGTCGACGAGCGTGCCGATGCAGAAGCTGTTGAGGAAGACAGCGACACCGGCCTCGTGGCACATCTCCAGGAGCACATGCGCCTTGACCTCGATGCTCCACGCGGTGTCCTCGCCCCACCAGTAGTCCTTGCCCCGGCTGTCCTTCCGCACCCACGTCTGCAGTACGGTCGGGCGACCGACGCGCATTCCCCACACTCCCACCCGGCGATCGATGTCGTCCGAGAAGGCATTGGGGGAGGTCATCAACAGGTCCGGACTTGTCATCCAGTAGACGCAAACGGATCCAACCGTTCCCGTGCCGCCGAGGCTGGAGTTCATCTCGACGAGGGCGGTGTTTGCTCCCTCGCTCGCGGCAGCACGCGCCGCCGGCGCGCCGCTCGTCCCGCCTCCCACGACGGTCACGTCGACATCGGCAAGGAGTTCCACAGCGCTTGCGGGGGCCGCCAGCCGCTCCCCTGCCCACTCGGCGGCCAGCTCGTTCTGCTCCTCGTACGTAACCTGGGCGACGGCCGCTTCGACCTGGTCGGACGACCCATCGGGCAGTCGCATCTCCTGGCACTGAGTGCTCGTGAGTCGGTAGCATCTACCCGCGGCCGGTTCGTCCCCCGCAATGGAGGTGGCGAGCTCGCGGCCCTGGCGTATCGCTGCTGCCGCGTCGAAGCTCTCGCCGCGCATCACCTGCAGCGAACCGAGGCCGATCTTGGCCTTCGAGAAGGCGCGCTCGCTCTGCACGAGGTACGCCGCGACTTCCAGTGACTTCGTGCGCGCCATCATCTCGATCTCGAAATCCGAGCGGGGTGACGGAGGGCCGCTCATTTCCACGTCAAGGGGCACATCGACATAGACGTGGTCGGCGGAGAACCCTCCTGGGTAGGCCGTCACGCTGTTCCCCGCGATCCCCAGGGCCGGGGGCACTTCTAAGTCTCGCACACCCTCCCGCCGCACTCCGGTGAACTCGATGGTGCGCCGCACCATGACGGACTGGTCCAAAGCAGAATCGAGTTTGGCTCCCGCCCCAGCGCTGAGCCACGACATGATTCCGGTCTCAGTGGCGTCGATGACGTGTTTCGTGCGAACGGCTTGCCGGCCTGACTTGTTGCCAAGGAACACGAGCCACTTCTGGTCTTCTCTGCGATGCCCGACGGGCCGACTTGCATAGAGGACTTGTGCTCCCGACTCGAGCAGGCTATCTTCGAGCTTCAACTTGAGCGTGTCCATATGGAGAGGCACGGTCTCGCCCTCTTCAGCGCCCTCCACCGGCAGCCACTCACGCAGCAGGTCTTGCTGCTCTCGGCGCCATTCGACCCACGGCCGCTGCCAGGCGCCGAACTCGTGCCCGAGGAACGTATTGGACTCGACGAGGAGAACTGCGCGACCCGCCCTCGCCAGGTCAGTCGCCGCAACGACCCCAGCGAGGCCGCCGCCAATCACCAATACGTCCGCCTCGCAGATCAGGGGGATCTCCTGCGTGGAGCCAATCGAGACCGCTCTACTCATGTGGTGCCTTCCCTTTATTGCTGCATCTCGCTATCTCGCCAAACTCGCAGTCAGCTTCAGGCACTTCGCCTAGGGCACTGGAATGGCCTGCCCGGACCGCGTTGCCGCGGCGCAGCAGATCGCTCGCTCCATGCCGCGGACCTCGTCGGTCGCACTCGCGCGAGCAGGGGCGGCGGCGGCGGTGCTTGAATGCAGTCGCGGAAGGCCTTGGGGAGAGAAGAGGAAGGGCAATGGAGCGCAGACATGTCGATACGGACGTGCTGGTCGTAGGCAACGGCGGGGCCGGTCTGCGAGCGGCCGTCGAGGCGGCGGAGCACGGGTGCCGCGTGATCCTCGCCTCCAAGATCGGCGCCGATAGGCCGAACAGCACGGCCGTCATCGCTGGCTGGGGAGCGCATGTGCCGACAGACCAGGTCGAGGACTACTTCCGCATGGTCGTGGAGGAAGGCAACTATCTGAGCGATCAGGAGCTCGCCTGGCAGTATGCAGCGGAGGCGGCGGACCGCATGCCGGAGCTTCGGCGATACGGGGTCGAGATGCGGCTGGACGCCTCGACGCTCGAGCGGCCCGGCACCACCAGGCAGCTGTGGTTCTTCCCCGGTCCGCGCGGGAGGCTTGGAGATGCGATCCGCGAGCCGCTGCGCGCGGCGGCCGCCGACAAAGAGGTGGTGATTCTCGACAACACGTTTGTGACGAGACTGCTGACCTCTGATGCGGGCGTCGCCGGGGCGACTGCTCTTGACCTCGGGGCCGGGGGCTTAATCGCGATCTCGGCCAGGGCAGTGATCGTTGCCACCGGAGGGGCTTCCGGCATCTACGCGCGGCAGAACAACCCGGCCGGCACGACAGGTGACGGCTACGCGCTCGCCTATAGGGCAGGGGCCGAGCTGATCGACATGGAGTTCGATACCTTCATGATGTCACAGGAGGAACTGAACTCGCTGTTCAGCGGCGTGCTCTCCGAGGACGAGGCGCTCTCCACTTACGGCGCGCACTACTCCTGCGGCGGGATCAAGGTCGACGAGCGCCGCCGATCCAGCACTGGCGGACTTTACGCCGCCGGCGAGGCCGCCGGGGGCACGTTCGGCTCGGCCCGACTCGGCGGCTCCGCTGTCGGCGACATCATCGTGTCCGGATTCCTCGCCGGTCGCGGCGCGGCGGAGGCCGCCGCGAAGGCGCCGGAGCCAGACCCGTGCGAAGATCAGGTCGTCGACGAGGAAGAGAAGCTGTCGTCGATCCTGTCTCGAGAGGGGGTCGCGGCGAAGGGAGTGACGGCGCAGATTCGCGACATCATGTGGCGGAAGGTGGGGCCGGTGAGGAGGCGCGAGACGCTGGCCACCGCGGTGGCGGAGCTCGAGAGGCTCCGGGGCAAGATCGCAGATATCTCCGCTGGCAGCCCGCGTGAGCTCCGAGAGGCCGTAGAGGCCGAGATCATGCTCGACGTCGGGCTTGTCATTGCCACCGCCGCGCTCGAACGTGACGAGAGCCGCGGGAACCATTGGCGGCTCGACCACCCGGAGCCCGACAATGAGAAGTGGCTCCGCAATCTTGTGGTGAAGAGACAGTCAGACGGCAGTCTGAGCATTCGCGTCGAGAAGGTTGCGCTCACTCGACTCGCTGACGTTGGCCCGTGTCGCATAGGCTCCGCCTGGACAGGCGGGTACGTTGAGCCACGCTCGTAGCTCGCCGTCGTCAGCGCGACGAATGGCGCGAGCGCCCTGAGCCGGTTCGCCAGGACCTCAGGCGCGGCTGCCGAAAGCATCTGCTGGCGAGCTTCCGCAACAGAGAGGAACCTGTGAAGTTG
>JALGXV010000142.1 GCA_029821885.1 Candidatus Hebobacteria bacterium
GGCCAGCCCCATCGCACCGATCCCCGGCACGCGCCAACCGCGCTCGACCAGCACGAAGCCGGCGATGCTCAGGGCGTGCGCGGGAACGTCCACCCGCATCAGGTTCGACCACACGATGACGATGGGAACGGCGAGAACGAATCCGAAGGCCAGGAAAGCGGCGAACCGGTTCCGCGTCTTGTCCCACACATACTGCGCCCCAGCGCCGGCCATCACGAGCCCCCCCAGCGCGGCGATCAGCCTTCCGCCGAGGAAGCCGGGCCCGGTCGCCCACACAGCCAGCGTAGAGAGCGCGTAGTACACGGGCATGTAGCTCGCAACCACATAGGGATAGCCGTCCAGCGTCATCGGGTACATCGCCTCGCCGCGGGCCACCCGCATCGCGATCTGGAGGATCGGCCCCTCCCCATAGTCGAGCTGATAGGGGAAGGTGATCATCGTGTAGGAGTACAGCAGGTAGTAGGCGGCCTGCAGCGCGAGCAGCACTCCCGCCAGCGCGGCCAGCAGCGTGACCAGTGGATCGCGCTTCTCAGCGCGCTTCAATGCTTCCCCCCTGCCTCTCGGCTCGGACACTCATAGCCCGGCCTGCAATCGGCGCTGTGCGCGGCCGCCCCAAACGGCGTCATGCCTTCCGCGGCAGTATCCGCACTCGCCGCCCCTCTATCTTCAGCCGCCCCTCAGCGAAGAGCTGGATCGCCTCCGAGTATAGCTCATGTTCGTGTGGGAGTATACGGGCCGCCAGTGTTTCCGGCGTGTCGCCCTCCTCCACCGGCACCGGCCGTTGAAGAATGATCGGCCCCTCATCGGTCCCCAGCGTGACGAAGTGCACCGTGGCCCCCGACACCTTGCACCCATAGTCGAGCACGGCCTGATGGACGTGGTGCCCAACCATCCCCTTTCCGCCGAAGGAGGGAAGCAGCGCGGGGTGGATGTTTATCATTCGCCCCTCGTAGGCCTCCACCAGCTCGGGGGTCATGATGCGCAGATAGCCGGCCAGGCAGACCAGCTCGGCCTCCTGCCGCCGGAGGCAGGCGAGCACGGCCCGGTCGAACTCCTCTCGCGTGGGGAAGCGCTCCTTGTCGCGGCGGTCGATGTGCTCGGCTGCGATGCCGGCCTTGCGGGCCCGCTCCAGCGCGCCGCACTGCACATCGCTGATGACGACCACCACCTCCGCGTCGAGCTTGCCCGAGGCGCAGTTGTCGATGATCGTCTGGAGATTCGTCCCCCCACCCGATGCCAGCACCCCCACGCGCAGCTTCTTCGCCATCGCGCCCTCCTCCCAACAGGCCCACACTTCGGGCGGCAGGAGCTTGCCTCCTGCCCTGCCGTTCTGTAAGGCGGCCATGCGAAGCATCGCCGCCGGTGACTGGTCGCCCTCACCGCCCCTGCAACTTCGCGTGAAACTCCGCGTTCCATGGGCCGTAGGGGCAGCTCATACACGAGCAGCCCGCTAGGCCGGGGAGGCGGTTGGGCAGGTCGAGGCATTCCTCGCGGAAGTCGCGATAGGTGTCGGCCCGCCAGGCGGCGGCGAAGCCGCCCTCTTTCACATCGCCGACCACTCTCTCGCAGGCACAGCAGGGATGAATGCGGCCGTCGGCCGTGACGAGCGCGAAGATGTGGCCGATATAGCACGGCATGTGCGCGTAGATGTTCATGGAGAACGAGGTGCCGCTCTCGGCCAGCGCGCCGAAGGTGCCCCGCACCTCAAGGCCTCTGGACTGTGCTAGCTCGACGGCCTCGGCCACGTTACGCTTCGCCTCCTCGAGCTGCTCGTCGGTGAGCTGCACCGGCGCCTCCGGCGGGGCCGCGCCGAGCGCGCTGAAGGTGGCGATATCCGCGCCGGCCTCGGCGACCGCCTCAACCCATTGCACCGGCTCGGCGTAGTTGTCCGCCTGCACGACGAAAGAGGTCTCGATGGCCGGGGCGGACAGCCCCGCTTGCTCGCGGGCGGTGCGCACTGCGCGGATGGCCTCGAGTACCGGCTCGAAGGCCGACTCTGCGACCCCGTGCACCGTCGCGTAGGCCTCGGGCGTAGCGGCGTTGATGCTCACGTGCAGCTCGTCCAGCCCGAGCGACACCAGCTCCCGCGCCCGCTCCTCGTCGAGCAGGCCGGCGTTGGTGACCAGCCGCACCCACAGCCCGGCCTCCTTCGCCTGCCGCAGGAAGTCGAACAGCCGCGGGTGCAGCAGCGGCTCGCCGAGGCCGCACAGCTCCACTCCCTCGCAGCCCATCTCGCGCAGGTCGGCGATGAGCGCGGCGTACATCTCGGGGTCCATCACCCCGAAGTCGCGCTCGCCGAGCACATCCTCGGCGGCCACGCGCCGGCCGCCATCAGCGCAATAGGGCGAATGCTCCGAGCACATGATGCAGCGATGGTTGCAGCGGTCGCTCACCCCGATGTTGACGCGCTTGAAGCCCCATGGCGGCCGCTTGCCGCGCAGCAGCTTCAGGGCGCGCCGCCGCCGAAGCGGCGCCGCCAGCCGACCCAGCGCGGCCCGCACGAGCGCCAACGGCCCCACGGAGATGCCGGCACGCCGCAGCCACCGGCGGAACGGAACCACCTCCCCGCCCGGCCCCACCGCGGCCTTCTCGTTGGCCCGCGCCAGCCGAAGCAGCGCGGCCGCCCGACGGTAGGCCGGGCTGTCCAGGTCGCCCACGGCCGCCCAGGCCGCGTCGTATCCGCGCCGCACCTCCGCCAGCAACGAGGCCCTGAGCGCGAAGCCATAGGGGCCACTCGCCGGGGCCGCGATCACGCGATCGGCCGAGATGGAAGAGCCCGGCCGTGCCACCGCGGTGACGTGTGCCACCGGGAACTGCTCCCGCACACGGCCCAACGCGGCCTCGGCCGCGCGGTCATCGACGGCTGCGATGAGAAGGGCGCGGGGCCCGCTCGCCCGCGCCGGATTCTGAGGGTCACTGCTCACACAGGAAGTGTAGCACGCGCCGAGAAGTGCGGGCAACGGCCGCGGCTGAGCCTTTCGCGGCGCGCGGGAGCCCGAGGCCGCGGGAGCCTGGTGGTCATCTGTTCTGCCCCCGCGGCCCGGCTCCCAGCAGCATGGACGCAAGCGTCCACGCTGATTGAGCCCTCAATACGACCTCTGCCGGCCCTGCGCGCAGTGCGACCGCGCCGGCCGACCGCAGGCCCTGCCGGCCGCTCACGATCCCGCCTCGCCGAGAAGCCAGTCAATGCCCTCCACCGGGTGCCAGCGGCCGCCGCCGCCGAGATCGAGGTACTCGAAGGCCAGATTCCCGGACATCCCACCGCCGTCGCTCAGCTCAAGTCGATAGGGGACGCACGGCCTGCTCTTTCCGTCAATGTAGGCATCGCCCACCCAGATGGATCGGATGGGACATCCGCGGAAGGTGCGGCAGCTGACCCTGGCCGGGTCCTCCCTGGCGCCGCTGCTGACGGCGGTCGACTCGGTGTGAGATTCGGCCTCTGGCGCTCGACTATCGGCGCTGAGGAACTGCTCGTAGTCGGCGTCCCGGATCTCTTCGAAGAGCTTCCGGGCCACCCCGCGGACTTCGGCCACGTGGGCCAGGGTGTAGCTCCGGTCTGCCGCACCCGGCCCGGGCCGCCCCTCGTCCGGCACACGCCGCGCCCACATCACGCTCCTCGGCGGACCGGTGGGATGCCGCCAGCACGAAGGCTCAGTCGGCGACCAGTGCGATCTTCCGGCCAATGCCGATGCTTGCAGTCCTCTCGTCCAACACCTCGGAAGAGAGCGCAGCGTCTTATTGTCCACTTCAGCAAGCGACTTCCGTGCACGCGCCTTAGAGCGGGCCGGCACAACCGGCCGGGATGGCAACACAACAGGCTCGGGACAGAAGCGGCTCGCGCTCCCCTCCAGCCCAACCGGGGAGTGTCTCCACGTTTCCGTCTTAGGAAGCACGGCGATCCCCACGCCAATCAGCGCGATGAGCACGACCCACGCGCCAATGGCCAACAACCGGAGTCTATCCCCTCGCATGTCGCCTCCACCCGCCCAGGTCCTAAGTCCGCCCATCCCACCCACGGCAGGCGAGGCACGGGAACCACTGCTCGACTGAGTCGCCCATGTCCCCTCATACTATATAGACGTTCTGGAGCGGCCGTTTGTCGCGCGAGGCGCTTCGCTCCGATCGCGACGGGGACACCTGCGGGCGGACCCGCCTATGCGGGGCCGCCCGCTGCTACGGGGACGCAAGGGAGTCCCCAGCCGTCTTGCTGCTGCGGCAGTCCTAGTCCGTCCCTCGTATCCGCGCCAACATCTGTGCATCAACCACCACTGTGAATTCAGGACTGTAGTCTGCCACGAACACCCACACGTTGTGCGCCTCCCGGCCCGGGATGGTGCTCCACGTCGTTCCAGGCTCCATCACATAGCGCACGACCATCTCGTCGTTGGTGCCCGGGCGGGTGAACAGGAGCCGGGGATCGAGATACGTGTCGAGGGCCGCGACCAAGCTGCGGCCGTCAGTCGCCGTGGGAAAGCGGTTGTTGTGATCCGCGAGGTAGGCGCGCATGGCCAGCGCGAGCTGTTCCATCTTTACGAGAACCGCAGTGAGCGCCCAGCCACCGCCTCCCGATCCACCGTCGCCGGAGATCTTGCTCTCTGCGTGACCGTCCGCATAGGCAACGACGCGCAGGCCCGGGAAGACCGCACAGGTCGCCTCCGCGAAGGGGGTCGCCGCGGCCTTCTCCGGCGGCACGGCCGCGCCGGAGCGGGCGACGTACCGCACATCGAGAGGATCGCCGATGATGGCGTGAACGAGAATGCTCTCCGGCGCCAGGTACGGCTCGAGCCGCCTCAGCACCTCATCGACGGTGTCTCCCTTGGGGAATATCTCCGCGTGCTCAAGGAGGTAGCTTCTCATGGCGAGTCCCAGCCGCTGCATGTTGCTCTGCACGTAGCGCGCCTCCGCCATGAAGTCCACCTCGGCCGCCACGACTCTCCGGCCGCCGCCGCCGAACATGCCGCCACCGGTGCTAGGCCCACCGGCCCTGCCGCCGCCACCACCTCCACCGCCTCCATATCCGCCACCGCCGAATCCGGTGGTCCTGCCGCTGGCTCCTCCGCCGCCGCCACCTGGCGAGGCGGGCACTCCGATCGCCGCCTGCCATTCGAGATCGAGCGAGGCAACGGCCTTGCCGCAGACGCGCTGGAGCGCCTCCGCGTTCTGCCGATGGCTCTGTGGGCTGTCTGACTTCTGCAGCGCGCCATAAGCCTCCAGGAACTTCGTCCTTCCGTAGCTATCAACCAGGAACTTGACGAAGGCGCCCGCCTCCGCATAGGCGACTGGAGGTCGGCTTTCGGATGACCCGATCTCCGTGTAGGTCAGCAGCTCCTCCAGTGGGATCCACTCTCCGTCGCGGTGCAGTTGCCGTGCGCGCTCGTACACTGACAGGCCCCCTCCGCCCAGGCCGTCTAAGGACGGCGACCCAAGCCGCTCGGACATGTACACCGCGAAGCCTTCCTGGAACAGCGCGGGCGGATTGCCGAGAGGTCCGGCCAAGATATGAGTTGTCTCATGGTATGGGTCGAGCTGCTCGACATCGTTGTAGACCTCAACGATGGTCGTCCCCGTCGCCCATCCCATGCCCATATGGCCGGTCTCGTTGAGCTTCGTGTCCCCATCTTCGAAGAAAACGAGGCGGATGCGGACATCGCATTCGACTCCCAGGAAGTCACGGACCGCCTGATAGCCGGCCTCCTTCTTCTGTGCGATCTCGTCAATGTCACGCTCGGCGGTGGAGCCCTTCGCATAGTAGATGTCGAAGTGCGCGCTGGCGCGTTTCTCCAACTGGGGCAGCAGACGATCCTGCCAACCGCGCCAGAGCAACGCGGGCGGAACGTAACCACGCATCCAGTCTAGGCGCCACTCGCCCTTCTCCTGGGCGAAGTCGATGGTCCAGAGGGCCTCTCCGCAGCGGGCGCTCAAGACTGCACGCTCGCCCTTGAGCCCGACGCTCTGCGGCTGCAGGGCCAGGAAGTCGCTTCTCGACCAGGAGAAGCGCGGGCGCTCCTGCGCCATCGTCCGCGTGAAGGATTCGTAATGATTGTTGAAGCCGGCCTGGTGGTACTCCTCGGTGAAGGCGCCCCACGCCTGGACGTACTCCTCGTCTTGGAGGAACCCCTGGATATCTGTGAAGCGGCCGACGATTCGCTCTCGCAGATCGGCCGGCGCGGGCGCCAGCGGGGTCGCGTCAGGCTCTCGTTGGGGAAGCTCAGAGCCCGGGCGCCGGAGCCGGTGGAAGTACTCCTCGAAGTTCCACTCCTCAGCCGAGGGCGGGTTGTAGAACTGCAGCCGTATCCAACTTCGCTCGTCCGGCGTGCTCTGGAACTGGTAGGCGAACCGACACCACTTGTCCTGCCCCGGCGCGAGGGACTCGGAGAACTGTGTTCCCCAGCCGACGCCGTTGGGTTCATTCACCCTGGTCTGGATGTGGAGGTAGAAGACCTGGTCCGTGTCCGTCAGGTTCCTGACTCTCACCGCCAGCGTGTTCTTCCCCTCGGCGACGGGGTCGAACCGAACCTCCGCCACCTCGAGGCCGGAGTGGACTTGCGGCCGTCCCGGCACCGCCTCGACGCGCCTGAGCGTGAGGGGCAACGCCTTTCCGGAGTTCTCCCACGTTCCCTCGACGCTCGAGGTGTCGGGGGAAACGATCCCTTCATACACGCCGCCGAGGCCGGCCACTTCGACACGCAGGAGGGTGTCCTCCAATGTCACTGAACTCGCCGGCATGCCATGCAGCCCTTCGTCGGCGGACTCCAGGATAGCGCTCAGGCTGCCGTCGGGCCCCTCGGCGATCTCGAAGACAACCCCGATCTCCCTCGAGCCGACAGTCACCTTGCCGGACCAGAGACCTTCGATCCCCCCGCCCGGCGCGGCGGCTGCCTCTGGCTCCGCGAACTGCACCGCGGCGAACGCCACCCCAGCGGCGATGACGAAGATCGCGAGAACGGCCCATACCGCGCGGCTCACGCCCTTCACTCGATCTGGTCTCATGATCGCCTCCACCCGCCTGAGTAGTGTGAACTTCCCTTCCGCCACTCCCACCGAGGCCAGCGCGAGCCGCCCTCGCGTCCTCTCCGCCACCGACAACAGTGACAGCGCGTAGCTCCGCGCGTCCGCGGCTTCGCCCAGCGCGGCCGCGTCGCACAGCTCCTCTCTCGCCAACATGATCCGCCGGCCAGCCAGCCAGCTTGCCGGATGGAAGAAGAGGGGCAGCTCGGCCAGCCGCTGGACAAGATTGCCCAGGACATCGCGGCGCCTGATGTGGGCCACCTCGTGTGCGAGCACGACCCGCAGATCCTCCGGCGAGAGCGAGTCGAGCCACTCCCGCGGCACGAGGATCGCCGGCCTCCTCAGGCCGTACAGCAGCGGCGCGCTGAGTGCCACCGCGCTGCGGAGCGCGATCTCCTGTCCCACACCCGACTCGCGGCAGAGCGCCTCCAGCAGCGCCCGCGCGGGGCCCTCGCCCACCGGTTGGCTGGCCGCGAGCAGCCTGCGCAGCGACCGGTGCCCCAGCAGCAGGCGGGCCGCGACGAGCGCGCATCCCAGCAGCCAGACCGCCATCAGCATTCCGCTGCTCGGCATCTGCCTCGCTGCCGGCCCGCCCGACGGAGCTGTTCGCCGCAGCGCCAGCGGCGCGGCCGGTGGTTCGGCCGGGCCGGTGAGCGACTGCGTGAACTCGACCGCGCGGACCACCGGCTGCGGGGCCGGCACGGCCACTGTGGCCGCGCTGCGCGCCAGGGCCAGCCGCACCGGGGCGAGAACCAGCGGCGCCGCGAGCACGATCCACCACAGCGAGTGTCGCGCCCGCGCCTGCCTCACCCGCAGCACTCGCTCGCAGGCGAGAACCAACACGGCAAGGAGGGCCGCCTGCCATGCGATCGTCAGCATGACAGGGCCCCACACGTCGGCCAATCTCTCCATCCATAGCAGCCATCATCGTGCCCCCGCTACTTCTTTCTCTTTGCGATGAGCTTCCTGATGCGACTCAGCTCCTTGTCGGACAGACCCGGATCGTCGAGAAGCCGAACCACCAGCGCCTCCGGTGAGCCGCGGAAGGCGCTCGACACCAGATCGCGCAGCAGCCCCCTCTTGACCGAGCGCTCCTGCAGTCGAGTCCGGTAGACGTGGGCCCGTCCTCGTTCATCGCGGTCGAGGTAGCCCTTCTCGTGCATGTGTCTCATCATGATGAGCACTGTCATGTAGGTGGGCCTCGGCTCCACGTCGAGCTGCTCCAGCACCTCGCGGACGGTGGAGGGGCCGCGCTCCCACAGCACATTGAGTATCAGCAGCTCCAGATCTCCCAGCTTCCTGTCAGCTCGCCTGCGCATGGTCCTTCGGCTCCTATCTTATATAAATACGTTATTATTATGCCACGGGAGGCCCATCCTGTCAAGA
>JALGXV010000431.1 GCA_029821885.1 Candidatus Hebobacteria bacterium
AAGTCGTCTCAGCTCTACTGCTGGAAGCCAGGCGAATGGTTGTCTGCCGCGACGGGGCCCGAGCTTCCATTTCCTTCGGCGGTCCTGGCGGGGCTGCCCGGATCGTCGGAGATGCTGGTCTGGCCCTTTCCGGAGCCAAAGTCGACGGAGAGGCACGGCGCTCTCACCGTGAATGCGGATGGCCGCACACGGCTCATCCCGTCGGCGGCCGAGGCCCAGAGCTTCGTCAAGGAGAACCAGTTCGCCACCGTCGATGACGCTGGTCACCTGATAACGATCGCCGGCAAGCGAGGGGACCAGAGCGTCCGCGCCCTGGACCTGAGGACGGGAAAATCGACGCACGTTTACCCATGAGGAATCACAGGGGCTCTTTGCGGATCAGCAGCTTGCCCACGAAGCGGCGCAGATTGGAGGTGCAAATGCGATACTTGCTCGTCGGGGCGATACTCCTCTTGCCTTTGCAGGGATGCGGCAGCCGAGGCGCGGCTGGCGAGGTGCCTGCAATTCAGTCAGCGCTGAGTCTCCTGCGCTCTGACAAAGCTCGAGATTCTCTACGTGCCAATGGAGATATGTACTTTCCTGCCATTGAGTCCAGACGGTGTAGAGAGGAGTTGCAGATACAGGATCATCCTCGAGCAGTTTCGGGGGTCCAAGTTCCGCGACGATCTGATCTCCGCTCTGGAGAAGTCGGACATGAGGCCCTCGACCGAAGAGGGCGATCTGAGATGGGCGTGCATCTTCTACGACACGGGGAATGAGCGTGCATTGACGATGTACTTCGATGGTTTCGGGCAGGTAGGACTGATTGGGGGCGCTCCAGTCACACACAAGAGAAGGCCCGCGCTCGGCAAGCTAAGGCTGGTCATGCTCTTGGAACGGAGGTGTGCGTCTCTGTGGGAGTGACACGCGCTCGACCGCTGTGGTATGACGCGCTCTGCAGCATCGGCTGGGGATTCATCTGTTTGCACTGGTTTGCCCTGCAGGAACATGTTTGGACGAGCGACGAACCGAAGTCTCTCCTCTTCGAGTTCTTCGGCATCCTTGCCGCTCCGCTGGTGGTCCTGTTGAGCGCGGTCCTTTATTCCCGCTCGCGTGTGGGCTGGTGGTGGAGTGGGGCAGCGGTGATTGTGGCTGCTGCAGCCCTCGCGGCAGGCCTCTGGCTCTGGCACTGGCCCGGCCACATCCGACTGCAAAATACGCGCTACTACATTACCCCAACAGCGTTCGTCCTCTCATGGTCCTGTGTCGGTCTGCTTGTCGGGTCGGCCGTCGAGCGAGAACTGGCGCCCAGCGACCGCGTACGGGGCTGGGTGACAGCGGTCTTCGCTCTCGCCGGGGGCGCCTACGGGCTGCTGCAGTTTCTCGCGCCCGACATGCCTGCCCTGTCCGACAACTGGGCAGCTTTCCTCTGCCCATTGGTCGTGCTGGAGGCGGCGAGCTTCTACGGCGTGATCTGGATGGGCGCCCGTCGCTCGGGCCAGCGCGGCAGGCGTGGGACACAGAGCTTGGCTGCGGATGAGCCTGCTGCCGACGAGGCTGGGCTGACCGACAGCGACTGCGGCCCGTGATCTCCTAGGCCTGGCGATCCGGCGGCTCGTACCACCGGTTCTTCATCTTCAGCGTGCCGTTCCAGATGCCGGAGATCATGTCTTTGGATTCCTGGCAGTGGCGGATGACCTGGGCGATGTCCATGCCCTGGATCTCGCACACGATGGGGCCTTCGTAGCCGTCGTCGCGGAGTTGCTCGTAGGTACGCTGGAAGTCGATCATGTTGTTGAGGTGGGGCGGCTGGTGTTCCATGTAGCGGCCCCAGTAATGGTTGACCCCGTTGTGATGGATCTCGGCCATGCGGCCCTTGAACTCATCGAAGAAGCGGAAGTAGGGCTCATCGTCGTGGACGCTCATGTAAGCGTGGCCGATGTCCATGTTGATGCCCCACCCATCGACCCGGTCGCAGACGAATCTGAGGAGGTCGAAGCCGCCGACTTCATAGCCCACAGGTAGGTTGTAGGGACGAGCGAGCTCCGCGGCATGCCGGGCGTATTCGAGGTTGTACTGCCAGGCGATCTGCTTGCTCCGCTGATAGCCCCAGGTGCCGCCGCCCATGTGAAAGGTCATCGCCGCGGCCTTCAGGCGCACGGCCAGCTCAATGCATTTGTCGTAGTAATCCCAGGTGAGCTTTCGGAAGTGGCGGTTGGCGCTGGCCTGGTTCCAGTCGAGGTGGGGGGAGTGGATGGTGACCCATTTGAAGACCCCGAGCGCGTTCTTCAGCCGGTCGAGGTCTGCCTCTGAGGCCTCGAAGAGATCGAGGCCGACGTTCGGGTAGTTCTCG